>ONOC01000014.1 GCA_900319355.1 uncultured Eubacteriales bacterium | reverse complement strand
GCGGCGGACAGAATCTTCGGCCTGCTTCCCGAGGATCAGGGCTCTCGGCTTAAGGCGCTCTGGGAGGAATTTAACGCGTACGAGACACCGGAGGCGAGATTTGCCCATACCATGGATAATTTCCAGCCGATGCTTCTGAACAACGCCAACGGCGGGGGCGACTGGAAGGAGCATGGCATTGTGCGCAGTCAGGTAGAGAAGAGAAATGAAAAAACGGGGACCGGTTCGGAGCAGATCTGGCAGTATATGCAGAAGATTCTGGATAAAAATGTCGAATCCGGCAGCCTCGGAAAGGGCTGAACAGACGCCGGATCCGCCGGAGACGGCAGGTAAGGGAAGCTGTAAGGTCCGTAAATTTACATCAAGAGGTGACATCATTTGAGTCATGAACAGCTGGAACTATGGAATACGGCGCTGCACGAACTGAACCGTGCCACAACGCTGACAGGAGATGAAGAGGAGCGGTTCCGGCTTGCCGGAGAAAGAATCAGAGAGATCGGGCAGGAGGAAGCCGTTCCTGCACCGTACCGTGAATTTTTTATCCGGGAGGCCGGTTTTCTCTGCACCATGCTGAAGAGGATGAAGCAGGTGGAAGACGGCACGCTGCACGATATGACACTCGATGAGCTGAGGGCTTTAAATCATGCGGATTATGCCGATCTCCTGCCGGAGAACTATCATGTCTCCTTCGGCAATCCGACGTATGCGAACAGTATCTTCGGGAAAGAAACGGGTCCGCTGATCGGCTTTTTATATAACGAGTGCCGCGGCGCCGTGGTTTATGCCTATGAGGACCGCCGATGGGACATGCTCATCACGCTGGAGCTGTTTCTGGAAATATACCGTCAGTTTGCCGACGGGGCGGACGCACACGCGCTGAAGGATACCCTTTACTGGTACTGTCTGGATTACTGTGCGGATTTCATGGATCAGCGCACGAGAGAAACGCTCGACCCGGGGCTTTCCTGTGCCAGAGATCTGATCATGAACGAAGACCTGACAGATCTCCGGTATCTTTATTATTTCGGGGAATATATCACGCCTTCTGAAGAGAAAATGGCATCTTTCCTGAACTCGCTTCCTGAGGAGGAAGTGGAGAAGGCCGCCAGGACCTGGACAGAAGGATACCGGATGGGCTTTGTGGTGGAACACAAAAATCTGGCCGCCAAACGGACAGTCAATCTGCGATACCGCTGCGGCTTCGAAAGGATCGTCCGCCATGCCGTGCGTCAGTTTGAGGACATGGGGCTTGAGAGCGTGATCTACCGGTCCGCGACGCACCTGGTCAACAGGAGGCAGCATCTCAGAATCGGATATTACGGTGCTCTGCCGAATCCTCAGTTTGAATATGATCACCGGAACGACGCGGCTGTTTTCATGGACGGGAATTTTGTGACGGAAAAACTGAGGTCGCTCCGCGCCGCATACGAACATTACAGAAATCTGGCGTTCGTTCACGGCGGCCCCGCTGTCATGGATGTATTCGGGGAGAAGCCCTTTGCGCCGGAAGGCAATAAGGATGCGCTTTCCATGAATCCGGATGCACAGAGGGAACAGGTGCGGTATAATAATGAAGCCGGACAGATCACGAACCGGTACATCCGGGGCGAGGACAGGAGCTTCACCATCATCGCGTGGCCGGTGCCGGAGATCGGCGATCATTTCGAGGAGATTTTTCACGCGACGGAAGAAATCAATAACCTGGATTACAGGACCTATCAGCAGATCCAGCAGAAGCTGATCGAGGCGCTGGACAGGGGTGAGAGTGTTCATGTGCTCGGCATGAACGGCAATGATACGGATATCACGGTTCAGCTGCATCGTCTGGCGGATCCGCAGAAGGAGACCAATTTTGAAAACTGCGTCGCCGATGTCAATATTCCGGTCGGAGAAGTTTTTACCTCACCTCTTCTGATGGGCACAAACGGCAGGCTGTCTGTCAGTCAGGTTTATCTGGGGGAATTTCATTATAAAAATCTCCGCATCGATGTGAAGGACGGCATGGTTGCGGATTACACCTGCGATAATTTTGAGCGTGAGGAAGAGAACAGAAGGTACATCGAAGAAAATATTCTTTTCCATCACCCCACAGTTCCGATGGGAGAATTCGCAATCGGGACAAACACGACGGCCTACCGGATGGCGAAGAAATACGGCATATCCTCGAAGCTCCCGATTCTGATCGCGGAGAAGATGGGACCGCATTTTGCCTTCGGAGACACGTGCTACAGCTGGCAGGAGGACCTGAAGGTCTTCAATCCGGACGGCAGGGAAGTCATCGCCAGAGACAATGAGATTTCCGCGCTGAGAAAAACGGATATTTCCGCTGCCTACTTCGGCTGTCACACGGATATCACTATTCCTTATGAAGAACTCGGTCTGATCGAGGTCAACGGCAGGGACGGATCAAAAATCAGGATCATTGAGAACGGCCGTTTTGTGCTTCCGGGAACGGAGGAACTGAACAGACCTCTTGAAGATGTGTCAGAACTCAGGTAACCGCAGACATTGTGAATGGAGGAAATGAAATGGCACAGGTAGGAATTGTAATGGGCAGTGACTCTGATATGGCGGTCATGTCTAAGGCGGCGTCTCAGCTCGAAGCGCTTGGCATCAGCTTTGAGATGCATATCATCTCGGCACACAGAGAGCCGCATGAGCTGATCAGCTGGGTGGAATCCGCGGAGGACAGAGGACTGAAGGTCATCATAGCCGGTGCGGGCATGGCGGCAGCGCTTCCGGGTATGTGTGCGGCGCTGACGACGCTTCCGGTCATCGGTGTTCCGCTCAGCAGCAAAAATCTTGACGGAACGGATGCCCTGTATTCTATCGTTCAGATGCCTTCCGGCATCCCGGTGGCGACGGTGGCCATCGACGGAACAAAGAACGCTGCTTTTCTTGCCGCAAGGATTCTCGCGCTGTCTGATGAAAAGGTAAAAGACAGCGTAAAGAAAGCGCTGGAAGACGGCCGCGAGGGCGTCATCGCGAAAGACGAGAAACTGCAGAAAACCGGGTACAGAAATTACAATAAGTAAGTTCTTCAGGCAGACACGTTAATTAAATAAGAAAGGGCAGATATGGATTACAAAACAGCTGGAGTTGATATTGAGGCAGGATACAGGTCAGTCGAACTGATGAAGAAGTATGTGAAATCTACCGTACGGCCGGAAATGCTCGGCGGGATCGGCGGATTTTCCGGCGCGTTCTCGGCGGAAGCTTTTAAGAACATGGAGCATCCGGTGCTCCTTTCCGGCACGGACGGCGTAGGTACGAAGCTCAAACTTGCATTTCTCATGAACCGTCATGATACGGTCGGCATCGACTGTGTGGCCATGTGCGTGAACGATGTGGCCTGTGCGGGCGGCGAGCCGCTGTTTTTCCTGGATTACATTGCCTGCGGCAAAAACTATCCTGAGAAGATCGCTTCGATTGTCAAAGGCGTTTCAGACGGCTGCCTGCAGGCAGGCGCGGCGCTGATCGGAGGAGAGACTGCCGAGATGCCCGGGTTTTATCCGGAGGACGAATATGACCTGGCCGGTTTTGCAGTGGGCGTTGTGGATCAGAAGGACATGATTACCGGCGAAAACCTTCAGCCGGGCGATGTACTGATCGGACTTGCCTCTTCCGGTGTGCATTCCAACGGATTTTCTCTTGTGCGGAAGATTTTCGACATGACATCAGAGTCGCTCGATACCTGGGTTCCTGAACTTGACGGAAAGCTTGGCGATGTCCTGCTGGCACCGACAAAAATCTATGTAAAAGCCCTGAAGTCGATCCGCGAGGCGGGTGTCACCATTCAGGCGTGCAGCCATATCACGGGCGGCGGATTCTATGAAAATGTGCCGCGTATGCTCCGCGACGGCGTTGTGGCAAGGATTGAAAAGGATTCCTATCCGGTTCCGCCGATCTTCCGTCTGATGCAGAAGAAAGGATCCGTTGAGGAAAAAGTCATGTACAACACCTTCAACATGGGCATCGGCATGGTGCTCGCTGTCCGTCCGGATGAGGCTGAGAAGGCCATGGATGCGGCATCGGCAGCGGGAGAATATCCGTACAGAATCGGAACCATCGCTGAAGGCCAGAAGGGTGTGGAATTATGCTGAGAATCGCGGTACTCGTGTCCGGCGGCGGAACGAATCTTCAGGCCATTCTGGATGCGATCGACAGTGGAAAAATCACGAACGCCGAAGTGGTCGGCGTGCTTTCAAATAACCCGAAGGCCTACGCTCTCGAGCGTGCGAAAAAGCACGGAATTGAGGCTGTATGCGTGAGCCCGAAGAACTTTGCGGACCGTGCGGCATTTGAGGACGCCTATCTTGCACAGACGCAGAAATGGCATCCGGATCTCGTCGTTCTTGCGGGCTGCATGGTGGTCATTCCCGAGAAGATGGTGAAGGCCTTTCCCAACAGGATGATCAATATCCATCCGGCGCTGATTCCGAGTTTCTGCGGCAGGGGTTATTACGGACTTCATGTGCATGAAAAAGTGCTGGAAAGAGGCGTGCGTGTCACCGGAGCGACGGTGCATTTTGTCGATGCCGGCACAGACACCGGTCCGATCATTCTTCAGAAGGCTGTCTATGTACAGGACGGCGATACGCCGGAGATTCTTCAGCGGCGCGTGATGGAGCAGGCAGAGTGGAAAATCATGCCCGAAGCCATTAACCTGATCGCCAACGGCCGGGTCAACGTATCCGACGGAAAAGTGCATATCAAAGATTACGTTTACGGGAAAATCTGAATGATCATTCACATTCATACACGTTAGTATGGTTCAGGCTGCCGTTTTCCCGGGCGTATTCCATATATCCGGAAACGGCCCGCCTGATAACGGCGCAGCACAGGAGTAATAAGCAGGACAGAATCCGGGAGGATAAACAGATGGGAATGAAAGTACTGGTTGTGGGTGGAGGCGGACGTGAGCATGCGATCGTCTGGAAGGTTTCGAAGAGCCCGAAAGTCGACAAAATTTACTGCGCGCCCGGCAATGCAGGTATCGCATCTCTGGCGGAGTGCGTTGATATCGCTCCGATGGAATTTGAAAAACTGGCTGACTTTGCTGAGAAAAATCAGATCGACCTGACGATCGTCGGCATGGATGATCCGCTGGTGGGCGGCATTGTGGATGTATTTGAGGCGCGCGGCCTGCGCGTGTTCGGTCCCAGAAAGAATGCGGCGGTGCTGGAGGGGTCCAAGGCTTTCTCCAAGGATCTGATGAAGAAATACGGCATTCCTACCGCTGCCTACGAGGTGTTCAGCAGCGCGGAGTCAGCACTGGCCTATCTGAGAACAGAGGCTTCTTTCCCGATCGTTCTGAAGGCCTCAGGTCTGGCACTCGGCAAAGGTGTGCTGATCTGCGAGAATCTGAAGCAGGCCGAGGATGGTGTTCAGGAGCTGATGGTAGATAAGAAATTCGGCTCCGCGGGCGATCAGCTCGTCATCGAACAGTTCATGACCGGCCGTGAAGTATCGGTTCTTTCCTTCGTTGACGGCAATATCGTGAAGACCATGGCTTCCGCGCAGGATCACAAGAGAGCAAAGGACGGAGATCAGGGACTGAATACCGGCGGCATGGGCAATTTTTCTCCTACGCCGTTCTATACGGAAGAAATTGACGCTTACTGCCAGAAAAATATCTTCCAGCCGACAGTTGATGCGATGAAGGCGGAAGGAAGACCGTTCAAGGGCGTGATTTTCTTCGGCCTCATGCTGACGGATGACGGTCCGAAGGTACTGGAGTACAACGCACGTTTCGGCGATCCCGAGGCGCAGGTCGTGCTTCCGAGAATGAAAAATGATCTTGTTGATGTGTGTGAGGCGTGCATCGACGGAACACTTGATCAGGTGGACCTGCAGTTTACAGACGATGCCTGTGTCACCGTCGTTCTTGCGAGCGACGGCTATCCGGTTTCCTATAAGAAGGGCTTCCCGATCAGAGGTCTGGAGAACTTTGACGGAAAAGAAGGATACGTCTGCTTCCACGCAGGAACGAAGTTCAATGAGAAGGGTGAAATCGTCACCAACGGCGGACGCGTGCTCGATGTGACGGCGCTTGGAAAAGACCTGCACGAGGCAAGAGCCAACGCCTACAAAGCGGTGGACTGGGTAGATTTTGACAACAAATACTACCGCCATGATATTGCTCATGCCATTGACGAGTTCAAAGGCTGATGCTGCGCAAAGAAAAGATGAACAGGGAATAAAAAGATGCCGGCTTAAGCAGCAGGAGCTGCAGAAGCCGGCATCTTTTTTCAAATGGCAGAAGTTTTCAATCTCTTCAGGAGGACTTACCTGCGGCGCGCAGGAGTTCGCTGTGTGAGGCATTCAGGGCGCTGATGAGCGGTCTGAGTTTCTCCGGTTTCGCGGCGTAGTCAGTCATGACGGCAATGATGTAAGGGTTGTCACCGTCGTGGACAATGCCGCCCTCGCAGGTGGTGTCGTTATCGGGTGTTTTACTGTCAGAGAGGCTGCCTGGCACACTTTCCGTTGTATAAGAGGAGCCCAGCGTATCCCTGAGAGCGGAGTTCTGAGGCGACTGGAACCAGACCTGTGCGGTTGAGCCGTTCGTGTCCGTCGTGAAATACTGGTAGTTCTTCAGCCAGAGTCTTGTCAGATCCTCTGCCGAAAGATAGGCGCCGCCGCTGCCGTCGGCGACAGCATCGATGCCGCCGGAAGACAGCCATGAATTCATATAGATGAATCCGTAATAGTTCATCAGGGTGTACCAGGTATCACGGTTACCGCCGGAAGCCACAATCTGAAATTCCTCTCCGTGGTTTGAAAGGGATGTCGGATCTCCGTTCAGCGTTCCTATGATAAAGGCTGCAGAAGCGGCATCGGATGAATAGAATTTCGCGTCACTGTTGTAACACACGCCGGCGCAGGTGTTCAGATCCATGATCATGAAGCCTGTCGCCATGCTTTCAGAGGTAATGGCGTCTGTCGTGTCCTGCAGGGTTTTCAGTATGGCCGGGGACGGGGTATAGCCGCCGAAGGTTGTGATGCCCTTTGACCAGGAGATGTTGTCGAGGCTCGCGAGACAGCGGGCTGCTTTCTGGTTTTCGGAAGAGGCCTCTTCCGACATGTCAATCCGGACGGCACTGCCGCCTGTCTCTGTTCCGTTGTCAGAACCGGAGCTCACCGAAGCGGAAACGCTTTCCGTCCCGGTATCCGTGCTTTCCGTCCCGGTATCCGTGCTTTCCGTCCCGGTATCCGTGCTTTCCGTTCCTGTGCCGTCAGAAGCGGAAGATGAAGAACCGGCCGTGCTGCCATCGGAAGAAGCATCACCGGAGGAGACCGTTCCTGCGCCGGCGGAAGATACAGGTTCGCCGTCAATGGTGGTGATTTTTCCGGCACCGTCAGCGTCGTAGTGTGCGACAGTCAGAGAAAGGTCAGAAGACGCTGCACCGCTTCCGACAATATTGTGTGCCGCCGCAGCGCCTGCCGGTGCGGACGATGAGTCAGAGGATCCGGATTTTCCACACCCGGCGATGCCGAGTGTGCAGATCAGCAGTATCGAAATCAGTTTCCTTTTCATCATAAGTTTTCCCCATACACCTTATCATTTTCAGAAAACCGGTCCGGCCGGAGCCGGAACCACTTTCATTTTATATCAGATAATTAGGGAAAACAACGTAAGTTTTGTGCAAATAATACAAAACAGTCAGAGAACATTCAAAAAGCCGTTGCGGTTTCAGCAGTTCCGCAGCGGCTTTCTGACAAGTAAAAAAGGAAGGAGAATCGGTCCAGGTTGACCGAAAGTGAATAAAGAAACTTTTTGTCTTTTCTGTTTTATTACATGGTTATCATAAAGTTTCTTTGTGGACTCCCTGTGAGTGAAGTTTGAATAGTTTGTTAATAAATTGTTTTTTGATTTTTCATCTGTCAAGGTCTTTCAGCCATGCGGCTGCGGACGCATCACTCGGCATCCTGAGATCACCTCTCGGAGACAGTGCGACGGAACCGACCTTCGGTCCGTCAGGCATGCACGAACGCTTGAACTGCTGGGAGAAAAATCTCCGGCAGAAGACGTGGAGCCATTTGTCGATCGTCTCTTCGTCGTATCTGCCCTGAAACGTGAGGCAGGCGATTTTTCTGATCTTGTGCGGTGCAAAGCCGGCACGGAGCAGATAGTAGAGGAAGAAGTCGTGGAGTTCGTAAGGCCCTACGAGATCCTCTGTTTTCTGCGATATGGTACCGTTCTGTGTCGGGGGCAGAAGTTCGGGGCTGACCGGCGTGTCCAGAATGTCACGCAGCGTTTTCTCCAGGGCGCGGCTGCTCTGACTGCCGGCGTACCAGTCGATGAGGTACCGCACCAGCGTCTTCGGGATCGTCGCATTTACGCCGTACATGGACATATGATCTCCGTTATAGGTTGCCCAGCCGAGTGCGGATTCGGACAGGTCCCCTGTGCCGATGACAATGCCGCCGTTCTGGTTTGCCAGATCCATCAGGATCTGCGTGCGCTCCCTGGCCTGGCTGTTCTCATAAGCTGCGTCATGCACCTCTGGATCCTGACCGATATCGGAAAAATGCCGGCGGACCGCCTTTTCAATGTTGATCTCTCTGAGTTCGGCGCCGGTCTCGCGCACCAGACTGCAGGCGTTGGTATAGGTGCGGTTCGTCGTGCCGAAGCAGGGCATCGTGACCGCAAGGATATTCTTGCGGGGCAGTTTCAGACGATCGAACGCACGCACGCAGACCAGCAGCGCGAGTGTGGAGTCGAGACCGCCGGAGATGCCGAGCACGACGTGGCCGGCATGAATGTGCGAGAGGCGTTTGACGAGGCCGAGCGTCTGGATGTTCAGAATTTCCTCACAGCGGCGCGCGCGTACGGCCGGATCTGACGGAACGAACGGATGCGGATCATAAGTTCTGGAGAGCGGTGTCTCCGAGAGCGCAAGATCGAAGGGAACCGTCAGGTACCTTTTTCCCTCCGGTGTATCACAGGCGCCCGGGAAAGTGGTCATCTTCCGGCGCTCCGTCGCCAGGCGTGAGACGTCAATTTCCGTGATGGTGTGACTGCTTTCGTCCGGGTTCAGAAATCGTTCTGACTCTGCCAGCATGGTGCCGTTTTCCGCGATCATCCGGTGACCTCCGAAAACGAGATCCTGTGTGGATTCTCCTGTGCCTGAGGAGCAGTAGATATAAGCGGAAACGAGGCTGGCGGACCGTGTCGCCACGAGGCTTCTGCGGTATTCGTATTTGCCGATCAGTTCATTGCTTGCGGAGAGATTGACCAGAACCGAAGCACCCGCGAGCGCATGATGGATATCCGGTGAATCCGGTGCCCAGAGATCCTCGCAGATCTCCGCGGCGACAACGAGATCGGGAACCGAGCTGCAGGCAAAAAGCAGATCTGTGCCGAACGGAATCTCCTGACCGTGCCACCGGATCATGCGGACGCTGTCCGGTGCCTTCGTAAACTGCCGCGCCTCATAAAATTCATTGTAATTGGGGAGATATTTCTTCGGCACAAAGCCGAGAATGCGGCCGTGGTTCAGCACCGCTGCGGTATTATAGAGCTTTCCGCCCGTGCGAAGCGGAAACCCTGCAAAAATCAGCGCGTCGCAGCTTTCGGTTTCTCGTGCGATCCGGAGCAGCTGCCGCTCCGCTTCATCCAGGAGTTCTGTCTGTGCGAAGAGGTCGCCGCAGGTATATGCCGTTACGGCGAGCTCGGGAAACACCATAATGCGGCACTTCTCCTGACTCATGACTGCGATTTCTTCAAGTATTTTTTCTGTATTCGCCGCGGGATCCGCGACAACGACGGCCGGCGTGGAGGCGCCGACTCTGATCCATCCATCCCTCATGATTATCTCCGTTTCTTTGTCTTTTCCGGCGGACATCTGTCAATCTCCTGAAGTTTACCACAAATCGGCCGGTAATCCTATGCTCTGATCGGGATCTCTCCGGTTTCTGTTACTTTCACTCACTGTCAGCCGCAATCGCACACGAAGGGATGCATACGCGACACGTTCCGGGGATGCAGACGCGACACGTTCCGGGGATGCAGACGCGACATGTTCCGGAGATGCAGACGCGACACGTTCCGGGGATGCAGATGCGACGCGTTCCGGGGATGCAGACGTGAAGCGTTCCGGGGATGCAGATGCGACGCGTTCCGGGGATGCAGACGTGACGCGTTCCGGGGATGCAGACGCAACGAGTTCCAGGTGGACGGAAGCCGCCGGTTCGGTTATAGTAGACATATTGCAGATGATCCTGCAGGAGAGGATCCGTCCGCTGCGGCGGATGATACAGAAAGGCGGAAATTCAATGAAAAAGCACAGAAAAATCATCGCGGCCGTTCTCGCCGTCGTCCTGGCAGGCATGCAGTGCGTCACGGCGGGATGCGGGAATTCCGCGCTTGAAGCGCTGAGACAGATGGAGCAGGACAGCAGAGAGGACAGGGGTTCGGAGTGGTCGGACGGCGACGGCAGCCGTTCAGCTTCGGGAACGTACGGCCCGGCGGAAGAAGACGATGAAGATCATAACAGTTCCGGGAGCAGCAGTCATGCTGAAGACCGTGTGCAGAGCACTTCCTCCGGGGCGGATCGTGCGGACATCGATGACTGGTATGCGCCGGCGGAAGGAAACGGCACTTATGGGAAAAAGACGAAGGGCTTCGATGATTTTGTCGAGGATCTGACGCTGTCCTGGTACAGCAGCGATTATCTCAGCATGAAGGAATGTACCGGCGGTGAATATGAGAAATATGGCCTGGAAAAGCCGGATCCGGAAATGAAGCCGGTCACCCGGGAGGATTTTTCCGCGGAGGCTGATGATGATCTGGAAGAACTGAAGAAACTGCGGAAATTCGACAAAGATGCTCTCAGCAGAGAACAGCAGGTAAAGTTTACGGTGCTGGAGCGAAAGCTGGAGAACGATTATGTGATGTGCAGCCACCCGGAATTTATTACCTGGTTCGGCGGAGAGTCAGATGTGATTGACAGCACCGTCACCTCGCTTTCCCAGTTTGTTTTTCAGGACAGTGAGGACTTTGAGGATTTTACGAAACTGCTGGACAGCGTGCCGGACTATCTGGACAGCCTTCTGAAGATGACAGAGGAGAATGCGGAAAAGGGGTATTTTATCACGGACGAAATGCTTCAGGATACGCTGGATGAAATTGATACGGTAACGGCACAGGGAACGGACAGCAGCATAATTACGGAGTTCGAAAGAGCACTGGATGACAGCACGGATCTCACGGAAGAGCAGAAAAAAACCTACCGGGAGAAAGTGAAGGATTCGGTGATTCATAAGCTGTTTCCGGCCTTTAAGGACGCGGAGAAGCGACTGAAAGCGCTGTCCGGGACAAGGGACGGAGACAGCCGCATGTGTTCGCTGAAGGACGGGGACCTCTGGTATGAGCTGATCATCCGCAACGCCTTCACGATGGATCTTGATGCACAGGATATCACAGAGATCTGCAGGCAGGGACTGAAAAAACAGGTGGCTGCGCTGACGAAACTGTCGGGAGAGCTCGGTGATGATGATCTTGATGAAACCATCGATATGGACTCGGCGGAGGAGATCATGAAGTATCTGGGAGAGCATATGGAGGATTTTCCGAAGGGACCTGATATCGATTACGCCATTGAATATCTGGATGATGATGAGAAAAATGACACCATTTCCGCATATTACGTGACGCCTTCCATCAATTCCTATACGAAAAAAGGTGATAACCGGATCTATGTGAATCCGGACAGCAATGACGATCCGGTCAGTCTGTATCTCACGCTGGCACATGAGGGACTGCCGGGGCATATGTATCAGATCACATGGAGCAGAGATGAGAGCAATACGTTCTACGATTATTTCTTCTCTGACCTGGCTTACTCGGAGGGATGGGCTGAGTATGCCTCATGCGATGCCATCAGAAAAGCGCCGATGTCAGAGGAGGTCTGCCGCTATTACGAGCTGAATGAACAGATGATATACGCCATAGATGCGGCCTGTGATGCCGGCTTTAACGGACTGGGCTGGAGCCTGGAAGATGCTGAGAAATTTCTTGAGGATCTGGGATTCACACAGGATTTTTCGAAGCAGATGGCTGAGAACGGTCAGCTGCTCGCAGCGACGGCGCCGGGAACCTACCTGCCATACGGCGCCGGCTTGCTGGAATTTCTGGATATGTACGACACATGCCGTGAGGAACTGGGCAGCAGCTTTGATATCGTTGCGTTCAACACGGTTCTTCTCAGCGGAGGCAGCAGGCCGCTGGACATGGTACAGGACGATGTCGACCGATGGCTCGATGCTGAGGAGAGCAGCGGACTTCAGATCGCCTGAGCTTTTGTATAAACGTGCGAATATATTCACTGAAAATTTTCTTTTCTGAAGAATTTTGCATAAAAGAACAGGGAATGCTCCGGATTTTTTAGGAAGCCTGTTCGTTGACAAATATGTCAGAAATTTCTTACAATAATACCGTAGAAAAAGATATTACGTCCCACGGACAGCAGTCGGAAACGATACGATGACCGACATGGGGAAATGACGATACAGAGCGGACGCGATGGAAACTGCCAGGGGAAGAAAGGCAGAATGTTTTCAGAAGGGAGATACAGTCGTGAAAACAGAAATTGTTCTTCAGTATAACGGTAAGGACGTAACGGACAAGGATATTGTAGAAAAGGTTAAAGCTGCAGCAGGCAAAAAGTCAGGCAGTTACCAGATTTATGTACAGCCTGAGAACAACTGCGCCTATTACACGATCAACAACGAAGGCGGAGATGACAAGGTAGTTGAGCTGTTCTGAACCGCTGCTTTTCTGAACTGCGGTCACCGTCATGACTGTGGTTCAGTAATGAAGAAGAAAAAGAATCCGGCCCTGCGGAAACGCGGCCGGATTTTTTTATGAACAGCAAAAGAACGGCTCATGAAGCCGTTCTTTTCAGTAGCGGAGAGGAGATTCGAACTCTTGACACTGCGGGTATGAACCGCATGCTCTAGCCAACTGAGCTACTCCGCCATATAAATTCTGAAGGAATGGGACCTACAGGGCTCGAACCTGTGACCCTCTGCTTGTAAGGCAGATGCTCTCCCAGCTGAGCTAAGATCCCATATCCGGTGTGTTCGCATTCCCGTGAACACGAATGCTATTATATAATGATGCCCTGAGAGTTGTCAACAGAAATTTTCGAAAATTGAGGGACTCTCTGAATGACTGCCCCATGTGTGACAGTGGCTGGCAAAGAGTGAACAGTAACGCGGTGTAAGGTCCGAACCTGAGCAGCAGTGGAAAAGAACAGGCGAATATGGTAATATTTCCGTATAACGCAGGAAAGGGGCATTCCGATGATGAGGCGGTTCTGTACACACGTTTCACGCGGAATGAGGAAAAACATACAGATAACCGGATTGGAGGAACTATTATGCAGGACTGGCAGGATTTACTGAAGACCATGGCTGCAGCGGCATCTCAGATCGGCGATGCCGCGAAGTCTGTGGAGAAATCGCTGAAAAAAACCGGAGCAGACGATGAGACAGGTGAAGGACAGGGCAGGAAGAAGATGCTGAAAGGTGTTGTGGCTGCAGCCGGTCTGACTGCCGCGGCAGCCGGGATCGGTTATGCGCTGTATCGCTATTTTGCTCCGAAATATCTGGGCGGTTTCCCGGATGATGATTTCAAAGACGACTTTGATGATTATTTTGAGGATGAGGACGGGGACAGCAGCCGGACGGAGAAGGACGGCAGTGCAGAGGCAGCTGCTGCAGGAACGGCTGAGGAAGTGAAGAAAGTTTCCGATGAAACAGAGGAAGCGCCCGAAGCTTCTTCTGATGAGAAATCTGATGAGAAATCTGACGAGAAATCTGAAATCACAGGAGAGAACATTTGAAGAAGGGCGAGATCCATACCGGAACGATTGAAAAGGTATTATTCCCGAACCGTGGGCTTGCGACGGTTGAATCATCGGAGGATGCGGAAACAGAAAATCAGGACAGCGGTGTACGTGTCATCGTGAAGAATGTGATCCCCGGACAGCATATACGTTACAGAATATCAAAAAAGAGGTCCGGCCGGTGTGAAGGTCAGCTTCTGGAAGTACTGGACAAATCACCGCTGCAGTCGGAGGAAGCCGGCTGCAGCCTTTTTCCTGTTTGTGGCGGATGCATGTACCGGACGATGACATACGAAGACACGCTGCAGCTGAAGGAAGAGCAGATCAGGGAGCTGCTGACAGGCGCCATCGGCGCACCGGCTCAGCAGGACAGACAGCATGCGGAAAATCTGCCGGATTCGTGGATTTTTGAAAAAATCCAGGGAAGTCCGGACCCGGACGGATACCGGAACAAAATGGAATTTTCGTTCGGCGATGCGGAAAAAGACGGACCGCTGACGCTGGGCCTCCATAAAAAGAACAGCAGATTCGATGTACTGCCGGTAACGGACTGCCGGATCGTACACGGTGATTTTAATCTGATCTGCCGGTGCGTGCTTGAATTCTGCAGGGAAAAAGGCTGGACGTACATGCACAGGGTGACGCATCAGGGGTACCTGAGGCATCTCATGATCCGCAGAGCGGCCATGACGGGAGAGATCATGGCGGATCTCGTCACAACTTCCAGGCTGCCGGGCGGACTCGATGAAGAAGGCGAAAAGAAGGCACTCGATGAGCTTGCCGCGAGGATTCTCGCGCTGCCGCTTGAGGGAAAGGTGACCGGCCTTCTGCACACGGTAAATGATTCTCCTGCCGATGTGGTGAAGAATGACCGTACCGATATCCTTTACGGGCGCGACTGGTTCAATGAAAAGCTTCTCGGACTTTCGTTCAGGATTACGCCTTTTTCTTTCTTCCAGACGAATTCGAAGGGGGCGGAGGTGCTTTACCGCACCGTAAGAGAATACGTCGGGGATGTGAAAGGACAGACGGTTTTCGACCTGTACAGCGGCACGGGAACGATCGCACAGGTCATCGCGCCGGTCTGCAGTCATGTGGTCGGCGTGGAAATCGTTCCGGAGGCTGTCGAAGCCGCACGGGAGAATGCCGGACTGAATGGTCTGGAAAACTGCGAATTTCTCTGCGGTGATGTGCTCCGGGTGATCGATGAAATAGAAAAGAAACCGGATACGATCATACTCGATCCGCCCCGCGACGGCATTCATCCGAAAGCCATGCCGAAGATTCTGGCGTTCGGTGTGGACAGAATTGTGTATATTTCCTGCAAGGCGACGAGCCTGGCCAGAGATCTCCCGATCATGATCGAACACGGGTACCGCGTTGAGAAAGTCCGCTGCGTTGACATGTTCCCGTTTGCTGTACCGACAGAAGTGGTCGCGCTGCTGACGAGGAACGGCAGCCGGCCTTAGATGGATATGATCAGAAGAAAAACGGTGAGTATGATCAGGAGAAAAACGGTGAGTATGATCAGAACAGATGAATATAATCCGTAAGAAAGGACGGGTATGATGAATATCATAATCAGAGAAGCAGAAAAAGAAGATCTGCCTGAACTGATCCGTATCTGGAACGAGGTTGTCGAAGACGGGATGGCATTTCCGCAGAAGGATCTGCTGGATGAAAAAACAGGATCCGAATTTTTCAGTTCGATGTATACGGCAGCTGCGGTGGCCGATGGAAAGGTTGTCGGTCTCTACATTCTTCATCCGAATAATATCGGCAGGATCGGTCATATTGCCAATGCCAGCTATGCGGTTGACCGGAACATCCGGGGACAGCATATCGGAGAGAAACTCGTCAGAGACAGCCTGGCACAGGCCGGAAAGCAGGGCTATCGCATTATGCAGTTCAATGCGGTCGTCGCATCCAACATTCACGCCTTCCATCTGTATCTGAGAGAGGGCTTTACGGATCTCGGGATGATTCCGGGCGGGTTTCACAATAAAAACGGTGAATATGAGGACATCCATGTGATGTATAAGGTGCTCTGATTTCGAAGGCAGGGCATGAAATCACACGGACAGATATAGAACGGACAGATATAGAACAGAATGACATGAAACAGGCCCGTGACGCAGTATCACGGGCCTGTTTCAGGTAAGCATCGTATGATCATCAGGATACAACGTTTACCGGTCTGCCTTCGAGCCATGCGCTGAGGTTGCCGGCAATCTGATTCACCAGTCTTGTCCTCGCTTCGATCGATGCCCATGCGATGTGAGGCGTGATCAGGATATTCGGCGCTGTGAGGAGCGGATTATCCGGTTTCATCGGCTCTTCGGAGATGACATCGACCCCGGCCCCGGCCACCTTGCCGCTTTTCAGTGCAGCCGCGAGGTCAGCCTCATTGACGAGCCCGCCCCTGGCCGTATTGATGAGAAAGACACCGTCCTTCATGCGGCTGATGGTATCAGCATTGACCATATGCTCCGTCTCATCTGTGAGAGGACAGTGGAAGGTGATGGCGTCGGAGGACGACATCATTTCGTCAAAGGACACAAAATGCAGCGTATCGTCTGCCGATGCCGTGTACTTTTCCGGATGCCTCGTGCTGACCAGAATATTCATGCCAAGTGAAGCTGCAATCCGTGCGACGCTGCGTCCGATGCTTCCGTATCCCACGATACCGAGGGTCCGTCCGGCGAGTTCAGTGACCGGCGCTTCCCAGTAGCAGAAGACAGGGGAATGTACCCAGCCGCCTCTGCGGACGCTTTCGCTGTGCAGGGTGATTTTTGATGCGAGATCGAGCAGAAGGGCCATGGTGTGCTGAGCGACACTCGCCGTACTGTAGGCCGGAACGTTGGTGACAGTGACGTTGTGCCTTCTGGCGGCTTCCAGGTCAATGACATTGTAGCCGGTCGCGCAGACACCGATATACCGGATCGACGGATAACGGCTCAGTACTTCTTCGTCGATGATCAGCTTGTTGTCAAGGATGATCTCCGCATCGCGGAGTCTGTCCCATTTTTCCTGTTCTGTGGTTCTTTCAAATGTCTTCAGGTCACACAGCGCTTCCACAGGGGCAAAGGAGACATCTCCCTTGCTGATCGCAGAAGCTTCCAGCAGGACCGCTTTCATTTTCATGGTTATATACTCCTGATAATTTTATTTCCGAATCTGCTGTATTTATCCGTATCAGTCATACCGGATCATGTAGCCAGGAAGTCTGTCAGTTCGTGAGTTCGGGCAGCTTTCTGTTCTTTTTTCTTTTCATACATCAGAGCATCGGCACTGGTGAGTGCTTTTTCCAGATCATTCGGTGCCGTATAGACGAACCGGCTGCTCCCGTAGGCAATCTGCATATGCCTGAAGTTTTTTTTGCGGGCATTGTACTCGTCTTCAAGCCGGTGCATCTGCTTCACAGCTTCATCCAGATCAAAACTGCTTTCATCCGTCAGCGCTGCGAATTCGTCGCCGCCCATCCGGTAGCACTTTGCGGAAGCAGGAAAAATCTCCCGGAGGATGTTGGCGGCGGAGGTGATGTATTCATCTCCGGCTTTGTGTCCGTAAGTGTCGTTGACCTGTTTCAGGTTATTCAGATCGAAGGAAACAAGCAGATATGCCTGACCGACTTTCATGTTGTGCCGGTCTGATTCGAATGCCATGCGGCTGAACAGTCCCGTCATGACATCGTGGGTGGCCATCTCCTCGAAGTAAACGGCCTTCCGGCCCTTGTCCATCTGCTGAATAATATCATTGATGATATCGATGAGCATGATGATGAGATAGAGCAGCATCGCCAGTTTGGTGATGAACTCCGCTTCTTCCTGACTCCCCCTGTTGAGATAATAGATAATCACACGGGCAATGATGGAGAGGGTGAATGCCGTGATGCCGATCAGATTCGTTCTGGCTCTTGATGTCAGCCCTCTCAGGCGTATATCATTGATAATACCGATGATCAGATAAAGCAGGTCTGCGAACACAAGAAGATGCAGCGCAATGACCGATTCTTTCAGGTCCATGACGCCGGCCATCTGGAAAATGATGAGACAGCCGTTTACCACAAAGCTTGCCGCGTAAAGAATCTTCCATATAAACCGGTCTTCATTAAAGAGGCCGCTCTTGACGAACAGGGTCATGGGAACCGGCATCAGCATCAGACAGACGTAGGAAAAGACGCTGGTCGTCGCATGCTGGATCATGAGCAGGTCCATGGCGTCTGTTTCCTTCAGCGTCCAGAAACCCAGTGCAATCGTGAAGATACCGAAATAAAAGGCGGAAGAATCGATCTGCGTATAATTCCGTGCCACGGCCCAGAAAATAATGATGAGCACACCAAAGGTAATGATCAGGATGTCCGCGTACAGTCCGGGCAGGCAGCGCTGCAGGATCCATCCGGTACCTTCACCGCTGTACGCCATGTAAAAGGAAGGGGTATCGTTCCGCACGTTCTTATAGAGCGCTCTGACTTCAATGCGAAGGTTTCTCGATGTGTTCCGCAGCGGAACAATGTTCCAGGCGGAGCCCGTCGTATTCAGGTATTTATTGGACGGTTTCTTGTTGTAAATAAGCTCCGTATTATTGCTGTAGACTTTGATCACCTGATGATTGCTGTAAAAAATCAGACTTGCACCGTACGGATTGTAGTTGAGTGTGATATAGTAGGCTTTTGTATCCTCATCGATGGTACGTACACGGCCGGGCTGAAGCTCTTTTACCGTACCCTGATTGTACGTGTCCTGCCAGATGGCAAGTTTGCTCTCGCCGGTGGAAAGAAAAACAAGATACAGACCCAGAAGCGCAACCATCACAAGATAGGCTGCGAAATATTTATAGAGATGAAGCCGATTCATAGCTGTGGACCTCGGAGTTATAAGAAAATTTACTTATTCTCATTATATATTATCAGAACGAATAAAAAAACAGAGGAATTGACGTAAGGCACTGTTTTTTTTATGATAAGGAAGTGCGTCTGCGGAGAAAGTGCGGCAAGGTACTTTCAGCGCATCAGTGAAAGGGTGCCGGCATAAAAATGCCGGTTAAATATATGGATAATAACGATCGTATTCGGGAAGTCAGACAGACAAAAATCAGGATCGTCGTGGCCGTTGTACTGGCGGTCGCGGCGGTCCTGATCATCACGGCAGTTGTCCGGGGAAGAAAGGCGGATGCCGTCACGGCTGCGGACCTGGCGAAGGAGAATGTCACGGGAACTAATGCCGGTGACGTGTCGAAGGGGATTGCCTTTCTGGAAGAAAAGGAAGCCGTCAGCACACAGAGCATTGAGAATAAAATCCGTGCGCAGGAAGCGTCTGATCAGAGCGAGCAGCGCGATCAGATTCTCTCGGACCTGGAGAACGGAAGCGGCGATATCTGGAGCCTTTTTTCAGATGCCGTGATCCTCGGCGATTCACGTGCCATGGGATTCTCAACCTTCGAGTATCTGCCGACGGACCGCGTCTTTGCCTCGACCGGCGACACCGTTGATCAGATGGAACAGTATTTTGATCAGATTTCCACGCTGAATCCGTCGGTGATCTTTGTCTGCTACGGCATGAATGATATTCTGAAGCAGCTGAATCCGGACGGCGCGACGATTGCCTCACTGTTCAGAGATGAGCTTTCGAAGCTGCGGCAGGCGGCGCCGGAGGCAAAAATCTACGTCAATTCCATTCTTCCCGCGTCAGCCGCTGGACAGGCGGATCAGCCGTCGCTTTCCGTGGTGCCGGATGTCAATGCTGCGCTGAAACAGATGACACAGGAGGAAGGCTACGGATGGATCGACTGCGACGGCATTGTCTCGGAACATCAGGACATGTATGATGAGGACGGCGTTCATTTTGTCACGGATTTTTATCCGATCTGGGCGAAACAGATGATGCTGCAGGTTTATGCGCCCGAGGGTGAGGCATCTGACGGGGGTTCGACCGGTGACGCCGCTGACTCACAGGAAAGCACGGATACAGGCGGGACAGACACGGGAAGTGAAGATGTCAGTGCAGAGAATGTGAACGGGACTTCAGGAGAATAACTGGGTACTTCACGGAAATAACAGGGTACTTCACGGAAATAACAGGGTACTTCGCGGAAAGAACAGGGTACTTCACGGAAATAAAAGGGTACTTCACGGGGATGAAGGAATGAGGCAGGGATTGCAGAAGAGAACATTATATGCCGCGGGCAAGTTCGCCGCGCTGGCGTTGATTGTGCTGATCATCGTGCGGATGGCGGCGTCGGACAGGGTCAGCAGAACCGGTTTTTCTGCGATGACCGATGCGGTGACAGCGGATTTTCAGACGGATCATGTGCTGGAGGGACAGGCGCAGATGGTGAGGCGTCTGTACGGACTCGACCCTTCGGCGTATGACGGCGTGCTGCTGTATTACCCCGGGACCAACATGGACTGCGAGGAGCTTTTCCTGGTGAAGCTGAAGAGCACGGATCAGCAGGATGAGGTCAGGGCGGCCATCGAGTCGCGGAAATCGACGCAGCTGGATAATTTCAACGGTTACGGTACCTATCAGTACGGCATGCTTCAGCAGAGTGTGACGGAGATCGACGGAAATTACTGCCTGTTTGTCTGTGCGGACAATGCGGATACGATTAAACAGGATTTTCTGAAGGCATTATAGACAGGGGAGATACAGGGTGTCTTTTTCATCAATATCATTTTTATTCTTATTCATGGGTCTGGTCTGTCTCTGCTACTGGCTGATTCCAAGACAGTATCAGACGGCGAAACTGGTGCTGCTGTTTGTCGCAGGTCTTCTGTTCTACACCTGGGGCGACGCGAAAGCGCTTCCCGTCTACCTGCTTTCAGTTCTGTTCAACTGCTTTGCGGGAGCGGAGATCGGAGAGGTGCTGGATGAGGAAGGCACCCGTCCGGGGGATCCGAGGCCTCAGAGGGCAAAGGTGAGGGTGATTTTTGCGGCAGCGGCCGATCTGGCTGTGCTCGCGCTGTTTAAATACTCCGCGCTTGCCATGCCGGTGGGCATCTCCTTCTATACGTTTTCGGCCATGTCCTATCTTTTTGACGTGTATTACGGAAGAACGGAGGACCGCGGGAATTTTCTGACCGCATGCTTTTATATTACGTTTTTTCCCAAGCTGATTTCCGGCCCGATCGTCGAATATAAGGATATGGCAGAGCAGATTGACTACAGGACGCTGTCCTCATCTGATTTTACGATCGGAACGACGAAATTCATCGCGGGTCTGTTCAAGAAAGTGCTGATTGCCGATAATTTTCAGGCGCTCGTGGCTGACATTTCGGGAAAACAGACGATGGCGGCGGGAACGGCATGGCTCTGCATGATCTATTATTCGCTGGAACTGTATTTCGATTTCAGCGGATATTCCGATATGGCGATCGGTCTGGCCAGAATCTTCGGCTTTCAGTTTGATGAGAACTTCAATTATCCCTATCTGTCGCAGGGACTGACGGATTTCTGGAGACGGTGGCATATTTCCCTTGGCCGATGGTTCAGGGATTATGTGTATATCCCGCTCGGCGGCAACCGGAAAGGAAAGCAGCGTCAGATCATCAACCTCTGCGTGGTATGGATTCTCACCGGCGTTTGGCATGGCAGTACACTGAATTTCGTGTTCTGGGGCATTTATCACGGCTGTCTGATTATGCTGGAGCGTTTTGTCGTGCCCGGCGTGGAACGGTGGCCGGCAGCCGTCAGGATTTTCTTTACCGATCTCCTGGTGGGCATCGGATGGATTTTCTTCTTCTGTCCGGGACTGGGGGCATCGGTCCATTTCATGGGGCAGATGTTCGGCGCCGGAGGCCTCGGGTTTGTGAATAAGGAGACCGTCTATTATTTTACCGGGAACCTTGTCCTGCTGGTGGCTGCGGTCATCTGCTGCGGTCCGGGACTGAAGAAGCTGAATGCGAAAATCACAGCTTCGGGTCAGGCAGGGCGTGTGGTATCCACAGTTCTGGTGGCACTGCTTTTTGCTCTGACGATTGCTTACATGGTGGGTTCAACATATCATTCGTTCCTGTACTTTACGTTCTGACAGCGGAACAGAAAGGCTGAGATGGCAGGGAATTTGCATCAGCGGAAAAGAAGCAGAAGAATTTATCTTGGCAATCTGGCGAGAGGATTTTTTCTGATTCTGATCATCATCATGATACTGAATCTGATTATCCCGGACAGGGATTACTCCGAAGGGGAGAACCGGTCCCTTGCGAAAAGGCCGGCGTTTTCCCCGGAAGCGCTCGCGGACGGAGATTTTTTCAGTGATGTCGATACGTGGTACTCTGACCAGTTTGTGCTCAGGGATTCGTGGATGAATCTCCGGTTTACCGCACAGAAGCTGCAGGGAAAAAAGGAGACGGACGGCGTCTATATCGGTAAGGACGGCTACCTGATGGGCAGGCCGGAAGAGGCGGATGCGGACCGGAACAGACGGACCATTGAAGCGGTCAACGCCTTTGCCGTGTCGCATAAGAACATGCATATGACGGCGGTGGTGGTGCCCGCGGCGGCCTGCATCATGACGGACAAGCTGCCGGATAATGCGCCGGTTTATGATCAGATCGGTGCGATCAGGAATTTCACAGATCAGCTGGACGATACGATATCGGTGCCGGATGTGATCTCGGCGCTTCAGGACAAAAGCAGTGACCAGCTGTATTATAAAACAGACCATCACTGGACCACCTACGGCGCCTATACGGCCTACGTGGCAGCGGCGAATGATATCGGGGCGGATGCTTCGGAGCGCTATATGGATTATACCGTCTCGGATTCTTTTCAGGGCACGATGGCATCCCGGACGGGGTGCAGGAGCTCGAAGGATACGATCGACGTGTGTGAACCGATCGAGACGGATCTTCAGTATGTGGTGACGTACCCGCAGACAGGAGAAAAAAGCGCGTCGATTTTTAAAAGAGAAAGCCTGAATCAGAAAGATCAGTATGAGGTTTTCTTCGGAGGAAACTATCCGACGGTGGAGATACAGACGACAGTCAATAACGGAAAAAGCCTTCTGATCTTCAAGGATTCGTTTGCCAATTCGTTTGTGCAGTTTCTGCTGCCCTTCTATGAGCGGATCACGATGGTGGATCCCCGTTATTATTACGATAATATTGACACGCTGATGAGTTCGGAAAAGGTAACGGATGTGCTGTTTCTCTACAGCGGAGACACACTTCTTGATGATCAGAATCTGGCGGATACGCTGGAAGCGGCGAAAGAACCGTCGGGATCAGCCGGAGGAAACCGGAAATGAATTACCGGTACGTGAGAAAAACAGGCAGGAGACCGTCGGAGGACGGCGGAACGGAAGAGAAGGCCTTTGCCGAAATTACCGGAACCGATGCGCCGGCGAGATTTCTGGAAATCCCTGAGGAGATCGGAGGACTCCGGGTGGCGTCGATCGGAGATCATGCTTTTTCAGGGAGAAAAGAGCTGGAGGAAGTCCGGCTTCCCTCCACGGTAAGAAAACTCGGCCGGTTCTGCTTTTATGACTGTGAATCTCTGAAGAGGCTTGAACTGACGGATGCTGCCTCGGATATCGGAGACGGTACGATCCGGGAATGCGGTGCGCTCCGGGAGATTTACGTGCATCTCACCCGGGGGTCCTGGCGCGTGGTCCGGGATCTGGCGGAAGACAGCATGAGAAAGATGCGTTTTACCGTGCTGGAGGAGGAAACAGA
This sequence comes from uncultured Eubacteriales bacterium, assembly GCA_900319355.1. Taxonomy (GTDB): domain Bacteria; phylum Bacillota; class Clostridia; order Lachnospirales; family Lachnospiraceae; genus Bilifractor. The sequence goes on along the minus strand of ONOC01000014.1, from coordinate 6,983 downwards.
ACCTTCTTCCGGGAAAAGCCGGGTGGTGCGGACATACCGGTTTCTTATACCCGCCTGGCATCCGGAGGACCGGGAGGATACGCATGCCCGTGCGATCCACCCGAAAATTGTCGGGGCAGGCTATGCCTACCGCCAGACGGTCACCAGGACGGAATTTCATGTGAGGGAGTACGACAGCCTTTTTGAGAAGGCAGAGGCGGACGGCGTCAGAACGGCGTCGGAAATTGCGCTGCTCCGGCTGTCGTGTCCAGAGGAGCTTTCGGAGGAAGCGGAAGAGGCCTACACGGCTTATCTGAAAAATCACGCGGATGAGATTCTTCTGTATCTTGCTGCTCCTGATCTGTCCGCGCGATATGATGATGTCCGGCATTCGAAGGAGAGCCGGGAATCTCTTTCCGGAAAATCCGGAGGGCTGTTCTCTTCGGACGGATCCGGAGAGGAAGTGATTCCGGCGGGGGAACGACGTGATATGACAGCCCTGATGCTTCAGAGGACTGCACCCGGGCGGGAAGCCGTGGCGCAGGCCGCTGATGCGGCGTCACGGGCGGGTGAGACGGAAATCTGCAGTATGCTCCTGGACTACGAACATCGCTGTTTCGGACCTTCCGGGGGCGGTGAAATTTTTATTCTGTAAACATCTGTATCATACAAGATGCCACAGTACTGTACTAAGCCCGAACAGAATGGATCAGGGAACAGAAAAGAGACTGAGCGGAAATGGGAAACAGAAAAGAGATTGATCTCATGGGAAAGCGCATTCTGAACTATGTGAGGAATGAGCTTTTTCTGTCGATGCACTTTATGGGACCGGCTCTTTCCGGTCTGGATCTGATCATGGATCTCAGCACGAAAACGGTCGGGACCGACGCTGTGTATATCCGGTACAATCCGTCCTATCTGATGACGGTCTGGCTGGAGCATCCCTGGGTGCTGGACAGAACCTGGATGCATATGCTGGTGCACTGTCTTTTCCGGCACATGTATTCGGCAAAGGAGCACAGCGACACACAGCTTTGGGACCTTTGTGCGGATATTGCGGCGGAGGCCGTCGTCGACAGCATGGATTACGAAGTGATCCGTGTGACGCAGTCCGACTACCGGGAGTCGTGTTATGCGTCGCTGAAGGAGGCCGTGCATGTGCTGACCGCGGAGAGACTGTACCGGTATTTCATATCCCATACAAGAAACTATGCGGAAGAAGACCGGATGCAGGCGGAATTCGCACGTGACGATCACAGCTTCTGGCAGCGGCTGAACGATGACAGAAGCCGCGACGGAAACCACCCGGATATGCCTGATCTGCCGGATCCTCTGATGCAGAAAGAGAAAGAAGATGACTGGAAGAAGAATGCACACCGGATCATGACGGAGCTGCAGAGCGGAAAAGCGGCGTCACAGAAAAGCGGCAGTCTGACAAGGCTTCTCACGGTGGAGAATAAGGAGAAGACGGATTACCGCGAGTTCCTGAAAGATTTTTCCGTGATGAGAGAGGAAGCCTGTGTAGATCCGGACTCTTTTGACTACGGCTATTATTATCTCGGCATGGAAATGTACGGCAACATGCCGCTGATCGAGGAAAACGAGTACCGGATTTCGCGGAAAGTCGAGGATCTCGTGATCGCGATCGATACATCCGCCTCCTGTCAGGACAGGCTGGTGCAGCGCTTTCTGAATGAGACGGCGGCTGTGCTGGCGCGCGGCGAGTCCTTTTTCCACCGCGTCGACATTCATGTGATCGAATGTGATGAGCACGTGGAACGGGATGTCAGAATCACCGATCTCGATGAGATGCACCGGTTTGCGGACGGGTTTCACATCAGGGGAGGCGGCGGAACGGATTTCCGGCCGGTTTTTTCCTATGTGGAGGCGCTCCGGAGAAAGGGAGAGCTCGTTAATCTGAAAGGACTGATGTACTTCACGGACGGCTTCGGCACGTATCCGGAAAAAATGCCGCCTTACCGGACGGCTTTTGTGTTCTGTGATGACGATGAATATGATGACACCGGAGTGCCGGACTGGGCGGTGAAGCTTTATCTGAAAGATACAGAGGAGGAACAGAGAAAACAGTGAATATCCGGGATGCAAAGCAGGAAATTACGGACACGGTACGTGCCTATCTGAAAAAAGATGAGACCGGCGCCTATGAAATACCGGTGGAAAAGCAGCGGCCTCTGCTGCTGATTGGCCCGCCCGGAATCGGCAAGACTGCGATCGTGGAGCAGGCGGCGCATGAATGCGGCATCAATCTCGTTTCCTATACCATGACGCATCACACGAGACAGAGCGCGATCGGTCTTCCGTATATCGTGAAAAAGCGGTACGGCGGAAAAGAGGTTTCCGTCACGGAATACACGATGAGTGAGATCGTGGCGGCCGTCTATGACCAGATCGAGAAGACGGGCATTAAAGAAGGCATTCTTTTTCTGGACGAGATCAACTGCGTCTCGGAGACACTGGCACCGACCATGCTGCAGTTCCTGCAGTACAAGACTTTCGGAACACACCGTGTGCCCGACGGCTTCGTCATCGTGACAGCAGGCAATCCGCCGCAGTACAACAGGTCGGTCCGGGATTTTGATGTCGTTACCTGGGACAGGGTGCGGCGCATCGATGTGGAACCGGACTTTGATGCGTGGAAAGAATATGCGTACCGCGCGGGCGTACACGGTGCGGTCATTTCGTATCTTGAGATCCACCGCGATTATTTTTACCGGATCCGCACCGAAGTGGAGGGAAGACGTTTTGTGACAGCCAGGGGCTGGGAAGATCTTTCGCGGATGATCCGTGTGCGTGAGGAACTGGGCAGACCCGTGACGGAGGATCTGGTGGCGGAATATCTGCAGGACAGGGAGATCGCGGGTGATTTTGCCGTCTACTGTGAGCTGTACAGGAAGTACAGGGATCAGTACCGGGTTCCGGATATTCTTGCCGGCAGCTGGCGTGAAATGACGGAAAAATCCACGGCCGGAACGGGTGACGCCTCGGATGCCGGTGATGCGCCGGACAGTCTGAAGAATGCGCCGTTCGATGAGAAACTGAGTCTTCTGAGTCTTCTGCTCGACAGCCTGGGCCAGGATTTTCGTGCGTACGCAGAAGAAAAAGATGTGCAGAAGATGCTTTTCGGCATTCTGAAGAGGGCGAAAACACAGGCACAGGTACAGGAAGAGGCAGCAGCGCTCAGGGAGAAATGTGAAGCGGAAGCGGAATCGCATATGGCTGACAGGACGGAGGAGCGCGAGATGAGACTGGCGCTGGAAGCCCTGAAAGGGCTGGACCGTGAGCTCACGATGGCGAAAACCCGGCATGACGGGGCGGACGGGGATACGCAGGAGTACGACAGGATCCGCGCCTGGTTTGCCGCAAGAGAAGAAAAGCGGCAGGCCCGCATCAGAGATACGGACCGCCGCCTGACCAACTGCTTTTCCTTCATTGCCGAAACCTACGGGGAGGGGCAGGAGATGGTTCTCTTCCTCTCGGAGCTTTCCGGCAGTTCATACGCCGTCACTTTTCTCCGCGAATGCGGCAATGACGCGTACTTCCGTTATAACCGTCTGCTTCTGCTGAAAGACCGCAGAAGCGAGCTGAGGCAGGAAATCCTTTCGCTGAATCCTTCGTGATCCGGCACGGCTTCCTGCACTGGCAAACGGCTGTAAATGACCGTTTACTGATACAGAGGGTATTTCTCAACCAGTGCTTTTACTTTGGCGGCCGAAGCTTCTTTCGTGCCGTCAAAGTCACGGATGGTGTCGGCGATGCATTCGGCGATGACATCCATGTCCTGAGTCTTCATGCCTCTTGTGGTAACCGCAGGCGTGCCGAGACGCAGACCGGACGTCTGGAACGGGCTTCTCTTCTCACCGGGCACGGTGTTCTTGTTGGCTGTGATGTGAATCTCATCGAGGTTGTTCTGAAGCACTTTGCCTGTCAGCTCTGTATCGGAGAGATCAATCAGCATCAGGTGATTGTCTGTGCCGCCGGATACGAGCGTGACGCCTCTCTTCAGAAGGCCGTCTGCCAGTGCTCTGGCGTTGTCAATAATGCCCTGAGCATAGGTTCTGAACTCGGGTTTCAGTGCTTCGCCGAGACATACGGCCTTGCCTGCGATGACATGCATCAGCGGGCCGCCCTGCGTTCCAGGAAAAACAGCCTTGTCGATGGCTTTTGCGTACTTTTCTCTGCAGAGGATCATGCCGCCTCTCGGACCGCGGAGCGTCTTATGGGTGGTCGTTGTCACAATGTCGGCGTATTCTACCGGGTTCGGATGAAGACCTGCCGCAACAAGTCCGGCAATGTGAGCCATATCAACCATCAGGATCGCGCCGCAGGCATCGGCTGCCTCACGGAATTTACTGAAATCAATGATCCTGGGATAAGCGGAGGCTCCGGCAATGATCATTTTCGGCTTTTCTTTCCTGGCGGTCTCAATCAGCTGATCGTAATCAATGCGGCCGGTGGCGGGATCGACGCCGTAGGCTGTGACGTTGAAATAGGTGCCGGAGATGTTGACCGGTGAGCCGTGTGTGAGGTGACCTCCCTCGGACAGGTTCATGCCCATGATTTTGTCGCCGGGCTTCAGCAGTCCGAAGTAAACCGCGGTATTGGCCTGTGCGCCGGAGTGCGGCTGTACGTTGGCGTGTTCTGCGCCGAACAGTCTGCAGGCACGCTGCCTTGCGATTTCCTCTACCTCATCGACGAACTGGCATCCGCCGTAATATCTCTTTCCGGGATATCCTTCAGCATATTTGTTCGTGAGAACGCTTCCCATTGCGGCCATGACAGCCGGAGAAACAATGTTCTCGGATGCGATCAGTTCAATCGTGTCGCGCTGTCTTCTGAGTTCGCGTTCCATGGCGCCGCCGACTTCCGGATCTTTGTCAGCGACAAATCCGATGGTGTTGATCAGATCACTGTACATGTAAGCCTCCTTTTATACTTTTCTGGTTGGGTTTTCTGATAAACAATCTACAGTATAACGGATTGAAAAACACTTTACAATGAGATGAAAATAATTTATGTTAGTGACCGTAAATGCATTGAAATTACTGATGAGACATAAGATTTGACGGAGGTCAGTGATGGTACAGCAGATATCCGTTTATGCGGAAAACAAAAAAGGAACCATGCAGAAAATCACGGGAGTTCTGCTCGGTGTGAATGTGAATATAATTGCACTCGTCTCCAATGACAGTGCGGAATTCGGCATCGTAAGAATGATCGTTGATCAGTCGAAGAAGGCGCAGAAGGCGCTGGAGGACGCGGGATATCTCGTTCACTGCGATGATGTGCTGGCTGTGGATATGGATGATCACCCGGGCGGACTGAATGCGCTGCTTGAGACAATCAGAGAAAGCAACACCAATATTGACTATCTCTATATTTCCTATGACAGAGATCATTCGGTTCCGATCGCCATCATTCACGCGCCGGACATTCCGGAGCTTGAAGCCTGCCTTACCTTCCACGGCTTTACGGTCCGTCAGGAATCCTGAGGAGGCGGCGGTGAAAACGGCAGTTACAGTGCTGATCTGTGTGCTGGTGTCGATTTTTATCGTGTTTCTCCTGCTGGAGAATGCCATATACCGGGCGGCCTTCTATCAATCGACCGCGGCAAAGCATGCGCGGTATCATCTGCCGAAGAGCAGCCAGTACGACAGACTGCGCGGCGAGATGACGGGGCTGGTGGAGAATGCGGCTGACGTGAAATGCGAGGAGGTATACACGGAATCGTATGACGGACTGAAGCTGTACGCCAGATACTATCATATCAGAGACGGGGCGCCGCTGATCATCATGTTTCACGGATGGAAGGGCGGCTCGCTGCGGGATATGGCGGGAGCCCATGAGATCGCACGGCATAACGGATACAATATCCTGCTGGTGGACGAGCGGGCACACGGCAACAGTGATGGACACCGGATCACCTTCGGGGTGAAGGAACGGTTTGATGTAAAATCCTGGGTGGCTTATGCGCTGAACCGTTTCGGTGATGATCTGGAGATCATTCTTTCCGGCGTTTCCATGGGAGGCGCCGTCGTGCTGATGGCTTCGGACCTGGATCTTCCGGAAAATGTGAAGGGAATCATTGCGGATTCTGCCTTTGCTTCCCCGAAATCCATCATCTGCCGGGTTTCGGAGGACCGGGGCATAGCGTCCCGCGTTTCATGGCCGTTTATCCGGTTTGCGGCGAAGGTTTTCGCGCGGTTTGATCCGGAATCCGCAAGCGCTGTTGAGTCGGTCAGACATACAGAAATCCCGGTCCTTCTGATTCACGGAACAGCGGACAGGTTCGTGCCCTGTGAGATGAGCGTGCAGATCAGAGACAGCTGCGCTTCGCCGTGCCGCCTCGAAATCTTCGAGGGTGCAATGCACGGCGTAAGCTACTGCATAGACCGGGACAGATATACGAAAGCAGTGCTTGATTTTGTCAGGCATGTGACCTGACAGATTCATTTATTTTCATTTATTTGATGTCATATTTTTCATAAAGAAACCGCTCCGGCAGTTTGACGTTGAAGCCCTTGGCAACTGCGCGGAGATTGTCGGCCGTGATCGTCTGAAGCTTGTTCGGGGTGACCGAAAGAACCTTCAGAAGGATTTCGGCCGATTTTTCTACGGTGTGCATCAGGCCGAAGGTCAGGTCAAAATCCTCGCCGGCGCAGAACATGCCGTGATGGGCCCAGATCGCCACGTCGTACTGCTTCATCAGCTCGGAGGTCGCGACGGCGATGTCGCGTCCGCCCGGGACCATCCAGCCGACCACGCCGATGCCGGAGGGGAAGACCACCGGGCACTCGGTCGCCATCTCCCACAGCTCGCGGGTGAAGGCCTCGTCGGTCAGCGGCAGCACGAAGGTCAGGGCGATGGTGTTGACCGGATGCGCGTGGTAGATCACGCGGTACTTCCCGTCCGTCGCCTTCTTCTTCACCTCGTGGTTCATCAGGTGGCTGGGCAGCTCGCTGGTGGGCCGGCCGCCGTTTACAAGG
>ONOC01000016.1:33322-40461 GCA_900319355.1 uncultured Eubacteriales bacterium | reverse complement strand
TTTTCACACTTTCGAAATCCATCCGAGTCTCCGTTCGAAAATTGAAATTTATTTGAATTTTCGAGGATGTGTTTTACTGTTCAGTTGTCAATGTTCATTCATGTTATTTCTGTGTTTCTTCTGTGTTGCCCTGCTGTCTCTCGCGACAGCTTCCTCATAATACGACTCCGTCCATTCGATGTCAACAACTTTTTTCAATTTTTTTATTTTTGTTATCACTTTAAATCGATGAAGTCGTCAGAAGTGTCCTGCGAAGCAGTCCGGTAATTTCTTCCGGATCCTCTGTCGCGTTGATCTGTCTCCTCAGTGCAGCGGAATTCGGAAACCCTGTTGTGTACCATGAAATATGCTTCCTCATTTCCCTGATGCCTGTTCTCTCGCCCTTCAGTCTGATCATCATATCCATCTGGCGCATGATGGTATCGTAGATCTCCTGTCCGGTCGGTCCCGGCGGAATCTCTCCCGTGCTGAGATATCCGGTCACTGCGGAAAAGATCCACGGATTGCCCTCCGCGGCTCTTGCGATCATGATGCCGTCGACGCCGGTCTCATCCAGCATGGTCCTGGCCGACGCAGGAGAAGTGACATCCCCATTGCCGATGACCGGTATGCTGACAGCTTCTCTGACTCTGCGGATCATCTCCCAGTCCGCCCTGCCGGCATAATACTGCGATCTGGTTCGCCCGTGTACGGCAATCGCTGATGCGCCGGCAGCTTCCAGGATTTTTGCCACCTCAACGGCATTCTCGTGTTCTTTGTCAAAACCGATTCTGATTTTGACCGTGACCGGCTTGTGGATTTTTTTCACGACGGCGGCAATGATGCTGCCGGCGAGCTCGGGGTCTTTCATGAGGGCAGAGCCCTCCCCGTTGTTCACGACTTTGGGGACGGGACAGCCCATGTTGAAATCCAGAATATCAAAAGGTCGGTCCTCGATCATGGCTGCCGCCTCTGAGACATCCTCCGGGTTATTTCCGAAGAGCTGCAGGGAGACAGGGTGCTCCCTTTCATCGATCCGCATCAGTTCTTCCGTATTCCGGTTGTGGTACAGAATCGCCTTTGCGCTCACCATTTCCGTATAGACGAGACCCGCACCCTGTTCTCTGCATAAAATGCGAAATGGCAGGTCTGTCACGCCTGCCATTGGTCCGAGTATCACCGGGTTATCTATGACGGTATTTCCGATCCGGAGCGGTTTCAATGCGCACCTCCCATGAAAACCCGGTAGAACATTTCCAGCGCCTCAAACAGATCCTTCTTGTCCCGTCGGATTTTTTCTACCTGCATGCCCGCATTGATATCGTCATACATGGCGTCTGCTTCTTCGGCCTCGGTCCGGATCTCCAGACTGCCCTTCTCGTCATATTCAAGCGTCATGATGCCGCCGCAGTTCTCCGTGAAAGTGACACAGAGAATCTGCAGTTCTTTCTTGATGTGATCCGGAAGGATGGAAAACTCTTCCTCGTTGAAATAATATTTCCTGTCATAACTGTTTGCTCCGCAGAGCACTGTTGATGCCATAAGCTGTACGCTCCTGTCGTTACTGTCACCAGATACCGGTCCGTTCTGCCTTTTTCCTGAAAAAAGAACCGCTTTAACGGCCTGAAACAGTCGATACCTTACACGTATCCGTAAATTCCCCTCACGGAGACTTCACCGGAATATACGTGTACCGTTTCCCCGTTTTCTTTCTCCACGATCAGGTCACCGAGGTTGTCTATGCCTCTCGCCGTCCCGTTGAACGGCTCTTTCGGATCCAGCACCCTGACCGGCTGATTCACATTCACCAGCAGTCTCTGGTAATCCTCTTTCAGCCCGGACATATCAAAGGTCCGGCAGAACATCCTGTAATAGCCGAGAAAGGCGTTGAGCGCAGCAGCCGCCGTCTGCACCCGGGAATACTTCCTGCCCGTGCACATATAAAGAGAGGCCGCCTTGTCCTTCAGTTCATCCGGAAAGCTCTCCATATTCACATTGATTCCGATACCGATCACGATATAGGAGACATCGGGGCCGGCTTCCGTCAGTATGCCGCACAGCTTCCTTCCGTCCGACACGACATCGTTCGGCCACTTGATGCCCGCCTGAATACCGGAAATTTCTCTTATACCATCCGCTGCCGCCATGCCCATCACCAGTGTCAGCATGGACAGTCTCTCCGGCGGCACCTCGGGCCTCAGCAGCACGCTCATGGACACAGACGTACCGGCGGGCGACCGCCAGACGCGGCCGAGTCTTCCCTTTCCCGCGGTCTGCTCATCAGCCAGACATACCGTCAGATCTGGGGCATTCTCTGCGGCAAGACGCTTCACCCACTCATTCGTCGAATCCATTTCCGCCGCGTGATAAACCGTCCATCCGTCATCCCGGAGGTACTGCCTGATATCTTCTTCAGAGCTCATCGTTCTGTTCCCATGCTTTCACTCATGATGGCCCGGTCGGCACCGAGCGTCGCCGCCATTACGGCCTTGATCGTATGCATCCGGTTCTCCGCTTCCTGAAAAACAAGCGACTGCGGAGACTCGAATACCTCGTCCGTCACTTCCATGTCATTCAGGCCGTATTTCTCATGGATCTGTTTGCCGATCTCTGTGCCGAGGTCATGGAAAGAAGGCAGGCAGTGAAGAAAAATCGCCTTGCTGCCCGCATTGTTCATGACATCAGAGGTCACCTTATACGGAGAGAGATCGTGAATTCTCTCCTCCCATACGCTGTCAGGCTCTCCCATCGACACCCATACATCCGTGCAGACCACATCTGCGTCGCGGACGCCCACTTCGGCATTTTCCGTCAGCGTGATGGTTCCGCCGCTCTTTTCACAGAACTTCTCACATTCGCCGACAAGCTTCGCATTCGGGAAATACTTTTCCGGTGCACAGGCTACGAAATGGAGTCCGAGTTTTGAGCAGGCAACCATATAGGAATTGCCCATGTTGTAGCGGGCATCACCGAAATAAGCGAGTTTCAGCCCCTTCAGTTTACCGAAGTGCTCGCGGATCGTCAGCATATCGGCCAGCATCTGCGTCGGATGATATTCATTTGTCAGTCCGTTCCAGACCGGCACGCCGGCATACTTCGCCAGTTCCTCTACGATTTCCTGACCGAAGCCTCTGTACTCGATACCTTCGAACATGCTTCCGAGCACCCTCGCCGTATCCTTGATGCTCTCCTTCTTTCCGATCTGGGATCCCTTCGGGTCCAGATAGGTCGTTCCCATACCGAGGTCATGAGCTGCCACCTCAAAAGAGCAGCGGGTTCTGGTACTTGTTTTTTCAAAAATCAGCGCCACATTCTTTCCGCGGAGTGAATCCACGAGAATACCGCGTTTCTTCTTTTCCTTCAGTTTTTCCGCAAGGTCAAGAAGATAGATGATCTCCGATTCAGTGTAATCCTTCAGTGTCAGAAAACTGCGTCCTTTCAGGTTCATCGGTCATGCCTCCCACGTTTATAAAAAACATCTAGTATTAAGCCCGACGGCTTAATACAGTACGATAAAGCAAAGCTCCCGGCTGATGCCAGGAGCTCATAAAATTCTAAGCAGGTTTTATTTTATCAATAGAATGTCTGACCGTCAATAGTCAGTCCGCTGCCGGATCCCGCATGGAAATGAAGCAGTCCGCCGGTCGGATCCACGCCGTTCAGCGCATCCTGCGCTGCCTGATAACAGGAATCCGGAACACCTGAGGAAAGCGCCCTGGCCAGTGCACCTGAGGAAGCCGGTGTAAACTGACCGGACTGATAGATAACGTCATGAATACTGCCCGGATAGGAAGCGCTGTTCACACGGTTCATCACGACCGCGCCCACGGCTACCTTTCCGTCATATACCTGATTGCCTGCCTCGCAGTAGATCAGTGCCGCCAGAAGGTTAAGGTCGCTGCTGTCTGCGGAAACCGCGGTCTGCGCCGTGCTGTCCGCTGCAGAAGTATCTGCCGCCTGCTGCGCCGCATCTGTCTGCTGTGCCGTATCTGCCTGCTGTGACTCAGCACCGTCCGTGCTGTCCGCGGACGAAGCCGTATCCGTACCGCTTCCTCCGTTCAGCCATGCAGTATACTCATCATTTGTCATGGCTGTATGGACTCCGTCGCCGGCCTTCACCCAGTCAGATGAAACATAGCCGGTCACGCCTTCATAATTTACCTTGTACCATCCGTTCTCACTGCCGAGAATCTCGATATCCTGACCCTGGCCGTACGCACCGATGATCGTCTGATCCAGTCCCGCGCCGCTGCGTACATTCAGTACCGGCGCCGTGACCTGCGCGTAGGAAGTGAAATTATTCTGACCCAGAAGGCTGTCCACATCCGATCCCGTCACCAGAAGATCAGAACGGATGTAGCCCTCCACGCTGCCGGAACCGATCAGTGTCCATCCGTCCTTTTCGCCTTCCACCTCAGCTACGCAGCCGGGATAGAAAACGCCGACGATTTCCGCATCGGTTGAAGCATCAGAACGCACATTGCAGTATGTATCTACATCAGTCACCGCATAACCCGAAAACGCACCGGATACGGCATTGACCTCCGCGGTCTCCGTGTCCGTCGCCGCAGCGGTATCCGCATAGATCGGGGACGCCGATGCGATTGTCAGCAGCAGCGCCGTCGCTGCTGCAGTAACAGTTTTCAGTCTCTTCATAAAAAATCCTCCCTGAATGGAGTAACCGTCTGTAATTATTATAAATCTGTTATAAAAATTACAAAAGTGTTACGTTATGTTACGGGATGAATTATAGCATGAACCTCTCCGGCTGTCAACACCTCCCACTTTACCCGGGGACCGGCCGCAGATTCAGAAGGTCTTTCCCCACCTGTTCATCATAAAAAAAGGAAATCCGGCACCACGGATACCGGATTCCCATAAATTTAAATTATTACATAACAACATCAGCGGCTTCTCTGCCTGTGTGCTTCGTACATCAGAAGGGCCGACGCCACCGCTGCATTCAGCGATTCCACCTGTCCCTCCATCGGGATGCGGATCAGCGTATCCGCCTTCTCTGTCAGTTCGGCGGAAAGCCCGTTTCCCTCATTGCCGATGAGGAAAGCCGTTCCTTCTGTATAATCCTCTTCCGTATAAGAACGCCTGCCGTTCAGATGTGCGGCGAAGGTGCGGATGCCGCGGGACTTAAGCCATTCTGCGAGCTCTGTCACAGATTCCTCTCTGCGCACCGGGACACGGAAGATTGAACCCATCGTCGAACGGATCACCTTGGGCTGAAAACAGTCCGCTGTTCTGCCGCTCATAAACACCCCCGTCACGCCGGCACCTTCCGCTGTCCTGATCACCGTGCCCACGTTGCCGGGATCCTGCAGATCCTCCAGTACCATCACCAGCGGATTCCTGCCGTTCCCGAGCAGATCCTCTCTTCTGCAGGAAGGAATCTGCGCCACCGTCAGAATGCCCTGCGGCGTCTGCGTGTCACACATTTTCCGGAAAACAGCGTCGTCCACCTCCACTGCTTCCGCACCGTGTTCACGAAGCAGACGCACATGAGCCTCATCCTCCAGAAAAGAATGCGAGACATAAATTTCGCGGCGGAGTGATACCGGCGTCTCACAGAACAGTTTGACGCCCTCCGCCGCGAAACAGCCTTCCGAGCGCCTTGCACGGGCGCTCGTATTCAGTTTCACAATCCGCCTTACCTGCGGATTTGATGTACTTGTAATCATCATTTCAGAACATAGTTGTAGGACAGGGTCTTCGCCAGTTCAACCTCGTACTCGGACAGCGTCTTCGTCATGGCAAGTGCCTCATTGATATCAAAATCGACGAACTGTCCTCCTCTGTGCGCCACGACACGTTTGTTCTTGCCCTGATCCAGCAGGTCTACGGCATAGGCACCCATGATTGTCGCGTACATGCGGTCCTTGCAGGACGGCGCGCCGCCACGCTGCATGTGGCCGAGGATTGTTGCTCTGGTACCGATGCCGGTAGCAGCCTCGATTCTTTTTGCCATGGCCTGAGAATGGCCGATGCCTTCAGCGTTGATGATGATATGATGCTTCTTGCCCTTCTTGCGGGTCTCGATAATATGATTGATGATCTGCTGCTCATCGAAATCGTATTTCTCAGGCAGCAGTACATCCTCTGCACCGGAAGCGATGCCGCACCACAGTGCGATATATCCGGCATTACGTCCCATAACTTCTACGATGCTGACTCTCTCATGAGAGGTAGAGGTATCGCGGATTTTATCAATTGCCTCCATGGCTGTATTCACCGCGGTATCGAAACCGATCGTGTAATCCGTGCAGGCAATGTCCAGATCGATGGTGCCCGGGATACCGATCGCGTTGACTCCGGCGTTCGCCAGTTTCTGCGCACCGGCAAAGGAACCGTCACCGCCGATGACAACAAGTCCGTCGATGCCGTGTCTCCTGCACGTCGCTACTGCCTTCTGGATACCTTCATCCGTGCGCATCTCAGCACAGCGGGCGGAATACAGAATCGTGCCGCCACGTCCGATAATATCTGAAACGGCCTTCGCATCCAGATCAACGATTTCATCATTGATCAGTCCGTCATATCCCTTCAGGATGCCCTTCACCGTCATGCCTTTATAGATGGCACGCCGGGTCGCCGCACGTACTGCTGCATTCATTCCGGGGGCATCGCCTCCGCTGGTCAGAATTCCAATCGTTTTTACCTTTTTTTCATCAGCCATGATCTGCCTCCAGTGAAATGATTCAGTTAATTCTGCATCTGATTTGGTTTCAACGGCCAGTCATAATATTAAAGCCGCTCGATTCTTAATGTCAATAGTTAACTGCCACGACAGAAAGCGACGCGTTACAGTTCGCTCACTCAAGGATCTGCCGGTCCTCGCGGATGACAGAATTTGCAGTCAGGAATATTATACTGATTCCATATCAGGAATAAAAGACAGATTTTTTCTGCCTACAGGCCACGCGAAGTTTTTTCCACGGCCCTGACGTTTGCCTCGCCGTATCGATCCTTCAGCATCTGAAAAATCCCGGTCTCCGACTGTGTGTCGGCCTTCACAGGGAGTGTCTCGATGGCGTGTTCCTTCTTCGAAAAAACAAGGATCGTGTCATTGCCCGGATGATCCCGGAGCAGCGTCATCAGGCCGGAAATTTCCCGGTCACGCGTCTGCCTGTCGGGGAACTGAATCCATACGT
>ONOC01000016.1:0-33312 GCA_900319355.1 uncultured Eubacteriales bacterium | reverse complement strand
GCCGAAAACGGCACGGCCTTTTCCAGAATCAGTTTGGCCGGCCTGTCCTCTTCCACGGAAACTCTTCCTGAAATAAACACGCGGGCATCATCTGTCAGCACAGGGCCGTACTGCTCATAGCTCTTCGGAAAGACGATGACTTCCAGCGTTCCCACGAGATCTTCCAGCGTGATGAATTCCATCGTCTGGTTGTTCTTCGTGTACTTGATATTTCTGTCTGTCACCATGCCGCCGACCGTCACACGTGCCTGATCTCTGACGGCGACCTCCCCGGTCTCCTCGTCCTGAGCAAAATCGGTGGACTTCGCCGTGATGTGTTTCTTCCACTTCTCCTCAGATTCCTTCAGCGGATGGCCGCTGATATAGATGCCGAGGACATCTTTTTCCATGGCAAGCTTTTCCTGTTCCGGAAACTCTCCGACATCGGGAAGCTTCACGGAAAAATCCTTCCTTTCCTCTTCCGGCATCAGATCAAAGAGTGACATCTGACCCGCGATATTATCTTTGCGGCTTTTGTTCTCCTGATCCATGATCAGGCTGTACACCTGCATGTACTGTTTTCTGGTTCCTCCGAGGCTGTCAAGTGCTCCGGCCCTGATCAGGTTTTCCATCATGCGCTTGTTGATGCTGCTTCCGGCCATTCTCGAACACAGATCCTGAATGTCTCGGAAGGGACCTCTCGCATCGCGTTCCAGGATAATCTCATCCATGACCGGTCTGCCGACGCCCTTCACGGCCGTCATCGCATAGCGGATTTTTCCGTTCTCTACGGAAAAATCGCTCTGCCCCTTATTGATATCCGGAGGCAGGATCTCGATGCCCATCTGGCGGCTGACCATCATATATTCCGCGCATTTGCCCGGGTTGTCGATGACCGACGTCATGAGCGCGGCCATGAATTCCACCGGATAGTAGTACTTCAGCCAGGCCGTCTGAAATGAGACAACCGCATAGCATGCGGCATGGGATTTATTGAATGCATACCTCGCAAAATCGATCATTTCATCA
Source organism: uncultured Eubacteriales bacterium (assembly GCA_900319355.1). GTDB lineage: Bacteria > Bacillota > Clostridia > Lachnospirales > Lachnospiraceae > Bilifractor. The sequence continues at coordinate 32,304 of ONOC01000016.1, read as the reverse complement.
TAGATTCTGTTGGCCGTCTGCTCATCAATGCCGTTTCTGACGCACCCCGGAATATTCCGCTCGCTGCTGCCGTAGACGAAGTTGTGCCGTTCCTCCTCCATGACGTGCATTTTCTTCTTGGACATGGCACGGCGCAGAATATCGGCGCTTCCGTAGGAATACCCGGCGAGAGAACGCACGATCTGCATGACCTGCTCCTGATATACGATGCAGCCGTACGTCGACTCCAGAATCGGCTTTTCCTGCTCGCACTCGTATCTCACCTGATCCGGGTGATTTTTTCCCTTGATGTAGTCCGGAATAAAATCCATCGGACCCGGACGGTAGAGTGCCACGCCGGCGACGATATCTTCCAGAGACTGCGGCTTCAGTTCTTTCATGAAGCTCTTCATCCCGGCGGACTCGAGCTGGAACACGCCCTCGCAGCGTCCTTCTCCGATCATGCCCATGACCTTCGGATCGTTGTAATCGATCTTCGACAGATCGATTTTCTTTCCGGTCCGCCGCTCGGCCATCGCCGAGGCATTCTGGATCACAGTCAGCGTGCGCAGGCCGAGAAAATCCATCTTCAGAAGTCCCAGTTCCTCGAGCTCTGTCATGTTGTACTGCGTGGTCACCGTGCCGTCTGCTGCCGTCTGCAGCGGAACAAATTCATCGACCGGCTTTGAAGAAATGACAACGCCCGCCGCGTGCATGGACGTATGGCGCGGAAGGCCCTCCAGCTTCATGGCCATGTCGATCAGATAATGAACCTGCCGGTCGGAATCATAGCGTTCCTTCAGCTCGTGATTCATCTCCAGTCCGCGGCTGATCGTCATGTTCAGCTCATTCGGAATCATCTTGGAGATCTCGTTGCAGAGAGAATACGGCAGATCCAGTGCCCTTCCGACGTCACGGATGGAGTTCTTCGCCGCCATCGTTCCGAAAGTCACGATCTGAACGACGCAGTCTTTTCCGTATTTTCTCACGACATAATCGATAACTTCCTGCCTGCGCTCAAAGCCGAAATCCACGTCGATATCCGGCATGGACACACGTTCAGGATTCAGAAACCGCTCAAACAGAAGATCGTATCTGATCGGATCGAGCTCCGTGATGCCCATGGTGTAGGATACGATGGAACCCGCGGCACTGCCCCTTCCGGGGCCGACGGGAATCCCCGCCTCTTTTGCAAAATGCACGTAGTCCCATACAATCAGGAAATAATCCACATAGCCCATGTGGTTGATGGTTTCCAGCTCGTAGCAAAGACGCCGGCGGAGCCTGTTCTGCTCCTCTGTAAAGCAGGTGTCATCCTTCACGCCGGAGGCATCCGCTGCGGCTGCCGCCACATCCTCTGCCGCGGTACCCGGCGCCGGATGCTCCTCCGGAACAGGTGCCGGATCACCGGGATCGAAACCGTACAGTTTTTCCATGCCCTCCCGGCAGAGATGTTTCAGGTAGGTCCATGAGGTATATCCCTCCGGTACCTGATAATGCGGGAGCTTCAGCTCGTGGAAACGGATCTCCACACGACAGCGGTCCGCGATCTTCTGCGTATTCTCAAGTGCTTCCGGCGCGTAGGGGAAGAGTGCCCGCATCTCCTCTTCCGATTTTACATAGAACTGGCCGCCCTCGTAGCGCATCCGGTCCTCATCCGAAACCTTCTTTCCCGTCTGAATGCAGAGAAGGATATCATGCGCTTCCGCATCCTCTGCCCGCGTATAATGACAGTCGTTCGTGCAGACCAGGTCGATGCCGGTTTCCTGATGCATTCTCATCAGCTGCTGGTTCACGCCCTTCTGCTCCGGCAGTCCGTGATCCTGAAGTTCCAGGAAAAAATTGCCGCGGCCGAAGATTTTTTCATAGCGCAGCGCGGCCTCTTTTCCTTTCTCGTACTGCCCGTCTTTCAGACAGGTGGCCACCTCACCGGCAAGACAGGCGGAAAGCGCAATCAGTCCCTCATGATATTTCTCCAGCAGTTCCAGATCGACGCGGGGTTTGTAGTAGAATCCCTCCACAAATCCGCGGGATACGATTCTCATCAGATTGTGATAGCCGGTATCATTTTCGGCAAGGAGAATCAGGTGATAGTATCTCTCCTCTCTGCCGCCTGCTTTCTTATCGAAACGGGACCCCGGGGCCACATAGACTTCGCATCCGATCACAGGTTTGATGCCCTGGGCCAGACACTCCTTATAAAACTGAATGCAGCCGTACATCACACCGTGATCCGTGATGGCAGCCGCATTCATTCCGAGTTCCTTTACCCTCGCCACATAATCTTTTATTTTGTTGGAACCGTCCAGAAGTGAATACTCCGTATGCGTATGCAGATGGACAAAGCTCATGATCGTTCCTCCGCGGGGAGCAACCCTTTTCTGATGACAATCTTCCCGTCTTTCTTTTCCACCTTCTTTTCCTTCAGCAGGTGGCCGACGGCTCTCTTGAAAGCGTTTTTGGAGAGATGGAAGGTTTTCTCGATCAGTTCCGGAGAAGCCTTGTCATCAAAGGGAAGTGAGCCTCCTCTTTTTTCAATTTCCGCAAGGACCGCGGAAGCGTCGCTGTCGATGAGCTCGTAGGATTTTTCCTTCGTCGCCAGTTCCAGCTTGCCGTCCGGAAGCACCCTGGAGACGCGGAATTCCGCGCGCATCCCGGGATGATAGATCTGACGTCCCTCGTTTTTCGGGAACATCGCCGAATACCGGTCATCGACGGCGACAAAGGTGCCGAAATTCCCGCTTGTCTCATAAACGAGACCGCTGACGATATCGCCGGCCGAATACGGGGAGTCTGTTTCCAGATCATGATATACTTTCATTGTCGCGCAGAGTCTGCTGCTCTTATCGATGTACAGCGCAACCAGAACCTCATCGCCCTTATCGGGCTGATACGTCTGTTCATGGTACGGCAGAAGCAGATCGCGTTCCAGTCCCCAGTCGAGGAAGGTGCCGACGCGGTTCACGTCCTTCACCTTCAGAATCGCCGTACCGCCGCCCACTGTGAGAAGCGGTTCGCGGACTGTCGCGATCAGACGGTCTTCGGAGTCTCTGTAGATAAACACGTCAACCTTATCCCCGATCTCCGGATTCTCCGGTACTTCCTTAGCCGGCAGAAGCACCTGCTGGTCCTTCGACGCCTTCGGATCGTCCGACAGATACGCGCCGAAATCCATGACTTTCAGTATTCTCAGTGTCTGTTTTTTTCCAAGCTGGAGCATGTTTTTTCCTCCGTCAGGCTCTGTGATGCCAGGACAGTTCACAGATAAAATACGGATCCGGGTCCGTGTCCGCATGTTCACTCATAAAACGCACATAGGTTGTGCTTTCTTTTTCGATAACTTCCGGAATCAGAATATCGTGCAGCATCGCCTGCCGCTTCCACATCACGCGAAGCGATCCGATCACCGCGTCATCGGGCAGATACACCCTGGCGAGGCGCACATACTGCGCGTTGTTCATATGACCGTTCGCATCCAGATATTCCTCACGGATTCTGATCCGTCTGTGCTTCTCCCAGTCGCCGTCGACAAGGATTTTTCTCTTTCCCGTTTCAAACGGAATATCCAGTTCCGGGTGAACGCCGTAGGCGAGCTGTTCCTCCGTCACATTGACCGGCATCCCGGTCTTCAGATCCATGAAGACCCAGTTGGAGCGGGCCGCCGCGAGCATCCGGCCGTCAGCGTCTGTCACCTCAAAGAAACGGCGTCCGACCGGTCCGCGGAAAGACGGCGACCATGTCGCTGTCGAAATATGCATATTGAATCTCGGGAATGAGGGAATGACAAGCTGCATATCCGCGATCATCCATGCGTGGCCGGCCTTTCTGTTCCGCTCCACGCCGATGCCGCTGTCCTCTCCGTGAAAAGTGGCGCAGTCCTGCAGGTTGTTCAGGAGCGCAAACGGTGTCATAAAGCCGTCTTCGTCCGTTTCGCTGAACCTCACCCTGGTGTCATATCTGTATTTTCCTGTCAAATTATCTTCCCTTCTGTCAGTGAAATGTATAAGTCCACGCGCCGCTTCGCACTGCGTGCTTTCGCGTCGCTACAGGCATTCGCATTCTCGCGATGCTTCGCATCGCTCCATGCTCATACCTGTTGTCGTCGCAAAGCCACAGTCGGCCTTGCGCACCCTTCGGGTGTGCAGTCCGCCTCTGGCATGCGACGGACTTATACAGAAAAAAGCGGTCACACATGTGACCGCTTCGAAAGCTGGGCTACCTGGATTCGAACCAGGAAATGACGGAGTCAGAGTCCGTTGCCTTACCGTTTGGCGATAGCCCAATTCGTTACAACATGTGCTATTATAGTAGATGCTTTTTTAAATTGCAAGCACTTTTTATCTTTTTTATTTCTTTCTCAGAATACAGAAGATTCCGGCTGCCGCCACTATGCCTTCCGCCACGGGAAGTGCCGGAGACCAGGTCGCCGGGTCCAGCGAGCTGATGCCGAATCCTCTCGAGAGAAGTACCGCCCAGAGATTCATGGCGGCGTGCGCCGCTGCGCAGATTTTCAGCGAACCGCTCTCATGATACCATAGTGCGAACAGCATACCGGCCGCTGCCGCGTAAATAAACTGAACCACGTTCGCGTGGTAGAGGCCGAACAGCAGCGCCGAGACAAGGGCGCCGCCGACGGGACCCAGATAAGCCCGCGCACGCCGGAAGATGATGCCGCGGAAGATGACTTCCTCCGCCACCGGTCCCAGCACACAGGTGACCGCGACAAGAAGAATCACGTTCTGCCCGTCAAAGGATGCAGTAAAGGCAGCCGAATAGCCCTGAAAAATCTGACTGATGCCGGAACCCCCGATGAGACAGCTGACGGCATCGCCGGCCGCTGCCGAGGTGATCACTGCCGCTGCCGCCTTCCACAACGGCCATCCGTTATGATCCCGGCCGAATCTGGCCTCATCAGAGAGGAACATCCTTCTCATGAAGATCAGTGAGCAGATATAGAAGCCGGCTGAGGAAAGAAGCGGTACGAACCGCATCTTTGCCGTAATCTCATCCGGGTCGGCATAGCCTCCCGCCAGTCCCGCGATCAGCAGTACGATCATTTCTGACACAAGCAGTATCAGGATCGCATACACAAACGGAAACAGCACGTCTCTGATTTTCTGTCCCTTCGTCATATCCGCCTTCTCATCCACCCTGAGATAACCTGCATCCCGGAACAGAAGCGTCTTCTGAACCGTCAGCAGCCGTTATTTTCCCGTCCGGTCCGTCTTATGTCGGGAAGCCCGTCCCCGGACAGAAGTTCCCGGCAGGCATCAGTTCTGTCCCAGCAGATATCCTCTGAGTTCTTCGACGGAGTCCACGATCACGTCGGCGCCCGCCTCCTCCAGCTCTCTGCGATCCCCGAAGCCATAGGTCACGCCGACGGATGTGACACCGGCGCTTTTCGCACCCACGATGTCGTACTTCCGGTCTCCGACCATGATGACATCCTTCTTCCGGTCCGCATACCCGAGCGTCTCCATCGCCTGTTCGATGATAAACTGCTTATTTGATCTCGTTTCATCGGGACCGGGCGCACTGATCGTATCAAACAGGGGCGTCAGGCCGAAGTGATCGATAATCTGCGTCGTGAACATGCCCGGCTTGGAGGTGCCGACCGCCGTGGAAAATCCGGCGTCGCGCAGGTCCTTCAGAAGCTCCGGGATACCGGGATACACGGTGTTGTCGAACTTCCCGTCCCGCTCATAACGCTCCCTGTAGATCTCCGTGGCCTTCCATGCCTGGTCTCTCGTCATACCGGATACCGCCATGAACTGCGTGACAAGAGGAGGCCCGATAAAAGACCTCAGCACCTCTTCCGTCTGTTCCGGGTATCCCATCATGCGGTAGGCATGCTGAACACATCTGGTGATACCGGGACCGCTGTCCGACAGTGTCCCGTCCAGATCAAAAATAACCAGCTTTCCCATAAAAATCCTCACATCCTGTCGGGAGCGGAGAAGCCGAGCACATCAATCGCATCCTCAAGAACATCCTTCACCAGACGGATCAGGCTGATCCATGATTCCTTCTTCGCCTCGTCTTTCTCCGAAAGGATTTTTGTCTCATGATAGAAACTGTTAAAATCGTTCGCCAGCTCATAGATGTAGGCGCAGATGCGGTGCGGCGCATAATCTGCCCACGCATCCTCGAGTGCCTCGTTCCATCTGGCCGTCTGCAGCATCAGTTTCTTCTCCGGATCACCGGCCGGGCTGATAATGGCGCCGTCGGATTCGGCCTGCTGTGATGCCGCCTGCTGATCTCTGTACTTTCCGAGAATCGATTTGATTCTGACAATGGTATACAGAATGTACGGACCGGTATTGCCCTCAAAGGAAGTGAAGCGGTCCACATCAAAGACATAATCCTTGGAGGCCTGGTTCGACAGATCTCCGTATTTCAGCGCGGACAGGCCGACCGTCCCGGCCGTTTCACGCGCATCTTCGTTCGCACTGCTGCGGTTCTCGTTGTCGACGATTTTTTTGTACATCTCATCGTCGATATCCCGGATCAGCGTCTCCAGACGCATCACACCGCCCTCACGGGTCTTGAACGGCTTCCCGTCTTTTCCGTTCATCGTGCCGAAACCGATAAACTTAAACTTCAGATCGGGGCTGACAAGGCCGCATTTTCTCGCACAGCGGAAGGTCTGGATGAAATGCATCTCCTGACGCTTGTCCACGACATAGATGATCTCATCCGGATGGTAATCCTGCACCCTCTGCACGATAGTCGCCAGATCTGTGGTGGTATAGAGAGACGCCCCGTCCGACTTCAGGATCATGCACGGCGGCACTTCCTTCTGATCATCCGGTTCTGCCACGTCGACAATCAGTGCTCCCTGATCCTCATAGGCATAGCCGTCCTTCTTCATCTTCTCCACCATGGGTCCGATATAGGGCTGAGCATCCGATTCCCCCTTCCAGAGATCGAAGCTCACGTTCAGCTTCTCATAATTCTTCTTCAGATCCGTCACGGAGACATTCATGATCTGCTTCCAGAGCGCACGGTAGCCGCGGCGTCCTTTCTGCAGCTGCGCAGTCGCCTCAAGCGCCTTCTCCTTAAAAGCGTCATCTTCCTTCGACTTTTTGCTCGCCGTGGGATAGATTTCCTCCAGCTCACTGATCGTAAACGGCGCTTCCGACGGATATTCGCCCGTGAAGCTCTCATCAAAATACGGCAGGTTCGGCTTTCTCTCCGCAAGCTCGGCGATGATCAGACCCATCTGCAGTCCCCAGTCGCCCAGATGCACGTCGCCGATCACCCTGTGACCGAGCCTTCTGCCCATCCTCTTGACGGACTCGCCGATCACGGCAGAGCGCAGATGGCCCACGTGAAGCGGCTTGGCCACGTTCGGCCCGCCGTAATCAATCACAATCGTCTCCGGGTGTGCTGCGGGATCCACGGAAAGCCGGTCGTCGTGACGCATTTTCTCCAGATAAGAGGAAACAAAGCCCGGGTCCGCAATGATATTGATAAATCCCGGCTTCACCGCGTCCACCGACTGAAAAATCGCCGCCTTCTTCATGGCTTCGACAACGGCCTCCGCAATCATCAGCGGTGCCTTATGATATTCTTTCGCCGCCGCAAGTGCTCCGTTGCACTGGTACTCACAGAGGTCCGGGCGGTTCGAAATCGTGACACGTGCGTATTTCGGGTCGTATCCTGCCGCACGGAAAGCCTCCGCCGTCACCTCTGAAATCTCATCGATCAGTTTCTTCATCTTCATTCTGCTCCTGTCTGTCCCGGTTGTCCGGGTGTCTTCGATCTCTTCTCCATGCCGCCGTCCGGGCGCTTTCGTTCTCTTCTTCCCCGTTCCGTCCGGACCCCGGTGTCATGATGCTCAGAAATCGGCAGCCTGTCTGCCCGGTTCCGCATGCCACTCGGGCTGTTCCCGGGTCTGCTCCTGCTTTCTGTAACTGTCCAGCATGTACTGGATCAGCGCCTTACGTGTGATGATTCCGATAAAAACGCCGTTGTCATCAACGACCGGTACGAAGTTCTGCTGCGTTGCCGTCTTCAGCAGATCATCCATCTCCGCGTTGATATTGACCGGATCCACCTTCCATCTCCGGTGAATCTCCGTAATCGGAATATCCTCCGCATTGTGAAGCGTCAGATCATATTCTTCCTTGACTTTCCGGAGAATATCTCCTTCCGTCAGCGTTCCCACGTAACGTCCTTTTTCATCCAGAATCGGCAGCGCCGTGTACCTGTGGTACTCCATCTTCTCAATCGCACCGCGAAGCGAATCGCTGCTGTCCAGATAAGCCACCTCTTCCTTTGGTGTCAGAAAAAACAAAATATTCATGTAAAACCCCTTTTTCATAAAAAATCCGGCAAAAATATTATGCCGAATAACAGCAGATTAAGTATAATAAAAACGGTTCCGTTATGCAAGAAAGCGGAGAAACGGAATTACGGTTATTCAGGAGGGAAAACTATGACACCGAAACAGGAAAACTACCGCCATCTCGGCCAGACCATGATCAGGAAATTTGCAGCCCGCAATATGGAAGCCTTTTATACTGATACGAAGGAGGAAGCGCTGAAAAAGGTGCTTGAGCTGATCCCGGAAGGATCAAGCGTTGCCTACGGCGGCTCCATGACACTGAAGGAGACGGGGATTTTTGATGCCGTAAAGAACGGCAATTATGATTTTATTGAACGGGAAACCGCGAAGACACCGGAGGAAAAGCGTCAGATGATGGCCAGGCAGATGATGGCCGACTATTTCCTGATGAGCACCAACGCCTTTACCGCTGACGGTGAACTCGTCAATATCGACGGAAACGGAAACCGCGTCTGCTTCCTGATTCAGGGACCGGCTCACGTCATTATCGTTGCCGGTATGAATAAGTTCACGGTCAGTATTGAAGATGCTTTCCGGCGGATTCACAACGTGGCCTCACCGGCGAACTGCGTGCGCCTCGGATGCAAAACACCGTGCGCGGTGACCGGTGTCTGCGGAGACTGCCATCCCAACACCATCTGCTGCCAGGAAGTCATTACCCGCCATTCCAGACACGACGGCCGGATTAAAATCGTGCTCGTCGGTGAAGATCTCGGTTATTAAAAAATCAGGAAAATCAGCTGTAACGTTCAGGGCCCCGGAGCCGATGCTCCGGGGCCCTGCTGCCGCTCACTCGCGTCTCAGTGCTTCAATCGGATCCAGATTTGCCGCCTTTCTTGCGGGCAGGATGCCGAAGATCACGCCGATCAGCATGGAGAAACCGACGCCGATGAAGATGGAGGGAACGCTGATGGCCACCGGCGTCTGCGTGGTCTTCGCGATGACCTCCGCCAGAATGATGCCGGCGATGACGCCGAGAATTCCTCCGAGACTTGTCAGCACAACGGATTCCGTCAGGAACTGACTCATGATCCGCTGCTTTCTCGCTCCGAGCGCCTTCTTCAGTCCGATCTCATTCGTCCGCTCTGTTACCGACACCAGCATAATATTCATAACGCCGATGCCGCCGACCAGCAGGGCGATGCTGGCGATCCAGATCAGAAGATTATTTGTGCTGGCCGCAAGCTGCTGCTGATTTTTCGCCTTCTCCAGCAGATCCTCGGCCTTGTAGGTAACCGCAGCCGATTCGTCATCCGAACCCGAAGTACCGGCCTGAGTCACCGACTGCTGCATGATTTTTTCCACTTCTTTTCCGACGTCACTCATCTTCTTCGTTTCCTTCGCACGCACCACGCAGTTCTGAGGTTCATCGTACATATAGACAATCGGCCAGTCAGGCAGCGGCATGATCAGCATCCCTGAAGCAGACTGCTCATAGGTCATGTAATCCTGAAGCGAGCTGATCGAGGGCTCAAAGCTGTCGCTTCTTTTCACAAGCCCGATCACGGTAAACGGTTCCCCGATGATCTCAACGATGCTGCCGACAGCGCCTCCCTCAGGAAAAAGCTGTGAAGCCGCCGTCTCATCCAGGAGTACCACCTTATTCATCCGGTCAAAATCCGCATCTGTGAACGGACGGCCGCTGTACACCGCAAGTCCTGTCGTTGACAGATAGTGTTCATCGACGCCGCAGACCGAACCGGTATCCATGGTGTGGCTTCCCGCCGTAACTGACTGCGCATAGGAACGCCAGGTATAGAAGGAAGCATCCGCCACATCATCCAGCGAGCGTATTTCCTTCTTCTGTTCATCCGTGACCACCGATACGCCGTCCGGAAGTCCGTTATCCATGTAATAATCGTCCTCGCCCTGTCTGAGGGTGATTTTCACATTATTATTGCCCGCGCCGATGAGGTTCTGCATGATCTGCTCGTTCGTTCCCCTGATGGTGGAAACGATGGCAATGATGGATGCAATGCCGATGATGACGCCGAGCATGGTAAGAAAGGAACGCATCTTGTGCGCCCAGACGCCCTGAAAGGCAAGTCTTATATTTTCACCCATAATAATCCTCCGTTCCTTCCGGGCCGTCAGCTGTACATGGCACTGTAAAGCTCATCAATCGTGCCTTCTTTTGTCTTTGCGCCGTCTTTCAGATTTTTTCCGTAAGGGAAGGCGATATAGTCGTCCTGCGTCACACCGGACAGGATCTCCCATCCCTCACCGGAAAGGGCGCCGGTCGTCACGTTCTGCTTTTTCAGGCGTCCTTCTCCGTCCCTGAGCCACACATATTTCTGACCGGCCTCTTCACGGATAAAAGCCTTATACAGATAAAATCCGCTCCCGTCGTCCGTGTTCTCTGCCGTTCCTGTCATCGTCACCTGCAGATAATCACCGGCACTCAGGTCCGCATCCGCCGAATCAATATAGGCCGTGAACGGGTAGTATGATTCGGACGAATCGCCGGAATACTGATCCGAGGTGTCCGGATAGGGCGATATGTCCTTAACCACAGCGTCATAGGTATTGCCCGTCGTCCAGGAGGTAACCGTCACCGTATCCCCTTCCTTCAGGGCCGACAGATTCTTCTCTGACACGGCGCTCCTGATATACATGCCCTCTGAACCGGTCACGGTCAGAAAAGCACTGCCGTCCGTCGGCGGCTTCGCCGGATCGCCGACGGTTCTGACGAAGCCGTTCATTTTGGCTCTGACCGTTCCCTCGTCCAGATCCTTCTGTGTCTGGGCGATTTTCAGGTCTGACTCTCTGAGGTCAAGCGTAATATCATCGATCTGTTTCTGCGTGTCTTCCTTTGCCTGCTTCAGTTCGTCCGCCGTGTATTCCGCATTTGAAGGGATCAGTGTGATGCTCCCGGCATCCGGTGTGCTGTCAGAAGAACCGCTGTCCGTGCCGTCCCCTCCCTCCGATGTCTGTGACGAAGATATCTCCGCCGTCAGAAAGGCATCCGCCGTCGTGCCGGAAACGGGACGCAGGGCCATGGTCTCTCCGGAAGCCTTCACAGGGATGATCCGTCGAACTGCCGCAGTCACCGCATCTCTTCCGTTTTCACCGCCGGCATGTTCCATGCTGCTGTACTCACCGGCCTGGTCACTGTCGCCGTCCTGACTGTCGTTCCCGTCTGAAGGGGCCGGCGTAGTGGTGGGTTCCGGCGTCGCCGTGGGTTCCGGTGTCACCGTGGGTTCAGGCGCTTCTGTCGGCGCCGGCACCTCGATGCCTGCCGCCTTCCTGATCAGCTCTCTTTCTTCATCCGTGAGATCCATGGCGGAAAGAATCTCCGCGATTTTTTCCGCCGTCAGACCTTCGGAAGAGACAACGGGCATCAGGCTGATCTTCTGTGCCCCGTCCGTGCTCATCCGGTAAGCATCCGCAAGAAATGCGCTCTGAAGCACATCATTTTCATCAAATTTCTGCAGTACAAAATAAACAGCATCTTCCCCCTTTTCTCTGAGTGCCTCTGTAAAAGAAGGATCCACCGTGACATATCCGTCGTCATCCGGCTCCACACGGAAGAGATAAGGAGATTCAGCCGTGCCGTCCGCATCGCCCGTAAAGGCTTCCACTGCTTCTTTTGTGATGGTGCCGCTGTACACCGGCTCCTCTTCATCCTGTGAATCCGGCTCCACCGGATTCACAGGATCCACCGGAATGATATCGCCACCATCTGAGTGAGAAACCGGCTTCAGTCTGGAAAGGGTATCCAGATTCTTCTCTGCCGCCTCAATCTCGAGCTGAAGTCTCCGGTTATTGATCTGCTCCTGTTCCAGACCGATCTCTGTTTTCTTTGTATCAAAGATCAGGAGCACATCGCCTTCCTTTACCTGCTGTCCCTCTTTTACCTCCACCCGGGAGACCGTCTCGCTGCTGTTCACGTAAACATCCTGTGATGCGTCCGTGGCCACCTGACCGTCCATGGTGTCAGTCCCGTAATCATAATAGCCGCCGTAGTTCAGGCCAGAAGCGGGATATACCGTAACCGTGCTGTCTGATGTCGTCGCACGGACCGCCATGGAAATGCCGGCGGTCGCGCCCGCGATGATGGCTGCCGTCAGGACAGCCGAGATGATCTTTTTCCTCTTTCCGCTCATTCGTCCGCCTCCTCTCCGGCAGGCGTCAGCACGCCATCCCTGATCATAACCATACGCCTGGCATTCTGCGCGATGTGGGCATCATGTGTGATCATCAGAATGGTCGTGCCTCCCTCGTTCAGTTCACGGAAAATCTTCATGACCTGCTCCCCGGACGCCGAATCAAGCGCACCGGTCGGTTCATCCGCAAGAAGAAGCTTCGGATGATTGATCAGGGCTCTGGCGATGGCCACGCGCTGTTTCTGTCCGCCGGAAAGCTGCGACGGCCTGTGATCCATCCGGTCCGCAAGGCCGACTTTCTCCAGTGCCTCTGCTGCTCTTTTCCGCCTTTCACTTCTGGAAACGCCGGCATAGGTCAGCGGAAGCTCCACATTCTGAAGTGCCGTCTGATAGGACAGCAGCTCAAAGGTCTGAAAGACAAAACCGATTTTGGAAAGACGCAGATCCGCCAGCTCGTTGTCGGAGCAGTCCGCGACATTCGTGCCGTCCAGTATCATCTCTCCCGAAGTCGGCCGGTCGAGACATCCGATCAGATTCATCAGCGTCGATTTGCCGGAACCGGAGGGGCCCATGACCGCCACGTATTCCCCCTCCTCCATGGAGAAACTGATGTGATGGAGGATCGGGAATTCCATCTTTCCCTCAAAATAACTTTTACAAATATCTCTGCACTCGAGAATCATGCCCGCCTCCCGGTTATTCCACAGCCGCACCGTCCGCCGTTCCGCTTTCTGCGGATCCTGTCATGCCGTCATCTGCCTTCATGCCGGAAACCGATTCCGAAAATACCGCACCTGTTCCCGAATCCGAAAGCACTTCGCCGCCTTCCTGTCCGTAATCAGCCGGCATCTCCGATATCGGCGCGGTCTTCATGCCCTCGCTGATGATGCCATCCGGGATCGCGATGCTGTCATCGGCTGAGAGTCCGGAAGTGATCTGCACTTCACCGGTCAGATCATCGGTTTTGCCCAGTGTCACCTCGCGCTTTTCAATCCGTCCGTGGCCGTTGTCCGCCCAGACGAACGGATGAGCGGCATCCGACTGATCTGTATAATAACTTCCGATCCAGATGCCTTCTGATTTGTCGACCGTTTCATTCTCTCCCATATCCGGTTCAATATAGACATGCTGTCCCATCATGAGCCCGTCGGAGCTTTCAAGTTCCACATAGAACGGATATTTCGTACCTGTCGCGGAGTTATCCGAACTGATGACATACATGCTTTGCTGAGACTGCGCGTTCTCCGTATCGATTTTGCTGATTTTTCCCTTCCAGGTCTTGTCGCTGTCGATACGGGAACGGATGGTCACCGCCATGCCCTCGGTCAGGGAACCGATATTCTGCTCGCTGACCGTTCCCTTCACGCGGAGGTCGCCCGTTTTCATCACGGTGATGAAGGCATCCGTGCTTTCTCCGGAAGAAGAGACCGTGGTGCCGTCATTGATCGACTTCACAACGCCGTCGATCTCGCTGACGACGGAATTGTTGCTGATATTGTCATTCAGTTTGTCGATATCTTCCTGCTTGCTCTGAATGTCCAGCTGTTTCTGCTGAATCGACAGCTGCTGTTCCTGAATCTGAAGCGTATACTGCGCCTGCTCCGACGCTTTTGCGGACTTCTGCTGCTTCTGCAGTGAAGCGAGCGTATCATTCAGCGTCTTCAGATCATTGTTCAGACGCTGCATGTCAATATTCGCCTGGTCCAGCTGAGACTGATAGCCGGAAGTATCATACGTAAAGAGCACATCGCCTTTCTTCACCGTATCCCCGGCTTTTACCTTTACCTCAGACACTCTGGCATCTGAATTTTTGCTGACCGACCACGTCTCCTGTGACTCCACGATGCCGGCGTACTGGTTCACCATGCCGACCATACCTGTATCCATGACAGTGGAAACACTCTGCACATAAGCAGTTCCTGTGCCGTCATCCTGTGAGCCTTTTCTGATCATCAGAAAATACAGGAGCACGGCCGCTGCCGCCACGATTACCACCGTCAGAATCACCGCTTTCTTCTTATTCATCGCCATTCGAACCCCCTTCGACGTCCGCGCTTTCCGCGCCCGTATCTTCTCCGTTCATTCCTTCTTCTGCAGCAAGCGTATAACCATGATCAGCAAGCCAGGTCAGCGTTTCCTCATATGCCGGATAAATATAATAATAAATATAATAATATGCTCCTGACGTGTCCTGATCTATATCATCAGTATACCTGTTGCCGACCATAATGACAAATGAAGCTTCCAGATCTGTGACTTCCGACGGCAGGGTTTTTTCAGAATCGCGGATCATGGCCTGTCTCAGCTCAGCACAGTCCTCATCTGTCAGATGCATCGTCTTCTCATCGCCGGAATAGGCTGAACTGATCACGCAGCTTTCCTTCCCTTCCTGCTGATCAAACTGTGCCACGGGGTTGTACTGATTCTCAAGTTTTTCATCTCCCGCACAGGTCTGCCAGAACTCATCCAGTGCGCTGACAGGCACAGCATATCTCCGATATACCGTGCGTCCGTTCAGAAGCTTCCATCCGAACAGTACAGAATAATCATCGTCATCCGGATACCGGTTTCCGGTGTCCGCTTTATCAGAGAGTTCCGCGATGACGTCCGTTCTGTCCGTGAATCTGCCTTCAAGTGCCTGAACCTCTTCCTGATCCTGTATGCTGTCGGAACGGTATCCGTAATTGTCCAGAACCCCGATCTTCACTGCCGCTTCCCTGACCTCACTTTCAGCCGGAAGCCAGCTGTTCAGTCCCGCCGGGTCATACACGCACAGCAGAACCAGCGCTGCAGCGGCAGCGAAGGATACCGTTACCTCTTTCCACACGCTCCGGTAATGACGGAGTCCGCTGTAAAAAATCAGCTCGTAGAGCAGGGATGCCAGAAAGGCACCTGCCGCGATAATGATGACCTGTCCTGCCGCACCGGCATCGCCTCCCATGACCAGGTCCAGAACAAGGGCACCGGTGATGACCACAGCCACGCGGATCACATGGGAAGTCCAGCTGAACACAATGCCGCATCCAGCGGATTCTGACGGGCGGAAACGGTACGCCATGAGGCCCAGGATCAGTCCCGCCGCCGCATAGCCGGCCATGAGCAGAAAAGCCTGTGAAGCAGGTACGCCCGGCATTTCTCCGAAATAGCCTGTCATTTCTCCGAAAAGAATCGTGACCGGCGAAAAGCAATATGACAGGATCCCCTCCGGCATAACGATGCTGCCGAAAAAGGTACTCATGATCATAGAGAAAATAACGACCATGGCCGGTCCTTCAAGCAGCAGCAGTGCGCCCAGAAGAAGGCCCGTTCCTGTTTTTCCGGACATCACAAGGCCCAGCGTGATAAAGAAATAAAAAGCCATCCAGGAAAGAATGAAAAACAGCACGGCTTTCAGTCCGTCCCGCAGGATCTCAGACGTGAAGGCGCCGAATCCGACCGGTACAAGAAATGTCGCGGCTGCCCAGTCAATCAGATACGGAATGACACAGAGAAAAAATCCTGCCGCCGCACGCTCCAGAAACAGTGTTTTTCTGTCAATGGCCACACTGTGCCAGAAATCCACGGCTTCCTGACGGCCCAGCCATGAAAAGCCGGTCACCGCTGCCAGGATCCCTGCGACTGCGGATGCGGCCGCGACCAGCGCGGCTTTTGTCCCGGCCATCTCCCGGTATATACGGAGGAAATCCGCCGCACCGCTTTTTGCAGAGTAAATTCCCTCCCTCACCAGTTCTGCTGTACTGTTCATCGAGTAGTACATGGTCAGCGGCATGATCAGAAAACCAACGGCAAGGATCAGAACAGAAATCCAGAATCTCTGCCGGATATCCTCTTTCAATTCCTTAAAAAAGACTGCTGAAGTCATATCCTTTTTCCTCCGTCTCCCCGATGAAAGCTTCCTCCAGTGTTACCGGTACCGTCTCGGCAAATACCGGGTCCTCCTGACGGATTTTTGCCATGATCTCCTCCGCGCTTCCGCGGGCGATCATCTCCGTGACCGATCCCCTTTTCTTCACACTGATGACATCCAGTTCTTCCTGCAGCCTCTGAAGACGTCCCGCGTCCCGGAGGACGAACTGTACCTTGTGCATGTTCAGTTTCATCTGCTCCAGATCCTCCGAAAGAAGGACCTTTCCCTTATGCATAAGTCCCACATGATCACAGAAATCCTCCAGCTCCCGCATATTATGAGATGAGATCACCGGGGTAAAATCCCTGTCGATCATTTCCTCTGCGAAAACGCTCTTCATGGTCTGCCGCACGACGGCATCGAGACCGTCAAACAGCTCGTCGCAGAACAGAAATTTCGTTCTGGTGGAAAGACCGAGGAAGATCATGACCGCCTTTCTCATGCCTTTTGAGAAGGTTCTGACCGGCTTCTTCCGGTCAAAGCCGAAAGTATCCGCCAGCTTCTCAAAACGGCTCCTGCGGAAATCCGGATAAAAGACCGCGTACTGTGCCGCGCAGTCATCCGGCGTCATCGACAGGGGCATGTTCCAGGCATCCGGAAGGAAACAGATCTGCTGCCGTATCCCGAGATTCTGGCGGATGCCGTATCCCACAGGCCGCGGGCGGATCTGTCCCTGCTCTGCAGACGGAACGTCTTCGTACAGTGCCTTCCCGTTATAGAGTACGTTGCCGGCATCCGGACGGATCACGCCGGCCATGACCCGGAACAGGGTGCTCTTGCCGGCGCCGTTGGTACCGATCAGGCCGAATACCCTGCCGCTGTCTATTTTCATGGAGAGATTCTTCAGCGCCTGGGTTCTGCCGCCGTCAAATGATTTGCTTACTTCTCTGATCTCGATCATGATTTTCCGCTCCCGTAAACCCGGCGGATCATTTCCTCCGCCTGCTCTTCCGTGATCCCGAGTTCTTTTCCCTCCCGAAGCAGCTTTTCCTGCTTTTTGAGCTGCTCGGTTCTTTTTTCCTCAAGAAGTTTTGTGCTTTCAGCGATGAAATTTCCTCTGCCGGGCACTGCATAGATGTAGCCCCGGTTCTCCAGCACGGTAAAGGCTTTCTGAATGGTGTTGGGATTAATGGTCCATTCGGCCGCTGTCTGCCGGACGGACGGCATTCTGTCGTCCGGCTTCAGCACGCCCTGCAGGATCAGTTTTTCGAAATAATCCACAATCTGTTCATAGACAGGTCTGGGATCTCTGTAATCAATCAGACTCATAATGGCTCCTGTCGCACTTATATCCGTGATTTACAAGTGTTCTAGTACAAATAGTACGCTCAGGATGCAAAGATGTCAATACCGGGAGCCAGACAAAAAAAACAGATGACCCGCCTTATGATAGCGGCGGATCATCTGTATGCTGTTACTGTTCTTCTGAAGGTACCTCGAGGCCGAGTTCGTCGAGCTGTTTCTGCTCTACGCGGCTGGGTGCTTCTGTCATCAGATCGGATGCGTCTTTTACCTTCGGGAATGCGATGACGTCACGGATGGTATCTGCCTGTGCCATCAGCATGACCAGACGGTCGAGTCCGTACGCCAGTCCTGCGTGCGGCGGTACGCCGTACTTGAACGCGGTCAGCAGGAACTTGAACTGCTTCCACGCACGTTCTTTCGTGAAGCCGAGCACTTCGAACATTTTCTCCTGAATATCATCCTGATGGATACGGACGGAGCCGCCGCCGATCTCGTTGCCGTTGAGCGTGATATCGTACGCCTTGGCGCGAACCGAACCCGGATCGGTGTCGATTTTGTCCCAGTCCTCTTCCATGGGCATGGTGAACGGGTGATGCATCGCCATATAGCGGTTCTCCTCGTCCGACCACTCAAGGAGCGGGAATTCCACGATCCACAGGAAATTGAAATCATCCTTGCGGACGAGATGAAGTTCATCGCGGAAATGAAGCCGGAGCTGTCCGAGTACGTTCCACACGATTTTGTTGCGGTCAGCTGCGAACAGAAGAAGGTCGCCCTTCTCACCGCCCATGGCGCTGATCAGCGCTGCCTGCTGCTCCTCTGTCATAAATTTCGAGAAGGAAGACTTCACGGTGCCGTCCGTCTTCAGCTGAATATAGGCCAGTCCGCCGGCGCCCATGCCCTTTGCCATCTCGACAAGCTTGTCGATCTGCTTGCGGCCCATGTCGCCTTCGCCCTTTACGTTGATGCCGCGGACAGAACCGTCCTTCTTCTCAAGGGCATTCCGGAAAACAGCGAAATCAAAATCTTTCACGACATCGGATACATCGATCAGTTCCATGCCGAAACGGACATCCGGCTTATCGGAGCCGAAACGGTTCATCGCCTCGATCCATGTCATTCTCGGGATCGGGGTCTGTACATCTATGTTCAGTGTCTTCTTGAACAGATATTTGAGATAGCGCTCGTTGATATCAATGACATCATCCACATCAACGAAGGAAAGCTCCATATCGATCTGTGTGAATTCCGGCTGACGGTCGGCACGCAGGTCCTCATCACGGAAGCAGCGCGCAAGCTGAATATAGCGGTCATAGCCGGAGCACATCAGAAGCTGTTTGAACAGCTGCGGGGACTGCGGCAGTGCGTAGAAGCTGCCCGGATGAACACGGCTGGGCACGAGATAATCGCGCGCGCCTTCCGGCGTGGACTTGCCGAGCATCGGTGTCTCGATCTCCATGAATCCGTTGTTGTGGAAGAACTCGCGGGTATAGTATGCGACATCGGAACGAAGTTTCATGTTGCGCTGCAGATCCGGGCGTCTCAGGTCCAGATAGCGGTACTGAAGACGGATCTCATCCTTTGTCTTCGAATTCTCCTCGATCTGGAACGGCGGAACTTCTGACTCGGAAAGAATGCGGAGGTAGTTCACCTGAACTTCAAGGTTTCCGGTCGTCAGCTTTGTGTTCGCCTCTCCGGCTCTCTTCTGAAGCACACCCTTCACGGCAATCACAAACTCGGAACGAAGTTTTGCCGCCTTTTCGCAGGTCTCCTTATCCGTCTTTGCGGAATCAAAAATCAGCTGCATGATACCCGAGCGGTCACGAAGGTCAACAAAAATAATGCCACCTTTGTCTCTGCTCTTCTGCACCCAGCCCATCAGTGTGATTTCGCTGCCGATCATCTCCTCCGTGACTTCCGCCACGCGGCAGGTGCGGTGCATGCCCTTCATACTCTCTGCCATGATACATATCTCCTTAACTTTATTTTTCCGCAGTATGGCGGACCCGGCACTGATGCCCGGTCCGCCGCACCGCTCATTTATATGATAATGATATCCTGCCGATCATCCTGCCCGGTCAGTCCGCGTAGAATTCCTCGAAATCCGTGTAGCCTTCGCCGGTCAGCTGATCCTTCTGGAATTTCCGGTTCTTCTTCATGACGAGGACGTTGACGGTATCTCCGTTCTTTCTTGCCTCCATGGCCTTCGCCACGGCAGTCCGGATCTGCCCGTCAGAACACTTCTTATCAACCAGATACGCTGTCTTCTTCGCCGCATGCGGCACCTGGAAGTCATGCTCCAGAAGCAGCATGACGATCCGTTCAAAGCCGATGGAGAAACCGACGGCCGGCACCGGCTGGCCGATAAATCTGCCGACCATCTCATCGTAGCGTCCGCCGCCGCCGACAGAACCGCCGTACTCATCCATGGAGATTTCAAAAATCGGTCCCGTGTAGTAGGACATGCCGCGGACAAGCGTCGGGTCAAATGCCATGCGGAAGTCCGCCTGCTTTGTCGCTTCGACGCTGCTGATGATGGTCATCAGACTGTCAGCATAGGAAGGATCCAGATAGCCCTCCAGCTTTTCCTTCGCTGTCTGCACACCCTGAACGTCCGGTGTGATCAGACGGAAGAGCTCCATATATTTATCAACGGACGCCTGGGCGAAGCCCTCTTTTACGAGTTCTTCAGCCACGCCGTCGATGCCGATTTTGTCCATCTTGTCGAGGATGATGAATACCTCGTCATAAGACTCTTCCGGGAATCCCGAATAAGCTGCCATGGCTTTCAGGATGCGGCGGTCATTGATACGGATGGTGAAATTCTTAAAGCCGATTTTGCCGAGCACCGTCGTCGTGGCGAGCACCAGCTCAATTTCCGCGATGTTGGAAGCTTCGCCAAGGATATCAATATCGCACTGCATGAACTGGCGGTAACGTCCTCTCTGCGGACGGTCCGCGCGCCATACCGGTCCCATCTGCAGCGCCTTAAACGGCGACGGCAGGTCATTGGCATTGTTCGCGTAAAAACGGGAGAGCGGAAGCGTCAGATCATAGCGGAGGCCGCTGTCCGTCAGATCGGATTCCGACTGCGCCTCCTGAAGTTTCAGCTTCTCGCCTCTCTTCATGATCTTGAAGATCAGCTTCTCGTTCTCTCCGCCCTGTTTGCTGTTCAGGTTTTCGATATGCTCCACACAGGGGGTCTCGATCTGCGTAAAACCGAATTTCGTGTATGTCTCCCGGATCTGCTGCATGACGTAGTTTCTGATTTCCATCTCGCGGGGGAGAATGTCCTTCATGCCGGTAACCGGCTTCTTTGTAAGCTTCATATGTTCTTCAGTTCCTTCCATACTTCTTCTACTTCGGGCCGCACCGGCGGCACCTCGATGGCTCCGTCACTGTCCCGGTGGATCACGCGCTGGAACGCGAGAAAGACACGGATGTCGTATTTCTCCACCTCATCGACCATAATGGATATGGCCTGAGCCGGTGTGAATGCCTTCCGGTATTCCCTGTCCTGAATCAATGCACAGAATACATCACACACCCGGAGAATGCAAGCGCCAAGCGGGATATCCCCGTCCTTGAGGCCGTCCGGATAACCGCTGCCGTCCTGATTCTCGTGATGCCAGCGCACCGCTTCGCAGATTCCCCTGCTGTAGCCGTTTTCCTCCAGTTCCTCGCACCCGATCAGCGGATGAAGGCGCAGGGAGTTCATTTCCTCAACAACAAGTGTTGAATCCGTCGGACTCTTCGTCGCGAGGATTGACTTGCCGATATCGTGGAAAAATCCGGCTATAATCATATCGTGTGCGTATTCTTTCGAAAGCCCCAGTTCCCGGGACACCTCATAGGCGAGGCTGCTCACCTGTTCCCCGTGCTTAAGCTCCGCCGTCATGGAATGCGTGAGGAGATGCTTTCTGTTCACATATTTTCTGGCTGAAGTCTTCTCCTGTGCCGGAGATTTCTCATCAGATCCGGTCATGGTCTCACCCGTGTTCTCACGCTTCGCGGTCTTTACGACACGCTCTCTTTTCTCTGCTCTGCGGGCTTTGCTTTTCTTTTTCTCTTTTTTTACCTTGTCTTTACCCATAGTCTTATTGTATTAAGCCGTCGACACGCAGACAGTTTCCGGGCATGCGAAGCATACACAGAAAACGGTATGCGTGATCGACGCAAACATGTATGAGCATGAAGCGATGCGACAGTATCGCATCAGCGCAGGCATCACGCCTGATGCAGCCAGCAGTCGATGCCGTGCTGCTTCCGTTCCAGCATCTCGTCCGTTCTTTCAATATAATTCTTCAGATCTTTCACGTTCTCGGCGCGCTCGATCCTCTCGCCGCCGTCGAACACAAATTTCGTGGAAGCGCCGCTGCCGCAGGCCATAATCGTCTGCTGCTCCTCCATGATCAGCACATTGTATGCGCATGCCTTTCCGGGCACGGCATAACCGGTGTTCTCAAAATTTCCGGCCATATTCTTCTGCCGGTACAGATAGTAGGGCGTCATACCGAGAGACGCTGCCGTCTCCTCCGTAAGGCGCATGATTTTTTCTGAATTTTCAAAGGAAACCGGTTCATAGATATCCCTGAACATATTGAGCCTGGCGGCTCTCTTCAGCGCCAGGGAATGAACCGTCAGGCTGTCCGGCGAAAGCGCCGCGATGTCGTGAAGCGTCTTCGCGACCTCTGCCTCACCTTCTCCCGGAAGGCCCACGATCATATCCATATTGATATTGTCAAAGCCGGCCTCACGTGCTCTTCTGAAAGCATCGCGCGTCTCTTCGACCGTATGGGCGCGTCCGATCACATCCAGCGTCTTCTGCACCATCGTCTGCGGATTGATGGAGATACGCGTCACCGGATACTTCCTCAGAACATCCAGAATCTCACGGCTGACCGTGTCCGGTCTCCCCGCCTCCACCGTGAATTCCTTCAGCGAGGCAAGATCGATGCAGTCACTCAGCACATGCAGCAGTTCGTCGAGCTGTGCCGGCGGCACCGAGGTCGGCGTACCGCCGCCGATATAGACCGTATCCGGTACATAATGCTCCTTCTCCATCGCCCGGCAGACATACCGGATCTCTCTGTACAGCGCCGTGAAGTAGGGTGTCACATAATCCCTGAAGGCATCCAGCCGGTGGGAACCGAAGGTGCAGTAAAGGCAGATCGAAGGGCAGAACGGCACATCCACGTACAGGCTGTACCCCTTTTTCCCGTCCGGCGAATGACTCACCGTCCGGCAGCCGGAAAGGATCTCCCGTTCCCGTTTCACCACGGAGAGCGTGAGATCGATTTTTTCGTCGCTGACAAGGTATGCCGTCTTCAGCGTTTTCCGTATCTTCGTTTCCGGAACGCCGTTTTCAGCGAGCTTCATCGCTATCTTTGTCGGGCGGATCCCGGTGAGGTCGCCCCAGGGAAGTGTTCTGCCCGTGCGCTCCGAGAGAACACGGTAGACGAGACGCTTCACTTCGTTCTTTGATCTGTGACGATCGGAAAAGTCCGTGATCTCCGCCGTGCCGCCAAAGGTATCTCCCTTCCCCGTGACACACGAAAAGCGGACCGCGGTATCGGTGTAATCAACCGCGAAGTCCGCATCATGTTCACCCTGAGGCTTTTCGTCCCCGTCGTACCAGATCTCCGATTCCGAAAAAGGATAAAAAGCCTGGATCAGGTGATATACATCATATTCAAAAATCCTGCGGCTGAACAGCAAGGTAAAGGACGCCAACTGTCATCTCCCCTTCTCGTCAGAAGCCGATGGCAAGAGGATTATACCTTTTTTCTCTCGCAATCGTCGTTGTGTATTCATGTCCCGGATAGACATCGGTGTCCTCCGGAAGTTCTGAAAGCAGACGGTGAATGCTTTGCTCCATGTCACGGCTGCTGCCCGTCGGGAAGTCCGTCCGCCCGTAGGATTCACAGAAGAGTGTGTCTCCCGAGAAGAGCGCATGTTCCTCCGGAAAATAATAGCAGGCACCGCCGATCGTGTGGCCCGGCGTATGCATGACACGGATCTCAAAGCCGGCCAGATGCAGTACATCGCCGTCCTTTACATACCGGTCCGCCTTCAGTGTCGCGGACACGCCGTGCATCGGAGATGTGTTTGCTTCCGGATCGGACAGTACGACCTGCTCCTCTTCCTCGCAGATCACGGGTATCGGTTTTCCGTCGCTGCCCTGATAATGCGAGCGTACCTCGGCCGCCGCGCCGAAGTGATCGTAGTGGCCGTGCGTCAGCAGGATCGCCACAGGGTGTCCCTGCATCCGGGCGATTTTTTCAAAAATCCTGTCAGCGGACGCGGCCGGATCCACGATCAGCATCTCCTTCGTATCCACATTCATGACGAAGTAGACATTCGTGGCAATCATGCCGAGAATCAGACTTTCAATACGCATTCTGCCCATGTTCCATCAGCCTTTCGCACGTTCCACATCCACGACGTTCGGAACCTGTCTGATCTTCGCGACAAGATCCGTCAGCGCCTGTTTGCTCTTCACATTAAAGGTCATGTCGATTGTCGCAACACCCTGGCGGTTCGTCCTTGAGTTCACGCCGAGGATACTGATATTTCTTTCCGTAAAAATCTTCGAGAGATCGACAAGCAGTCCCGCGCGGTCGTTTGCGTACACCGTGATGCCGACAGGATATTCCTCGTCGCTCTCCGAATCCGGTGCCCACTCCGCCTCGATCAGGCGCTCCCGTTCGCTCTCCGGAAGATTCATGATGTTGATGCAGTCCGTTCTGTGGATCGTAATCCCGCGGCCCCGCGTCACAAAACCGACGATCTCATCGCCGGGAATGGGGCTGCAGCACTTGGAGAAATGAACCGCCACATCATGGATGCCGCGCACCGTGATGCCGCCCTTCCGTTTCTCCGGCTCGCCGCTGTTCTTATCATCCTGGGCCGAGACCTCGGCGAGCACATCCTCATCGGTCATGTGCGCCTCGTGATCAGCCTCATAGCATTCGAGAAGCTTGTTGAGAACCTGCCTTTCCTTCAGTCCGCCGTGGCCGATGGCCGCCAGTACGGAATCCCAGTCCTGGAAGCCGTACTTCTGCATGACTTTCTTCTGATAGGCGGGTTTCATCACCTCAGCCGCGTCATACCCCTTGTTCTTCAGGTAGCCGGCAAGAAGCTCGTGACCTTTGAGGATGTTGTCCTCTTTTTTCTCCATCCGGAACCAGCGGTTGATCCGGTTCTTCGCCTGCGTGCTCTTCACGACCTTCAGCCAGTCGCGGCTCGGTCCCTTCGAGTTCTGTGACGTGATGATCTCCACGCGGTCGCCGTTGTGGAGTTCCGTCTCGATCGGCACCAGTTTTCCGTTCACACGGGCGCCGACCATCTTGTTGCCGACGGCGGAATGAACAGCATAGGCGAAATCAATGGTGCATGAACCGGCGGGCAGCGTCTTCACGTCGCCCTTCGGCGAGAAAACATAGACGTTTTCATTAAACAGGTTCAGATCGCTCTTCAGCAGGCTCATGAACTCCCTGTTGTCATTCATGTCCTGCTGCCACTCAAGGATCTGGCGGAGCCAGTTCAGCTTGGCCTCCTCCTGCTCTGGTCCGGGCTTCTTCCCGTCCGACATTTCCTTGTATTTCCAGTGCGCCGCGATACCGTACTCAGCGACACGGTGCATCTCGAACGTGCGGATCTGAATCTCAAACGGTCTGCCCATCGGACCGATCAGTGTCGTGTGAAGCGACTGATACATGTTCTGCTTGGGCATCGCGATGTAATCCTTGAATCTTCCCGGCACCGGTGTGTACATCTCATGGATGATGCCGAGCGCCGCATAGCAGTCCTTCACCGATTCCACGATGATCCGGACCGCAAACAGATCATAGATCTGGTCCAGCGTCTTGTGCTGGTTGACCATTTTCTTGTAAATACTGAAGAAGTGCTTTGCCCGGCCGTAGACCTGCGCCTCGATGCCGGCCTCCGCCATCTTCTTCCGGACCTCAATAACAATTTCCTCGACAAAGGCCTCCCGCTCCGACCGCTTCTCATTGATCTGCTCCGAGAGTTCCCTGTAGGCCTTCGGCTCCAGATACTTCAGACTCAGATCATCCAGCTCGTTCTTCACCTTGGAGATACCGAGCCGCTGGGCAATCGGAGAGTAGATCTCGATCGTCTCGCGCGATTTTTCAATCTGCTTTTCGTGCGTCATGTACTGAAGCGTCCGCATGTTGTGAAGACGGTCCGCCAGTTTGACCATGATGACACGGATATCCTTCGCCATCGCAAGGAACATTTTGCGGAGATTTTCCGCCTGTTCCTCGATTTTGTCCTGAGAATAGGACAGCTGGCCGAGCTTTGTCACGCCGTCGACGATCTCCGCGACCTCCGTGCCGAATTCCTGCTCAATCTCCTCCTTGGTGAGGATGGTATCCTCCACCACATCATGAAGAAGACCGGCCACAATGGATTCCTTGTCCAGCTCAAGCTCGGCGAGGATGATCCCGACACAGAGCGGATGGATGATATAGGCTTCGCCTGATTTCCTCTTCTGATCCTTATGGGCCTCGGACGCCACGCGGTAAGCCTTCTCAATCATCGAGATATCATCGGACGGATGATACTTTCTCACGTCAGCGATCAGTTCCTGATACAGATCTTCAGGGGACGAAAAATCATCCATCTTCTTGAGGTTGGAATCAACCGCCTCAATCTCTTTTTTCAGTTTTTCGTCTTTCATCTGCAGATCGTCACTCATAGGCCGCTCCCTGACATGATGTCATATGCTGTCGTCAGACGGGAAAATCAGCGCCTGTCCTGTGCGGATCCGTCCGGCGGAGCACCTGCTTTACGCTCCAGGATATTTGATGACAGAATCGATATCGTAACGCGACAGTCTCTCCCGTCCCTTAAGTCCTTCAAGCTCCATAACAAAAATCATCTTCACCACTTCGCCGCCCAGTCTCTCGACAAGCTTTGCAGCCGCCTCGATCGTACCGCCGGTGGCGATCAGATCATCCACCAGCACCACCTTCTGTCCGGGTCTGATGGAATCCTTGTGCATCTCCACAGTCTCCGTGCCATACTCCAGATCATAGGTCTCGGAGATGGTCTCTCTCGGCAGCTTGCCTTTCTTGCGGACAAGAACAAAAGGTTTATGAAGATTGTAGGCAATCGGCATACCGAAAATGAATCCTCTGGATTCGGTGCCCACGATCACATCAAAATCAATGCCCTTCAGCAGATCCTGCAGGGAATCGATCGCCAGATGCAGTCCGTCGGCGTCATCCAGAATACTGGTGATATCGCGGAACATAATTCCCTTTTTCGGATAATCCGGGATAGTTGTTACATAATCCTTCAGTTCTTTCATGATAAAGTTGTCCTTTCCTTTTATCTCTTTTATCCGCGGAATGTGATAAAACCGCAGAAAAAAACCGGCATCAAATACGTTAAGTATATCATTCCGGTTTCTGTAATTCAATGAATTGTAAGACGGCGCCGTTATGCGCCGTCATGCGCCTCAAGGCCTCAGTCCCTGTAACTGATAATATGGAGCTGAATGTCCGTCCTTCCCCGCCATGAGTTGATCTGGGGCTCATACACGATGGAAAGAGGCGCGCCGGTGGAAGCGCGTTCGAAGAAGGCTTCGGTATCCTCCTCGCTGCCGAAAAAAATCCCGCGGCAGCAGTTCCTTCTGTCTCCGGAGACAAGCTGCAGCGCGCAGGCCCGCCGCTTCTCTCCGAGAATCCTGGGGCTTTCCGGCATGACACCGGTCTCCGCAAAGACCGGTTTTGTGTTGCCCGTGCCCTCCGGCTTCAGCACATCCATCTCCCTGATCAGTCTCTCCGTGACGTATGACTGCGGCATGACCGCATCCACGCTGATGACGTTCTTCATATCCGCATCGGTCAGCGTGCAGTTCCGGTTCAGCTGCTCGCGGAAGGCCTGAAGATTTTCTTTCTCGAGCGTAATACCGGCCGCCATGGGGTGACCCCCGAACGCCGTCAGCAGGTCCCGGCATTTCACGAGCTCGTCATACATGCTGTAAGCCTCGACGGACCGTCCGGATCCCCTGAGTACTCCGTCCGTTTCGGTGAGCACAAAGACAGGCCGCATATAGCGCTCCTTAATTCTTCCGGCAATGATGCCGACCACGCTCACATGACTGTCCGGCAGAAAAATGACCAGAACCCTGTCGTTTTTCAGCGATGTCGTTTCGATCATCTCCACAGCCTCAGCCGTTCCCTTTTCCGTCATGGTTTTCCGGCTTTCATTCAGTTCGATCAGTTCTCCCGCTGCTGCCGACGCCTCCTCGACGGAATCCGTCATCAGCATATTCAGCGCCTTCGCTGCGGTATCCAGCCGCCCGCTTGCGTTCAGACACGGTCCGATCATGAAGCCGATATGATAGACATCGATCTGGCCCGGCGTAAGGCCGAGCTGGCGGATCAGTTCAAGAAGTCCAGGGTTATCCGTGTGGTGCAGATCCTTCAGTCCCTCGCGTACAATGATCCGGTTTTCATCTGTCAGCTCCATGACATCGCCGACCGTTGCGATGGCCGCATACTGAATATACTTCATTGCCTCTTTCTGCGCGGAAGGCCGTTTCATTTTCTGAAAAAGAGCCGTCACCAGCTTCCAGGCAACGCCGGCGCCGCAGAGGCCGTCATACGGATACGTATCGTCCGACCGGTGAGGATTGACCACGGCATCGGCAGGCGGAAGCAAATCCCCGTTCTCATCCGACGGCACCTGATGGTGGTCCGTCACAATGGTATGAATACCCAGCTCATTGCCAAGCCTGATCTGATCCGGAGCCGCAATGCCGTTGTCGCAGGTAATGATCAGCTCCCGCCCGTCCCCGTCCGCTTCCCGGATCAGGTGCTCATTCAGCCCGTAGCCGTCTCTCACACGGTGCGGTATCCGCCAGTCCGTGTCCGCACCGATTTCCTTGAGTCCGTTCACCAGAATATAGACCGACATAATGCCGTCGATGTCATAGTCCCCGATCACACGGATTTTTCTTCCCTTACGGACCGCGTCGCAGATCTCATCCGCTGCCTTATCCATGTCCTTCATCAGGAACGGATCGTACAGATCCTCCGGTCCCGCATGCAGGTAGCGGTCAATCTTCTCTTCCGCGAAGGTCCGGCCATCCGGAAGCTTTTCCTTCAGGTCCTCCGTCGTGAATACATTTCTGTTTCTCATCAGCCTGATGATCAGCTGATCCACACCGAATTTATCCCCAAGCGCCTTAAACGGAGCCCAGATTCTTTTTTCTACCCATTCTTCCTTCATGAAAAATCCTGTCATTCTTTGCTGCACAGCCGCTTCTGTATCTCACACACTATACCACATCTGTCACGGCTGCGGCTTTCCCTGATCTTATTTCTCCTTCCCTGTTTCTGTCCCCTCTCTCCTTTCGTTTCTCTTTTCGTTTCTTTCTTCATTTCTTCTTTCTCTTCCGTTCTCTGTGTTCTACTTCCTCTGTACGCCGTTTTCTTCCCTCTCTGATTTCCGCTTTCTTCTTTCTGCTCCCCGCCGTCCGGTCTTCCGGAACGTCTTACAGCCACAGCGATGACAGCAGCTGCCGCTGCCAGAAGTGCCAGCAGGAATTTCCACTGACCGCTTCCGAGGAAATGATTCAGCCCGCTTTCCTTCACAAAGAAAGTCTCCACGCAGGCCTCCGTCTTTCCGCCGGCCACATCATATGCCTCTGCCCTGAGCGAATGCGCCGTCTCCTCCGTGCCGGGAATCCTGATGGAAAAATCACCGCCGTCAGCGAGCACCTTCTCCGCTTCCTTTTCATTCCACTCCGCTGCCGGTTTGTCATCGCTGTCAAGATAAATACGGACGGCAGACAGCTTCATGTTGTCATCTGCTCTGACCGTGACCGTCTTTACGGAATCCGTGTAGACACCATTTTCCTTCAGGCCGTGAATCTCCAGCACGGGCGCCGCCGTATCCGTTCCGAAATTCAGTGTCGTATCGATGTCATCATCATTGGAAAAGGCCCGCCCGTCTTCATCAATATCCGTAAAAATCAGCCGGTAGACGCCGTCCTCTGCAAAGCATTTCCTGTACACCGTATAGGTAAATTTTCTGCCTGCGCTGTCATCCTCTTCCGTCAGTTCATAATCTTTTCCCGGCTCAAGCGTCCGCTCATCCCCGTTCCTGTACAGCACGGCCTGATGCGATACCAGCTTTTTATCACCTGTCACCGTCATGACCGCATCACAGGGATCCATGACATAAGACCGGTTCATCTTCGCCGTCTCCGCACTCATGACATACCTGCGGGCCTGCCCGCCGGAAGTCCCGCGGGCATCTGCCGGGATACTTCTGTCTGCTTCCTCAGTCTCGTCCGGGGACTCTGCCGCGTCAGTTTTCCTGTCTGCGGTCTGTTCTGCTGCCCGCCGGGACGCTGCACTTGCATCGCTTCGGCTGTCTGCCGCTCCCGTCTCTTTTATTTCCTCTGCCTCACTTTCAAGTACAGGCGTTCTGATATATGTCTCATTGCCTGCCCTGTCCTGTATCCGGGCATAGATGACTTTCCTGAAATTGCCGCCCAGCATGATCCCGCCGCCCAGAGGGCGCCAGTCTGTGCAGCTCCGAAGCTCATTCTCCGAAAGAAACCCGCCCGCGCCGGATTCGCCGGAGGCTGCCTCATCCCAGCGGATCATGATGGCGCAGGTTCCTCCCTGATCCGCGGACGATCCCGTTATCTCGATTTTTCTGCCGGTGCAGACCTGCCCGGACAGTCTGCTTTCGTTCCGCTCTGAAAGATCAGTGAGATCAGCCGGTTCCCCGGAAAGATCAGAAAAAGTAATGACATCCGGTTCAGCATGATGGTCTTCCCCGTAACAGGCCACCCGGAGATTTCCTTCCGGCTTTTTCGTATCTACAAGAAAAATCAGCGGCATGCCCGGTTCCCCGGTATCCACGGTCTGACACGTCTGCCCGGCAGCATCCGTGTAGGAAAAACGGACGGTATACAGCGCATCCTCCGTAAAATGAAGCAGCACCTGGCGCGAATTCGCAGAACCGGTTTCCTGCCAGGCGTCCATCGACCAGGCATCCCGTATCTCATTTCCATCACATCCGGCTGCCGTGACCGCAAGAGCCGCCGCTGCCGCATGCTCATCAAAGGCGTCGTTTCCGCACGAAACCGTCAGAAGTGCATCCTGCGGTGCAGAAAAACAGGCGATTCCCTCTTCTATTCTTATATTCCCGTTCTGCTCCTGAAACGCAAGGGACGCTGAAGGCACCTCCTGAACAGCCGGATCGCCTTCCGGATTCCGGCCGGATGAATGCTCCGCTCCGCCCGGCAGCCCGTGCGCGTGGCACGGAACAGCAGAGACAAGGACAAAGAGAAACAGAGAAATCAGAGCCTCTGTCGTTCTGATACCGGAGATGCGGTTCAGCTCCTGCGTCTCCTCCCCGGACAATCCGTCCGTCTCCTCCATGGCGGCATGAAGGCGTATTTCCCCGCGGAAATATGCGCTGATCCGCTGTCTCCTCTCTCTCTTTTTTTCAAAACAGCGGACCGCTGCATCGACAGAAACAGCCCCCAGACAGACGGTGAGTGCCATCAGCAGATTCGAGAAAAAATCAAGCCCCGCGTAATCCATTCACTGATCCTCCGTACAGAAATCCATCGCCTGCATACAGGCTTCCGCCTCGACTGCTGTCCTGCTGCTTCCGCCGAAAGCGAAGGCTTTCCGGAACCACGGTTCTGCCCGTACAGCTCTTGCGGCCATGGCCGAACTTCCCGTATCCGTGCTGCAGTCCCTGAAAAGCTTCCCCATCCTGAGGCAGAGCGCGGCATATGTCTCCCGGTTTTTATCTGCCTGCATCAGATTTTCCCCGGATGCGGTCTCTTCATACAGGGAAAGTTCTTTTTCCAGCACCGCCTGCTCCTCAGCATCCAGCATGCCGTCAGCGCCGCATGATGTCATCAGAGCCGTACACATACGTTCATCCGGCCTGCGGCCGGGAAGCGCACAGGCACGGAACAGCAGCTGCTTTCTCTCCTCCGGCTCTGCCGTCTCCTCTGCCAGATGAAACAGTTCCGCATATTCCCGCGGCGCAAGAAACGTTGCGGCAGCGCCAAGCGACACGGCCGAAATCATGCAGAGCGCGGCGCAGACAGCAGCCCTTTTCAACCGCACGGCATCTCTGCGGACTGGAGACAGTGCATCGAGCGACCTTTTCAGTTCCCCGGCCGACTGAAACCTTTCCGCAGGATTTTTTTCCATGCATTTCAGGATTACAGCGGTAAGTTTCCGCTGCAGATTATCCGGGTCACCGGCTCGCTTATGAAGCTTCCGGAGAAAAGTGCGTTCTTCTTCGCCGGGTGACGTCGCCGCCGGGATCTTGCTTCCGGCTGTTTTTCCGGTGAGCAGAAACAGCGCCGTCACGCCCAGACTGTAAATGTCGGATCTTTCATCCGGTTCACCGGAAGAGAGTTCCGGCGCCGCATATTTCGGTGTTACCGCGTGAAAGGAAAGGTTCCTGTTCGTCCGTGACACCGGAAGGTCCTCTGAATCCGGTTTCACATATGCGCTGCCGAGATCAATCAGTGAGAGTATGCCTTCTGTATTCATCACCAGATTGGCCGGTTTCAGATCGCAGAGAATGATGTTTCTCCGGTGAAGGAAGAGAAGAAGCCTGCCAAGAAGGCTGAGCCTGCTAAGAAGGCAGCTCCCGCGAAGAAGGCTGCTCCTGCGAAGAAGGCTGCTCCTGCGAAG
>ONOC01000068.1 GCA_900319355.1 uncultured Eubacteriales bacterium | reverse complement strand
TGAAGGTATAGCCCTGCTTTGCGATCAGACCGTCAAACTTCTCCATCATCTCTGCGTCATAGTCGCAGGTCGTGGAATCGATCGGGAAAATACCGGAAGCATCGCCGACGCCGGTCACCCTTCGTCCCGTCAGACGGTAGTGCATATACGAATCAAGCGTCGTGACAAAATCGACCTGATCCAGATGCTTCTCATGATCCAGCACACACTGATACAGATGCGCGCTTGTCCAGCGAAGCGGAATATTGAAATTAAACAGCGCCGTCATCTCATCGGCGGCCGCCTGCGTGTTCGAATTTCTCCAGGTCTGGAAAGGCGCAAGGGTCTTTCCGTCCTTATCCAGCGCAATATAACCGTGCATCATGGCGCTGATGCCGAGCGCGCCGAGTTTCTTAATGGTCACGCCGTACTGCTTCTCAACCGTTTCGCGAAGCGATGTATAGCATCCGCGGAAGCCTTTGTCGATCTCCTCATAGCTGTAGGTCCAGATTCCGTCCTTCAGCTGGTTCTCCCAGTCGTAAAATCCCGTTCCCAGTACATTGCCGTCCAGATCGATCAGAACCGCCTTGATTCTCGTCGATCCGAATTCAATGCCGAGTGCGGTTCTGCCGCTCTCGATCAGTTCCTTTGCACCCATTTTCCATACCTCCTCTTAATTTATCCCGCCGTCATTCAGTCAACGTTCCTGAAATGTGAACAGCGCCGCCTGACTTCCCGTCAGCGGATATGATCCTGACCATAATAGGCATTTGCGCCGTGTTTTCTGAAGTAATGCTTGTCCTGAAGCTCCTGTGGCGCCGGCTTCACATCCGGGTTGATCATCTCACATCTCGCCGCCATTTTGGCTACTTCTTCTACGACAACCGCGTTGTGTACCGCCTCGTCTGCATCCTTGCCCCAGGTGAAGACGCCGTGATTTTTGCAGAGAACACCGGGTACCGCGATATAGTCGCGTTTATTCTGCTCAAAATCATCCGCAATGAGAACGCCGGTATTTGTCTCATAAGCCTCTTCGATCTCTTCCTTCGTCAGATTGCGGACGCACGGGATCTCACCGTAAAAATAATCGGCATGCGTTGTTCCGTAGCAGGGAATGCCGCGTCCGGCCTGCGCCCAGCTCGTTGCCCAGGATGAATGTGTGTGTACCACGCCTCCGATCTTCGGGAAACGGTTATACAGTACCACATGTGTCGGCGTATCAGATGAAGGGTTGTATCTTCCCTCAACCTTATTTCCCTTCAGGTCAACAACTACCATGTCGTCCGGTGTCAGTCTGTCATAATCGACACCGCTCGGCTTGATCACGAACAGGCCGCTCTCACGGTCGATGGCGCTGACATTTCCCCAGGTAAATGTCACAAGGTGATATTTCGGAAGCAGCAGATTTGCCTTCCAGACTTTCTCTTTTAATTCCTCAAGCATGATTTCCTCCTTCTGTTCCTGTCGGCTCCGGACTCTTGAGCGTATCCGGATTCAGCCAGTCAGCTGAACTTTCCTGATCTTCCACACTCATCTGAGCGTCCGTCATCGCGTAATCCGCTGTCCCGGATGATTTTTCAGACGTGACAGGATTTTCGCTGAGATTCCTGACAGACTGTCTGATGACAGGCTCCGCATCATAGAGATAATTGGCATCAAAATCAGGGTTATCGATCATCTTCAGCAGGTTTTCAGCCACTTTGGCGCCCAGCTTCTCCTTCGGATGCGGGAAAGAGGTAAACGGAACCCGGCAGATTGACGCCAGATTCGAATTATCAATTCCCACCACCGAAATATCCTCCGGTACTCTGATGCCATGACGGAGAAGTATATTGATCAGCTGCATCGCCACTTCATCATTATAGCATACCACCGCCGTATTTCCCTTCAGTCTTGAAATCAGATAATCCTCAATCATCTGAATATCCCGCTGCATGACTGTGTCGCACCAGATGATGCTTCTTCTGTCGAACGGGATGTCATGACGGATCATCGCATCCGCGTATCCCTGATAGCGGAGCGGCCCCTGACCGTCATCGGATTTAAAAATCCCCGCGATTTTTCTGTGTCCGTTCTGAATCAGAAGCTCGGTGGCATGATCCGCGATCAGGCGGTCATCAATGCGCACACAGGGCACATTCAGATCCGGATAAAACGCATTGAAGAACAGAACCGGTATATGGCGGCTGAGAATCTCCCGGTAATAGACGAGATTCGGATTCGGAAGCGCGCTCTGTGTCGGCTCCACGATCACACCGTCGATATCACCTTTCTCCAGAATGGATTTCAGATTTTTCTTCTCCACATCAAGACGGTTGTCTGTAAACGAAACCTGCGTCGTGTATCCTGCCTTCTGAAGCACGGATACAATTCCCCTCAGAATAGGCGGAAAGATGTAACTTTCATAAAAGGTACTGAGAACGGCGATATTCATATACCGCTCTCTCCTGACGGGCTGGAAAGTCGCTCCGATATATGTTCCGCTTCCCTGCACCCGCGTAATCACATGTTCTTTCTCCAGGACACCGGTAGCGTGCCGGATCGTCTGCCGGCTCAGCCCGAATTTGTCGCTGAGCTCCTTTTCTGACATGAGCCGGTCGCCGTACTGAAGTGTCCCGTTTTTAATGCTGTTTTTCACCCAGTCAATAACTGCCTGGTACTTTGGCTGATCCGCCATATCTTCCCTCATCTTCTTTACGTATTGTCAGTTAACTTTCATATCACGTACTGTATAAGCTACGGATTGCTTCGTGCTTCGCACTCTCGCAGCTGTCACATGAGACCGACTTCGTCGGTCTGACGCGGCGTTCGCCTCACCGCATCACACTTCGTGTGTGCGGATGCGGCTCACTGCCCGCGCATATTCGCACTTTCGTTCCGCTTTCGCGTCACTTCGTGCTCATACCTGTTGCCTTCGAAATCGCATACAGTCTCTTACACACGCTTCGCGTGTGACGAGTCTGTCTGCGATTCGAAGAGCTTATACGGTAAGATACAACAGTCCGCCGGGGCCATGTATATACGGCTCCGACGGACACCATTATCAGATTCTGAATGTTCTCAGATCCTCTTCAGTCGTATCATCGCCGATCGTGATCAGCTCCGTGCCGGTCAGTCTTGCGAACATTTCGATATCCGTACGGTTCAGTGCGGTGGAGATGACACTGTGATGTGCGCCGCCCGCATAGCACCATGCCGCAGTACCGATCTGGAAATTCGGTTTATGTCTGTACATGATTCTGGCTACAGGAAGCTTCGGCATCACCTTCGGCTGCTTTACAAGTTCTACATCGGCGCAGATAATGCGGAAATGGTCTCCCATATCCACCAGCGTTACCTGAATACCGTCACCAGTTACACCGTCAAATACCAGACGTGCCGGATCTGCCTTTCCGCCGATGCCGAGAGGATGAACCTGAATCTCGGGCTTTGAAGCGGCGAAGGAAGCCGGAACCTCAAGCATATGAGAAGCCAGCTCAAGTTCACTGCCCGGTGTCAGATCGTAGGTATAGTCCTCGATGAAACCGGTGGCACCCTTTCTGCCCTCAGCCATCTTCATCAGTACGGCAGAGAAAGCGGCGATCTTGTAATCGCCCTCCGGTCCGAATCCGACGCCCTTTGCCATAAGGTTCTGTGCGGCAATGCCGGGCAGCTGCTTCATGCCTGCCAGATCCTGGAAGGTATCCGTAAATGCGGTGCAGCCGTTCTCTTTAATGAACTGATCGAAAGCAACCTCATATCTTGCCTGCTCACGTACAGCATCCAGATTATCGGTTGCCATCGTGTACTTGCTTTCGTACTCTTCCATCTTTGCATCGACTTCAGCGTCCGTCACCTTTGCGGCACGGTCAGCGATCTCGCCGATGCCCCAGTACTTGATCTCCCATCCGTATCTGATCTCGGACTCAAGACGGTTGCCGTCGGTAACCGCCACATCACGCATATTGTTTCCGAAGGTTGCCACGCGGAGGTTGTGAGAGAAGCTGATTGCCTTTGCCACCTGAGCGAACTGACGGATTTTTTCAATCACGTCGTCATGCTGATAATATCCGGCAACAACCTCGTGCTGAATGTGAAGTCTCGCCAGGATATAGCCAAACTCTCTGTCGCCGTGAGCGGACTGGTTCAGGTTCATGAAATCCATGTCGATCTCATCGTAGGGCAGCTTCTCGTTTGCCTGGGTATGAAGGTGAAGAAGCGGCTTTCTCAGCTCCTGAAGACCCTTGATCCACATTTTTGCCGGAGAGAAGGTGTGCATCCAGGTGATGACGCCGACACATTCATCGTCGTCCATAACCTTTCTCATATCCTTTACGCAGGTCTCCGAGGTGATAACCGTCGGAAGAAGTTCGATCCGGATGGTATCCTTCAGCTTATCATTCAGAAAATCCGTCATTTTTCCAGCGTCTGCCGCCACTTCCTTCAGGCATTCATCACCGTAAAGATCCTGGCTGCCAACGATAAAATATAACTTTTCCATAGCTTTTTTCTCCTTTTCAAATTATTTGATAACCTGGATAGACTGTCTGTCTGCGAAGATCAGAACGAATACCAGGAAGATAACACTCTCGATCATCTGCATGGTCTGTGTGGACATGCCGAGCATCTGCAGTCCGGACTGAAGGATGGTGTACAGAAGCGCACCGACAATGACATTCTCGAAACGAACCTTGGCACCACCGGAAATAGGCATACCTCCGAGTACCAGAGCAATCAGGATCTGAGTCTCAAGCTGGTTTCCGCCTGAAGATGTAACAGAACCTGCATGAACAACGCTGACAAATGCCGCAAAGCCTGTGATGGCTCCGGAAAGTACATAAACCCAGAACTTCATTCTGTCTGTACGGATGCCGGCAAACATCGCTGCCTTCTCACCCGCACCGATGGCCTTCAGGTCAGTGCCGAAGCGTGTGAACTCAAAGAAGAAAATGCCGAGTGCGACGACAATGAGCATGCAGACAAGCTTTACCGGAACGGTATCGTAATTCAGCTGCAGGGATGCACTGCCGGTCACCGGGGAGTTACTGGTCAGATACTTGATAATTCCTCTGAAAAGGAACATCGTGCAGATCGTAACAATGAAGGATTTGATTTTTCTGTTCACGTAGAAAAATCCGTTCACTGCGCCGATGCCTGCGCCGACCGCGATGCCCGCGATGATCGCGACGCCGACAGGAGCCACATTGGAAACCGCGCAGATCACGATGCCGGCAATACCGAGGATCGATCCCTGGGAGAAATCAAGACCGCCCATGGTCATGATAAAGAACACGCCCGTGCAGGCAATCATCAGTGAATACATCGAGCTGAGCGTCAGGCCCAGGTTCGTGATCATTCTTCCGCCTGTCAGAATATTAAAGATGATGAAAACCAGAATCAGCCCGATAATCGGAAGGACCGCACGGAAAGTAGACGACTGTGCGAAGCTCTTCTTCTCCGCCTTTTCTGCTGTAACCGCTTTTTCCATAATAATTGTTCTCCTCCCTTATACCATCTTCGCGATCAGCGAGTTCTCATCGAGGCTCTCGCTTCTCTCAAGCTCACCGCTGATCTGTCCGTCACGCATGATAATGATGCGGTCGCACATACCGATCAGCTCCATCAGTTCCTCGGAAATCATAATGATGGACTTGCCCTGCTTGCGCATCCTGTTCATCAGCTGATAGATATCCTGCTTTACCTTGATATCAATACCACGGGTCGGGGAATCCAGGACCAGGATGTCCGAATCAGCACCGAGCCAGCGGGCCAGAACAACCTTCTGTTTATTACCACCGGAGAGCTCAGATACGAACTGGTTCGTATTGACCATCTTGACGGACATCTCTTCCGCATATTTATTGGCGAAAATCTGGTTATTTCTGTGATTCTGGATCTTCAGAGGGCCTTTGCCCAGTCTGTCCAGAGAAGGAAGCAGAATATTGTCTCCGATACTCTGGTTCATGACAACCGACTCATTGTCACGGTCCTTAGATGTATAGGCGATGCTGTGCTTAATGGCCGTCGGGATATCATTGATCTCTGTTCCGTCAGCCAGTTTTACGGTACCCGTTCTGTCATAGGACGCGCCGAAAATCGCCTTGCCGACCTCATGCATACCTGATTCGGAAAGTCCGCCGAAGCCAAGAATCTCACCTCTGTGAAGCTGGAAGGTGACATTTTTAATCATCTTCGGAACGGTGACATTCTCAACAGAGAGAACCACCTCGTCAGAAACCTTCTTGCCGTAATCTGAACGATAGTAATCACCTGTCATCTCACGGCCTACCATCATCTTCTTCAGCTCATCCTCCGTTACATCCTTTGCGTTGACGCAGCCGATGTAAACACCGTCACGGAGAACCGTGATACGGTCGGATTTGTCCAGAACCTCCTGAAGGTCATGGGAAATAAAAATAACGGTTCCGCCGTAATCTCTTACGCGGTTCATGACCTTGTACAGTTCCTCACGGCCTTCCTGTGAAAGCGCAGTCGTTGTCTCATCGACAACCAGAACCCTCGGTTTGAAATACGTGGATTTCACGATCTCGACAAGCTTTCTGTCCTCGAAATTGTAATCATCAACGTAATCCGCCGCCTTGATCCTCTCGAATCCGTACTCTTTTAAGAGCTCATTCGCTTTCTTGTTCATGGCACCGGTATTCTTGATGCCGTGCTTTACGAACATATCCTCATGTCCGAGGAAAATATTCTCGGCAACGGTCAGTCCGTCGAGTGTTCCGAGCTCCTGAACGATAATGGCGATGCCGTGATTGTTGGCGTCTACCTGGTTCACCGGTCTGACTTCCTCACCGTCAAGAATGAATTTTCCGCTGTCGATGGTGTAGATACCGGTCAGCATATTGGTCAGCGTTGATTTACCGGAACCGTTCTCTCCGATCAGCGCGTGGATCTCACCTTTATAAAACTTCTCAGATACGTGCTGCACGGCTTTGGTAATACCGAAAGTCTTGCACACGTCTACGGCTTCAAGCCTTACTTCATCACTCATGGTTCATCCTCCCTTATGATTATTTAACGATCTCGCCTTTGGCGGTTCTGGTCGTAACAGTGATGATAACCAGAAGGGCAAGGCCCGTGATAACGTCCTGGATAGCCGTCGGAGCACCGAGTGCTATGAATCCGTAGAAAATAATGTTGACGAAGAACTCACCGATGATAATAGCCTGAAGCGGAATACCGTACTTTCTGAATGCCAGTCCGAAGAAGCATCCCATAGTCGGTACGAAGTTACGGCTCATGGAACTCATGCCGGTAACGGCAACCATCGAAGAACCGTATCCGATGGAAAGAATTGCCTCGGCTCCGAAGAACGCACCGGAAATAATGAAGGCAATTCTCTTATATTTATCTACGTTAATACCCATGTTCTTGGCTACAAACTCATTGGAACCGATCGCATAGGTGTATGTTCCGATTTTGGTGTAATTCAGAAGAATATAAGCAACAAAAAATGCTACGGCTGCAAGAACAATGGAACCGCCCATCGAACCGAACCAGCGGAGGTTGTCCGGAAGGGTCTGTGTCTCGCCGTTAGCAACGAAGTTTGCAACCGACTCAAAAATCAGCGCCGTACCTACGGTGACGATCATGGACGGAATGCGGAGTTTTGTATAAAGGAAACCATTGACCAGACCTACAAGAGCACCGGTGACAAGGCTTCCGATCACCAGTCCGAAATATCCCATTCCGAACTTTGATGCGAAAATGCATCCGACAATAGCTGAAAGGATAATGTTCGCGCCGATGGAGAAGTCGAACATACCCATAACCATAACAAAATAAAATCCTACGGCACCGGTCGCAGCCATCAGACCTGCCTGGAAATAAGAAAGCAGATTGGCCGGTGATCCGAAGTTAGACGGCGTAAGAATCTTGAAGACTGCCCATGCCGCAACCACCAGCACCGCCAGAATCAGGTAGCCTTTTGCTTTTCCGTTAATCTTTCCGGTTTTCTTGGTTTTTTCAACAGATTCCATACATTTTACCTCAATTCAAAAATTGGTACAGAACAACTTGTTTTAAAATTTCAGGCCGGCATCGCCAGGATGCCGGCCCGACTATCTACTGAATTCTGTCAGTTCTGTGATTGACCTGCGTTATGAAGCTGAGCTTGAGCTTACGGCTTCTCCGCCTGCTCTTTCAGCTGCATCTTCGATAGAAAGCTTGCCAGCAGCTGCTGCCAGATCATCAAAGCTCAGTTTGGACATGGCAACGATCTCATCATCTGTGTAAGGGAGCTGATCTACGAAGTACTTCTCGTACTGTTTATAGTCATCAGCAGAAG
The DNA here is from genome assembly GCA_900319355.1 of uncultured Eubacteriales bacterium. Classification (GTDB taxonomy): domain Bacteria; phylum Bacillota; class Clostridia; order Lachnospirales; family Lachnospiraceae; genus Bilifractor. Next base: position 1,553 of record ONOC01000068.1, on the reverse strand, counting down.
ATACATACAGATACGGGAACTGGATTTCATTGAAGGTGCCTGCGAAATCTTTGTAGTTGCCCTTGATTGCGTTGTAAACCATCAGGAATGCGAACAGCGGATCGCAGTAATGTCCGCCGGACTCACCAGCCATGGAACCATCAGCAAGTCTGTCGCCGAGATCCGGAAGGAAGTCGGTGGAAACGATGTCGATGCTGTCGGTCTTGCCGGCCTTCTCAACAGCTGCGATAGCACCCTGCAGAGGATCTCCGCCGCCGCCTGCCGGAATCAGAGCATCCAGATCCGGATCAGCCTGCATCAGAGCATCTGCTGCCTTTGCACCACCATCAGAAGTGGTACCTGCGTACTGCGGCTCGGAAAGCTTAGCCTGGTCATCAGGGTTGTCCTTGTTCCATGCGTCAACGCCTTCCTTATATCCTTCCCAACGGCCGAGCCATGTAGCATCGCCCTGCTCCCAGCCGATGAGACCGATGTCACGGTCGCCCTTGTCCAGAAGGATCTGAACGAGCTTCTTGCCGTTCTCAACTTCGTTCTCATGAACAGCACCTACATAATAAGGAGAATCGGTAGCTGCCTGATAGATATCTGCGCTGTCATCCTTGCTGATGATACGGAAGAACTGTGCCAGATATACCTTGTTATCATTGCAGGTCTTGATCGCGGAGGTCATCTCTGTATCGGAAGAGTTGCAGATGATGATACCCTGGCATCCTGCTGCGCAGAGCTGCTCAACAGAAGCGGTAACCTTCTCGGATACATGGCCCTGGTCAACATACTGAACCTCAACACCGAGTGCCTTTGCAGCCTCATCAAGGATCAGCTTGCACTGAGAACCAAGTACATCAGTTGAAGACCAGATGGAAACGCCGATCTTGATCTTGCTGTTGTCTGTCTCGGTTGCAGTGGAAGCTGCGCTCGTGGAAGCTGAGGTGCTTCCTGCATCAGCTGTGCTTGCTGCAGATGTGCTCTTTGATGCAGCACTGCTGGCTGCAGATGCGGACGTTGACGCTGTGGAGCTTCCGCATCCTGCGAGAAGTCCGGCAGCCATGACAGCGGAGAGACCCGTGCCAAGAACTTTTCTACCAAAATTCTTCATGTTTCATTCCTCCTACCTTTTCGTACACCTCTGTGTGTACCTTTGTAATAAAACGGACTTCTGACCTGTACAACTTTTTCCGGTTTTTGAAATGTACCCTGACATGTATACCTTTCACTGTCCGTCCGGCGCTTCCTGAGGATTCGTCATTCAGTCATAAAAGCCAACATGTATCTGGTAAAATTTTCAGGTGATTGTGCAAATATTAACAATTTGCATCTTCTCATCTGACTGAAACTGGATAATATGTACAAGTCATCTGACAATTGCAACTGTACCATTTAACCATGTACCTGTCAATGCGCCATGTACATTTTCGCTGTATTTGACAAATTGATAAATAACTTTTTGGGGAAGTTTAAGGGCTAAACGTTTCAACACGTACAGCTTGTACACCTCATCTGATCCGGATGATCAGCCTGATTCAGCTCACCATGCTGATCCGGATCCCAGGTTT
>ONOC01000054.1 GCA_900319355.1 uncultured Eubacteriales bacterium | reverse complement strand
TGGAACTTAGTCCTTCTGAAAGACTATAATGCTGTTTTGTGGTCTGACCTGCTGCTCCGGCAGAACAGGAGGAACCCAAATGGCCAAATACAAACAGATGACACTGGAAGACAGAATCACTATCGAACGCGGACTCGATAACCATCAATCCTTCAAAGCCATTGCCTCATCGATAGACAAGGACTGCACCACCATTTCCAAGGAGGTCCGTTCTCATCTGGTTTTTAAGAAATCAGGTGCCTATGGCCGCTCATTCAACAACTGCGTCAACCGTACGCATTGCCATTATTACGGCATCTGCGATAAATGTTCGTTCGGTCACGGAAGCCGCGACCATCGTTGCGCAAGTTGTGGCAGATGCACAGATACCTGCCTGGACTTTAAGGAAGAGATATGCTCTAAACTCCTGAAGCCTCCTTATGTATGCAATGGTTGTGAGAGCCGACGCTTCTGTACACTTGAAAAGCGTACATATAATGCTGAATCGGCGCAGGATGAGTACACTACCGTATTATCTGAATCAAGGCTCGGCGCCGCTGTTTCAGATGAAGATGTCAGCCGTCTTGATGCCATCATCTCGCCTTTATTGATCAAGGGGCAATCCCTTCATCATATTTATCTGAATCACAGAGATGAACTCATGGTAAGCGAGAGAACGCTCTACAAATATGTAGATGCCGGTCTTTTCAAGGCAAGAAACATAGATATGCCAAGAACAATTCGCATGAGTCCACGCAGAAAGAAACCCGATACGATCAAAGTAGACACCAGGTGTCGCGAAGGCCGTACACGCAGAGACTATGAAGCATTCATTCGTCAGAATCCCGATACACCTGTCGTCCAGCTGGATTCTGTAGAAGGCATCAAAAATGGTGCTGTACTCCTTACAGTGACTTTTGTTTCGACTGGCCTCCAGCTTGCTTTCCGCCGCGATCATAATGATGCCAGATCTGTCTCAGATATTTTTGACAGGCTGTACCTTGAACTTCGGCCCGATATTTTTATAACCTTGTTTCCCGTGTGTCTGGCCGATAACGGCAGTGAATTCTCTGACCCGAAACGCATCGAATTCGATGCTAACGGCAACAGACGAAGCCGCGTTTTTTACTGCGACTCATCAGCCCCTTATCAGAAAGGAAGCTGCGAAGTCCGTCATGAGATGATCCGCCGAATCATCCCAAAACACACCGATATAACACCGTATTCTCAGGAAAAGATATCTCTTATGATGAGCCATATCAATTCGTATAAGCGAAAAACTTTCGGTGATAAAAGTCCCTACGAAGTGTTCGCTTTCCAATACGGCGAGGAGACATTAAAAAAGCTCGGACTCACTCTCATCCCGACCGATGAGATATGCCTGAATCCGAGCCTCCTCAAATAAAAAAACATAAATCGTACAACGCCGGAGCCGATGGGATATCAGAGCCACTCCATACAGAAAAAAGAGGGGTGGAACTTAAAATATCCGAAATTTTGGTACAGAGGGTAAATCTGTAATTCCAGAACTTCGCTGTGCAAATTCAAGTAGGCATGGAACTTACTCGTTCAAACTGGAACTTCGGATTTCAACCGACCTGAGCTGCTTTCAGCCTGTTATCATTCAGGATAAATGCACTCTGTCCCCGTACTGTCAAAATATTCCAGCCACCGGTCGTCGGGCCGGGTATCGGTTATGATCCCGTCCACCAGTTCGATGGGACCGGTTCTGGTGAATGCTGATTTGCCGAATTTGGTGCCGTCTACCACCAGATAGCTTTTCTGGGCACATTCAATCGTTTTTCGCTTCATGGTGGAGAAGGCTTCAATGGAATCCATAATCCCGTGTTCAATATTCAACGCCTTGCACGAGATGAACGCCTTATCGGCAAAATAACTTGCCGTCGACTCTTCTGCAGCCGGACCGAGAAGCGCGAGATAGCCGCTCTTGACCGTTCCTCCCGTTGAAATAACATTCCAGTCAGGCACTTCTGAGAGCTCGAGGATGATTTCAATTGAATTGGTAACAACAGTCAGCTTCTGCTTATTTTTTATCGCCTTCGCAATAAAGAGATCCGTTGAACTGGCATCCAGCATGATGTGATCGCCGTCATGCACCAGGTCTGCCGCGAGGGAGGCGATTTTCTGCTTCGCCTCGACGTTTTTCCTGCTGCGGATGGTAAGCGGCATATCGAATCCTACGTTGTCATTCAGCACAGCGCCGCCGTAGCTTTTTGTCGCATATCCGTCGCGCTCCAGCTTTTCGAGATCTCTTCGGATTGTTTCCTCTGAGACATCAAAACGTCTGCTCAGATCTCCGACGACTACTTTTTTCTTGTCCTGAAGTTCCTCAAGTATCAGATTTCTTCTCTCAAGGGCCAGCATCGCGGGTTACTCCTGTTCTGTCACGCCTTTTCTTTCATCATATCAGGTCTCATAAAATTGTCTGGATCATTTTCGGGTCCGGATGGGCAATTACCGATGAGTCGAGATACATGCCCTTTTCACCGGCAATCTGCTTTGCTCTCTCGATCGACGCCGTCACCGCTGATACCTCACCGGTGATAAGCATGAACGATTTTCCGCACATGCCCTTGGCCAGCCGAAGCTCGATAATGTTGACAATTGCCGTCTTGGCTGCCATATCCGCTGCTTCAATCAGAGAGGACACATCAAAGGTCTCGAGGATACCGAGGGCGTCCACGTGATCCACCTGTGTGGCACCGTAGATGGCCGGGAACAGTGACTCATGAGGATTGCCGAGTACAAAGTTTCCGATCAGATCCCACTCATAGGTATGACTTGCTGCCTCGACGGCGGATTTTACGGCACTCAGATCACCGGTTATGATTGCGATATATTTACCCGGACACACGGTCTGGGCTTCGACGATATCCACGTCCGCCGTCTTCACCATCAGATCGGCAGCTGTAATACCGGTTGGAATACTTTTGAATTCAACCATTCCGATTGCTTTGCTCATAACAGTGCTCGTCCTTTCTATCTCTTCTCGATCCGAATATAATCACTCGTCACGTCCGTCACCACACCGGGAAGAGACGCGTGCATTCCTACGCTGAGGCCGTCTCCCGGCTTCGCAATCATCTGGCGGTAGTCCACATGATCGCCGATCTTTACGATCGGAACTGCCGGAGCACCGATATGCTGCCTCATCATGATCATGACACTGTCCTCAGGCTGCAGCTCATCGTCGAGCGGAGCCGGCAGGTCATATCTGGAAAGTCCCAGCCGCGCCATCAGGCGTTCCTCCGGAACCTTTCTGTACTCTCTGGATTCACGTACCGGGACGGCCTCTACCTTCGGAGGACGGATACCCTTCTTTTTCAGGCCGGCCTTGTATTCCCCGATCAGTGTTCTCGGAGCGAGATCCTGAGGACATGCATACATCTCACAGACGCCGCACCCCGAGCAGAAATTCGTGTTGAGGAACGGATTGAGGTCCTGAAAATCTGCATTGGAAGCGGAGCGCATGAAGCGTGCCGGATCGATGGGATGGCCCAGTGCATGTCTCGGACACATATTCGTACAGGTCTCGCACTGACAGCAGATGGAAGCTGCCCTCTTCAGATCAATGGAGGCCTTTCTTTTCTTTTTCATGACGACCGGATGATCCTGCGGAAGAACCAGAATCGCATTGGTCGTCTTCGTCACACGGCCTGACGGGTCCTGAATACGGCCCATCATAGGTCCTCCGACGAAATATACCGGATTCTCACAGGTGACCTCGCCCGCGAGATCTACTACCGATTTATAGGTACAGCCTACAGATACCGGTACGGTCACAGGATGCGTAACTTCTCCGATTACCGTCAGGTATTTGAAGGTTACGGGCTTTCTCTCTACCACCGCACGGTAAATATTGTACATGGTCTCGACATTGTAAACAATGCAGCCCTGTTCAATCGGCAGTCCTCCTGGGCGGACAACTCTGCCTGTGCACTCATAAATGAGTACTACCTCGTCGCCCATCGGATAGACTTCCTGAAGATAATGGATTTTTATCTCCGGATACTTTTCAACTTCTTTTTTGATGGCCTCAATGGCCTCGGTGTAAGTTCCCTTGACGCCGATGATGGCCTGTCTGGCACCCGTCACCTGCACAACCATGTGAAGACCAGCCAGGATCTGATCCGCATGAACCGTGATCAGTCTTCTGTGCGGCTGAAGCAGCGGCTCACATTCCGCACAGTTTAACAGAATGGTGTCCGCATTTTTATTCAGTTTCGCATAGGAAGGAAATCCGGCTCCGCCGGCACCTACAACTCCGCCCTCGCGCAGTCTTTTCTGAAATTCTTCAAAATCAATATCCATGCCATACTCCATTCCGGTTATCCGTCCGCTTCAGGCGGAAGCAGGGCGGTTATTTTCAAATTCAGAATTGAGGAAACGCCGGCGATTTTTCATCATTCCGGTTCCGTTCCATCACTTTCAAACACGCCGCCGTCATCAATGATTCCGACGATAGCCGCGTCGACCGGGGCATCCGGCATGTCGCAGCCGATTCTGGCTGAACTGCCCTGTGCCACAATAACATATTCCCCGATACCGGCGCCCACAAGATCAATGGCAATAATCTGACGGGTATCGGCTTCCATATGACGCAGAGGTTCTACGATCATGAATTTGCTCCCCACCAGCTTTTCACTTTTGCGGGTGGAAATCAGGCTTCCGACTACCTTCCCTGCTATCATAAGTTCCTCCAGTCCGTTTGTCTTCTGTATGAATCAGCCGCGCCAGGCCCGGCATAAATGCCTGCCGGATGCGCGGCTGACTTTCTTTTCTTTCAAGCGCTGCTTTTACTGCTTTACGATTCTGACCGTGTCGCCCTGTTTGATACCTGCGGCATTGGCCTCATCCGTATCAATATGCATTTCCAGTGTGAACTTCGGATCCACACGGATAACTACATGATTGAAAATCGTTCCACGCTCATTATCCGCTCTGACCGAAACAATGTCGCCGTTCTTCAGGCCGGCCGCCTGTGCATCCGACGGTGTCATATGAATATGACGCATCGCGATGATGGCGCCTTCCTTCAGATAAATGGCTCCCTTGGGTCCGACAATGGCGATCGGCGCACTGCCGTCAAGGTGGCCCGATTCACGAATCGGTGCCTTGATGCCGAGTGTGCGCGCATCCGTAGCTGAGATCTCAACCTGCGTTCTGCTTCTTACCGGTCCGAGAATGCGGACATTCTCAATAGCACGGAGCTTCAGACCCACGATGGTGACCTGTTCGTTTGATGCGAACTGGCCGCCCATCAGATCTTTTTTCTTCGTAAGCTGATATCCCTTGCCGAAAAGGGCCTCTACATGTTCCTGTGTCAGATGGACATGTCTTGCGGATACACCAACCGGAACAAGGAATCCGTTTTCCTTCTCCTCACTCTGGCTGATGGCCTCAAAGACCATTCTGGTGATCTGCTCTACCTGACTCTGATCCATGACACGCCTCCCTGATCTGACTTAATCAGCCGTCGATGTGCGGAAGGATCATCTCAACATCACTGTGCGGTCTCGGGATTACATGGGTAGCTACCAGCTCGCCAAGACGGGAAGCGTTGTTGCCGCCGGCCTCAACAGCTGACTTAACAGCTCCTACATCGCCGCGTACCATTACAGTTACAAGTCCGGAACCGATTCTCTCAGTACCGATCAGCTTTACATTAGCTGCTTTGCACATAGCATCGGCTGCCTCAATCGCTGCTACCAGACCTCTTGTCTCAACCATTCCTAAAGCTTCCTGTGACATTGTTCTTTCCTCCTTGACATTGTGTTCCGCGGGTACACCCGCCTTTACTGGTGTTGATTTCTTTGTATCATTTACTGGTGTTTTGCTGCTGTTTTCTTTTACTTTATCTGATTCCGCAGCGGGTGCGCTCTTCTCCGGCGCAGCCGTCTCCGGCTTAACAGCTGTTTCTGCTTTTACTTCAGCCGTTCTGGCGGCTTCCTTTACGGACGGAGCCGCGGCCGCTTTTACATCGACCTTTTCCGCTTTCACCTGAGTCGGAGCAGACGTCTTCTTTGCCGCATTCTGCTTTTCTGCAGCCTGTGCTTTCTGTTCTGCGCCGCCGGCATGGGCGACTCTTGTTTTCTTTATTTCCGCCATGGATAATCTCCTGTCGTTCTCCACCTGCTCGCGCTCAGCTTAACCAGCCTGATGATTTCCTCATGGGGATTTGCAATCACCGCGTGCAGTGTAGGTTTTTTTATTCCTTTTTCTACGGCTGCATTCACGGCCGTCGTCACCGAGGAAACATCTCCTCCGATGATGAGCGTTACCAGACGTCCGCCGAGTTTCCTTTCCCAGGAAAGGAGACTGACATCAGATGTTTTGCACATGATGTCGACGGCGTCCATAGCTGCTGTGACACCGACTATTTCAACAAAGCCGTATGCCATGCTGCCCATGTTCATCAACTCCTTCAGCTGTTCGCGTCACCGGAATGATCCTGTCAGGATCACTCCAGATTGTGCGGCAGGATTTTTTCTACATCTTCGTGCGGTCTCGGGATAACATGTGTGGCAACAAGCTCGCCGAGTCTGGAAGCTGCTGCGCTTCCTGCCTCAACGGCTGCCTTTGTTGCTCCGACATCTCCGCGAACCAGCACGGTTACAAGTCCTGATCCGATCTTCTCGGTTCCGATCAGATGTACCTCGGCTGCCTTTGTCATAGCATCGGCTGCCTCGATCGCAGCGGTCAGACCCCTGGTCTCGATCATTCCCAAAGCTTCCTGTGCCATTTCCTTGTCCTCCTGTTAAAACTTGTCCAGCGCGCTGATCTTCAGCATCTTTTCCACCCCCGGATCATCCGGGTTCGGGATGATGTAATGCTGTACAACGCCGCTGATCTCGTTTGCTTTCTTTATTCCGGCTTCCATGGCTTCTTCGACCTCTGATACGTTTCCACGATACTTGACGGTCACCAGAAGCGGTACCGGAAGTTCGTCGGCGTGTGCAGGTTTGTTTTTATCAAACACCTCAAGGTGCACGTTGGCTGCCTTGCATCCGGCATCCGCGGCTACAAATGCACATGTAAGCCCGTATACTTCGAGAATTCCGACAGCTTCTGCCATGTCAGTCTGCACTCCTTATCGTCGTCAGTGGTTATTCGTGTTGCCGTCAAGCGGTACATTCGTAACGGCAACCTTCAGGCCCTTCTGAGCCAGAGCGAACTCATGCGCTTCGTTGATTTTGTTCAGCGGGAACGCATCGGTGATCAGATCCGTTACCGGAAGGCCGATCTCTTTTGCTCTTCTCAGGAAATCAAAGGTCGTTGCGTAATCTCTCAGGGTATATACCCAGGAACCTACGAGGTTGATCTCCTTGGAGCAGAGGTCAAAGTGCGGATTGATCGTCGCATCGCCGTTGTTGATGAAGAATCCCAGCTCGCAGAGGCCGCCGCCGTTGCGGATGAAATGATAGATGTTGCTGTGTGCGATCGGTGATCCGGTGCACTGGAAAGCAAAATCAGCGAAATGACCGCCGAATGCTTCCTTCACGGCATTTGCGAGGTTGTCGATTCCCTTGTACTGCATGAAGTTAACGGTATTGGTTGCGCCAAGTTTCTTTGAGAACTCAAGTCTTGACTCATTTCCGTCAACGGTTACGATGTTCTCAATGCCCATCGTGCGGAGAACTGCTACACAGAGAAGTCCGATCGGACCGCAGCCCTGTACACATACTCTGCTGTTGAAGCGGAGAATTCCGGTTGTCTTCGCACGCTCTACAGCGTGAACAAGAACAGCTGCAGGCTCAATGATGATACGGCTCTTCAGGTCCATATCGGATACATTGAAGAATGTTGATCCTCTGCTTCCCTTGATCAGGATGTAATCAGAGAACCATCCGTTCAGATGAATGTCATCATCCGGGATCAGTCCGTATACATCAGCGGCGCCGACATTCTTTTTGTTCAGATCGAACATGGTGATCTCAGGATCATCCTTGAACATCATGCAGGTAACGATCTTGTCGCCGACCTTTACAGGCTTGCCTGCGGAGTCCTTTGTAACGTTCTTGCCGATCTTGACGATCTCACCGGTTCCCTCGTGTCCGAGTGCTACCGGGATCAGTCCGAACGGGTCCTTCTTGAACTCGTGCTGATCGGTTCCGCAGATTCCTGTGCCTTCAACTCTTACCAGGATATCATCATCGCCTACCGGCGGGATGGGGAATTCCTTTACATCGAAATGGCCGAGTGCAGTAAGCATGGCCACATGCGCGGTCGTCGGAATATTTCCGGAAGCGGCAGCAGCGCCTGCTGAGGGAGCCGCAGCGCCTGTTCCGCTCATTCCGGCAAGAACCTGGCGTACGATATCCTCAATATTCTGAGAATCTAATGCCATTGATTTATCCTCCTGTTATCTGATGCAGAGGCTGTCGACCATGACGCAGCGTCTTCTCTTTGTAAATGTTCTTGCGCTTGTCAGGCCTTCGCCTGTTCTTGATGCAATCGTGAAGGTGCAGAAACCTTCTCCGCCGTAGCCGAGAGCAGCATAGCTCGGTCCGTTCTTTACCAGAATGGCTGTATCCATTGCCTTTGCATATCTGGTGATACGAACGACATCATGTGAATGGATGTGAGCGGAATGGCGGTTGCCATGCTCCAGCCATACGGCCTTCTCAAGAGCGTCATCAAAATCGGTTGCCGGAACGATACCCAGGATCGGCATCATCAGCTCGGTGGAGATCAGAGGGTTCTCTTTCTCGCCGATAAAGGTGATGCAGCGGATTTCCGGTCCTACATTGACACCGATCTTCGCAAGAAGTGTTCTCGCGTCACGGCCTACGCACTTACGGTTCAGCTTGCCCTTCTCATCCATTACGGTGTGGATGAGTGCATCCTGCTCTTCCTTGGAAGCGAGGTAGCATCCCTGTTCCGTGGTCATATAATGAAGGAGTTCATCTACGATCGGCTGTACGGCAACGATCTCCTTCTCTGCGATGCAGGGAAGATTGTTATCGAAGGTACATCCGTTGACGATGTCCTCAGCTGCCTTTCTGATATCCGCTGTCTCATCTACCAGGGCCGGAGGGTTGCCGGCGCCTGCGCCGATGCCTCTCTTGCCGCAGGAAAGTACCGCGGTAACAACGCCCGGGCCGCCGGTAGCAACCAGCAGGCTGATATCCGGATGATGCATCATCACGCTGCTTGTTTCCAGGGTAGGCTTCTCAACGGTAACGGCGATGTTGTCAGGGCCGCCAGCCTCGAGTGAGCACTCGTTCATCATATTGATGGCATAGATCGTTGTCTTGACAGCCTGCGGATGCGGGTTGAATACAACGGTGTTGCCTGCTGCGAACATGCCGATGGTATTGCAGAAGATGGTCTCCTGCGGGTTGGTGCACGGCGTGATGGCGCCGATGACACCGAACGGTCCCTCTTCTACAAGGGTCAGTCCGCGGTCGCCTGAATAGGCTTCTGTCTTGATATCTTCGGTTCCGGGGATCTTGTCAGCGCACAGATGGTTCTTCAGAATCTTGTGACCGACATTTCCCATTCCCGTCTCGTCTACAGCCATCCTCGCCATGACTTCTGCCTCAGCATGAATTCTGCGGCGGATGGTCTGGATGACATGCTCTCTCTGATCGAGCGACATGTTCCGAACAATCTGCTCGGATTTCTTGGCCGCTGCGATCGCGTCATTCATGTCGGTGAAGATGCCGTGCTTTCCCTTTGCGGAATCGCTGATGCTCATCTTCGCCATGACTTCCTGCACGATGCTCTTAATCGTGCTTTCATCTACTGCCACGATTTTATTCCTCCTGATTCAAATGTCCGGTCCGGCAGTCTGCGGCGCACGCTGTGCCGGGCCTGCCGTGTGCCGTATCAGTTAAGTCCCAGCTGCTCCATTACTTTCTTAGTGATCTCAGCAACCTGATCGGCGCTGACACTCTTGTTCTCTGCACCATGCGCATAGGTGGAACCTGTGTGCTGTCCGAGACCGTCATTCTTTGCAGCTGCGCAGTTATGGCAGTTCAGTGTATCCTTGTTCTGGCAGATATTTGCCGGATGCTTGCCCGGAAGACCCATCTTGCGGCGGATCTCATACAGTCTCTCAACAGTAGCTCTGTCGAATTCCTTCGGGCCGCCGAGCTGTTTGCTCTGATACAGAAGCTGAGCGTAGAATTCTACGGACTCCATCTTCATATAAGCGGAAAGCAGATCTACGGAGTAGGTCAGTGCGCCGTGGCTCTCCAGAAGAACCGCATCGAAGTAAGGAAGATACTTCTCAATGGCATCCGGAATCTCATTGGTAGAAGGTGTTCCGTAAGGAGCGATCGGTACGCAGCCAAGTGCGATAACAGCTTCCGGCATGATCGGCTGAGTCAGCGGGATGCCTGCGATTGCGAAGGATGTAGCATATACAGGATGTGCATGAACAACAGATCCCACATCCGGTCTCTTCTGGTAAACTCTCATGTGCATCTTGATCTCAGATGAAGGTCTGAATCCCGGATTTGCCTGGATGGTCTCGCCCTTCTCGTTGACCTTGCAGATGTACTCAGGTGTCATAAATCCCTTTGATACACCGGTCGGTGTGCAAAGGAAAGTATGATCATCCAGCTTTACAGAGATGTTGCCATCATTGGCCGCAACCATGTTGCGGTTGTAGATTCTCTTGCCGATGTCACAAATCTGTTTTTTGATCTCAAACTCATTTGCTGCCATTTTGCAACTTCCTCCTTGAAATATGTTGATTTGTGTCGTTTTTGCTGCACATTTGCTGATCGTTCTGAACGCCGGTGGTCTGCAGCCGGCCCTCGTGTTGGATTATGATGCTTTTAAAACCAATCCTTTCGTCATTATAGGGTGTACGCCCTGTAATGTCAATAGAATCGGCGTTGTTTCCTGTTGTTTTGGTGTTAATTCTGTTGGTTTTCAGTCTCTTCCCACGGCATGACGTCGCCCGGTTCCCTTAAGTACTCAAGGATATCCGCCACGCCCTCTCCCCGTCTGGAATCCACATAAAAAATCTTCCGGCAGCCCGCCAGCTTCAGCCAGCCTGTCGCCGCCTCCCTGTTGGCATTGGGATGATTGATTTTGGTGACAATTCCGACCACATCCCGGTTGCAGGTGGCGGTACATCCCGGCGGAAAAAGTGTAAACGGCTCGATTGCCGACATCAGAAGTCCGACCACATCCGCCTCATAGGTAAACATAGCCAGTGCTCTGCCCAGCCACTTCGTCTGTGCATATTCTCCCGGGGTATCGATAATAACGTCAAAATGATTGACGTACTGTGTTTTGTGATAGGTGATCTTCTCACCTTTCAGAGCCTGCGTCAGCGTGGTCTTGCCTGCCTCGCTGCGGCCGATCAGTGCGATTTTTTTCATGAATTTTTCCCGTCAGGTCTTTGTCACAGGCACCACGCTGTAGCCGAGGGTTTCTCCGACATACTGAATGACGGCGCGAACCGCGGATTCCACCTCGGATACTGTTCCCGTGATGATCAGGCTTCCGGAAAAGCGGTCGACGAATCCCAGCTCGATGCCGGCTGCCTTGGAAGCGATATCTCCCATGATGATTGCCGTCTCCGGCGGCGTCACCGTCATGATGCCGATGGCCGCATTGCCGTAATCCACAGAAGGATCCAGGCCGAGCTTTGTGTACATCTCCGGAATCGGTCCGGCAATAATATGGGCCAGCGTGATCTGACGGCCGGGTACCATTTCCTGAATGATACGCTGTTTGTTTTCCTGATTCAGTTCATCCATCTGTCATACCTCTCTTCTTACGGCCGCAGAGCCTCTTTCCGGCAGATAATGCGTCCCGCCGAAGGGATCACGGTACCTCGGAACCTTCGGGTCCGCCTCTCTGATCCCCAGCACTTCTTTCAGTTTTTCCGGATCCGCATTCAGGATCAGTTCTTCCGGAAATCCCGTTTCCCGTATCAGGGCAAGTGCGAGGGAAAAATCGCCGATGTGCTCCGGCCCGTGACTGTCGCTTGAAAGAATGACCGGAAGCTTTCTCTTCCTGCACGCATCGAGCATGCGGATCAGATTCGGCCTCACATCGCCGCGCCATCCGTCCGGTCCGAGCGAAGCATTGTTGACCTCCAGCACCACACCATATTCCGACGCCGCATCAGCCAGCCGCTCATAATCAAGCGGATAGCGCGTATCATCCGGATGGCCGATGATTTTCACCTTCGGATGACGCATGGCCAGCGCATAGGCTCTCGTATTCGCCTCCGCGCTTCCCGGTTTCAGACATCCGTAGTGAATGCTTGCGATCACATAATCAAGCCCGTCCAGCACATCGTCGGGCAGATCCAGCGTCCCGTCAAAATCCATGATGTTGGATTCCGCACCGCAGCAGAGCCTGATGCCGGACCGGATCCTCGTCATGTGAGCGAGCCCGCGGAAATAGGAAACGGTTCCCGCGGCTCTTGTTCCCGGGCCGTGGTCCGTGATACCCAGCATGGTCATGCCCTTCGCTGCCGCCGCCTTCGCCATGTCGGCGATGGTACAGCTCGTTCCGTGACCGCTTGCAATGGTATGAGTATGCATATCACAGGTGTACATTGTTTTCTGCCTCCGTCACCATGAACCGGTGCGCGGTTTCGGCTGCGCGCACAGAAATATCGCAGTCCATGCGGTATACCGGCACCCGGTTAAGCATCATGTTGGTAAGCATCCACATGCGGTGCCGGTGATCCGGACTGCCCGCATGGAAAGACTGATCCGAGGCCAGAATTTTTGCCTCCTGCCAGCCGATTTTTCTGATGGAAATCTCCTGTGCCCTGCCGAGGAAACAGATGGCCCGGACAGGTACCCTGAGATTCTCGTTACGGTGGAATTTCCCGTCCCAGGGTGTTCCGTACACATAAGTCCTGTCCCCCAGGAACCGGATCAGCGGCTTGTCGTCATTGACGATCACTGCCCTGTCCCCGAAGGCTTCCTTCCACATGGCAGCGTGCGTCGATTTTCCCGAACCCGAAGGTCCTGAAAAAAGAAACGCCTCCCCGTCCAGCGCCACCGCCGACGAATGGAAAAACAGCGTGTCGAAGGAAAGCGCCTGCTCACAGAATGCCCTGTAGACAGCAATGGAGGCGAGATATTCCACAGGGAACTGCGGTCCCTGTATCCGTCTCTCCTCCTCGATCATTCCCTTCGTGAGATGCACGGAAATCTGCGGGCGGCCGCCCGCGCCATCCGCGCATTCATAAGCTTTCATCTGTTCTTTTATATGGGCGGATATCGCTCTTCCCGCCTCTTCTGTATCTATGCCGACCGTCAGATCGGCCAGTCTGTATTCTGTCATCGCCCCTGGCTCCCGACATGCCGTAAATACGCAGGATCCCCGGTCTTATCTTACGCCGCGGCATCCCGTCTCCGGTTCCGCGTCAGTTGTCAATTCTTCTTTTTCCGCCGTTCTTCAGGACGTCCCTGATGACCTCCTGACGGACGCCCTCGCTCCGGATGTTTTCCGCCTGGTAATCCGCATACCGCGCGGCAAGATAGAGAAAATCCGACAGCCGGTTCATATACTGCATGGCCTTCCGGTCCGCCACGTACTTCTGCGCCACAGCCCTGAACCTTCGTTCCGCACGTCTGGCCACAGCCCGTGCCACGTCCAGTCTTGCGGATTCCTCGCATCCCCCGTACAGCACAAAATCCTTCTCGCGCGGGAAAGCATCCTCCAGGCTGTCGATCCATTCTTCCAGTTTTTCAGTTTCCTTTTCGTCGAAACGGTATTCTTTCCTCATCGGTGCCGCAACGCCTGACATGATGAACATGAGCGTCCTCTGGATGTGCGTCAGATGCCGGCGGAGTTCATCGTCCGCAAGCACCTTTGCCATACCCAGATGGCTGTTCAGTTCATCGATGGTGCCGAGAAGCTCGATTCTGTCATCGGTCTTCAGCACACTCTGTCCGTTCAGCAGCGATGTCCTCCCGTTATCGCCGTTTTTCGTATATATTTTCATGCCAGTGATTCCTGTCTTCCAGACTGTATCACGTCAGTTCTGACCTGTCATTTCACGAAAAACCTTCTCGCCGTATTCGGCAATCCCGGCATCCTGTTCACCGGTGCCGCCGCTCACGCCGAGTCCCCCGACGATGGTATCGCCGATTTTCAGCGGAATTCCTCCGCCGAAACCGATAATTCTGCCGCCGGACATGGCTTCAAGGCCATAGAATGTACCGCCCGGCTGCACCAGTTTATGGACTTCCGTTGTCGGCATTTTCACCGCAACCGCCGTGTATGCCTTCTGCGTTGCCACCTCGTAGCTCACAAGAAAGGCATCCTCCATGACATGGACCGCCACCGGATTGCCATGGGCGTCATCGATGGCGATGACACACGCCATACCCTGACTGCGGGCATAATCCTCTACCCGGTCCATCAGTTTCTTCGCGGTGGCAAGGGAGATGGATCCTTTGATCCTGCTCACTATATTTTCCGTAATGCTGTTCTCATCCATAAGTCACGGCTCCTGTACGGTTCAGAAAACGCCATAATGTCACTGTTCTCAGTATAGTAGGCGCCCTGTAAATTGTCAACATCTCACACAATCCAACACAATCTTTCATATACTGTATAAGTCCGTCGCATGCCAGAGGCGGACTGCACACCCGAAGGGTGCGCAAGGCCGACTGTGGCTTTGCGACGATAACAGGTATGAGCATGAAGCGATGCGAAGCATCGCGAGAATGCGAATACCTGTAGCGACGCGGAAGCACGCAGTGCGAAGCGGCGCGTGGACTTATACAGTATG
>ONOC01000010.1 GCA_900319355.1 uncultured Eubacteriales bacterium | reverse complement strand
GCTACGCTCGGACTCATTAACCACCGACGCCTGCGGAGGTCTCGGCCTGGGAGTCTCCATGTGTTCCGTGGCCCTGGCGGCTCTGGCGGACGTCTGAACAGTAACACAGGCCCTGCCGCATGAACGGAACAGGTGGAAGTATGACGAAAAATCTGCTAAAATCATGTTAAACATTGTTCCGGCTGAGTTTTTCAGGCGCGGGGAGATGGAGAAACTGGCGGTGCATCCGTGAAATGGTATGGGAGCTTTTACGATGGATGAAATAAATGATGAGAGGATAAATCCGGAGCTGACAGACAGTTCGGCGAAGGACGGAGCAGGACAGCCGGTGAGGAAGAAACTTCTGGTCACAGAGGACAATAAGATGATCCGCATGATCATCCTTCACTCGCTCGGCGATGATTATCTGATCAGCTGTGTTTCCACGGGCAGCGAGGCGGTCCGGTGTGTGCAGGAAGAGAAGCCGGATATGATCATTGCCGATCTGGATATGCCGAACCTGGACGGCGGAGAATTTCTGGAGAAGCTGGCACAGGCAGATGCCTATACGATTCCGGTGGTTTTCCTGGTTTCGAAGAAGTCAACGACGACGGAGAGCCGGAGCCTGGCGTTCGGGTTCAGAGATTACTATATCCGCAAGCCTTTTTCCGAGGAGGATCTGACCGGCAAGGTGGAGAGGATCCTGAATACGGAGGAAACCTGGCGCAATCTGCAGGAGGATGTCAGCAGGAAGCCTGAGATCAGCGGCAGCCGCAGAACGCGCGTCGAGGAAAGCCTCAGTCAGCTGTTCATAGATTCCGGCGTGAGCGGAGAAGCCGGAGATGAGGATAACGGCGCAAAGGCAGGGAGCGGCGCCGTAGATGAGCTGCGCGACCTCTCGGAGGTTCAGGCGGAAGTCTCGGAAACCGGCGGCAATGCCTTCGGCGCCTGCGAGGTTTCTTTCTCTGAATTCTGTGTCATGTACCGTCTGATGCAGAGACAGCGCGAGAGAAAGGACGTAACAGCCCAGATCGTCATGTTTACGATGTATCCGAAGGGAGACGTGAAGAGGGATTCCGTCGATTTTGAGGGCATGATGGCGGCCTTCACGCAGGTGGTAAGCCAGTGCCTGAGGCGATGTGATGTGACCGTCCGGTACACGTCCTGCCAGCTTCTGGCGATGTTCATGGACTGCTATCAGAAGGACGGACGAATGGTCGCGGACCGCATCATGCATAACTGGAAACTGCAGGATATGCCCTGTGAGGTGGCGTACGAGATCCGTACCTTCCCGCTGTGAGGGGCTCTGCCCGCCGGATGGCGGGATGGCAGAGACGGGGCGGAACTAACTGAACGGATAAAATTAAAAACGGGACCGCGAGGCCCCGTTTTTTTCTGTCGGTTTTTCAGATCCCGGCGCAGCCTGCTGTCAGCTGCCGCGCCGCGTTATGACAAGATCGGGTGATCCTGCGCTGTCGGGGGACAGCGCCGAGAGCTTCTGCCCGACCTGCGAGCAGGCGTCCAGATCGATCATGACGAATTCGTAGGCGGTGGTATCCGTCGACGGATCCGTGGCGAGGTAATGCACTCTGCCGATGCAGTAATGAGCGCCGGGCGAGATGAAGTCCATGTTCTGCCAGCTGTCCGGATGGGCGAGGCAGTAGGTGGCGGCCTTGAAAAATCTCTGCCTGAAGGCTTCTTCTCCGTAGAAATCGGAGCCGAACGGCTGACTGCGATGGGAGTTATCCGATCTTCGCGCAGCGATATGGGCTTCGTTTTCTGAAAGAATGCGGATGGAACTCATGTTGCGGATTTCCATGATGCACATCGGCAGATTGCCGGAATACGGATATTCCAGATTGACCGGCGAGCTGATGACAGGATGCAGGATGTTGACCTGACTGATCGTACGGTAATAATTGTGACTGTCGGTATTTTCCACGCGGTGCGGAACGGAGAGCCACTGCGAGATCAGGCTGTTTTCGCTGACCGGTCTGCCACAGCAGTATCCCTGCAGCAGTCCGCAGCCGGAGGAGATCAGCAGATCCTTTTCAAAATCATTCTCTACCCGCTCGGCCAGTACCTGCACGTGAAGTTCCTTGAGCATGCTGATCATGGCTTCGACATATTCGCGGTCGTTGGCGTTGGAGACCAGATCGTTCAGGAAATTCATATCCAGTTTGACCAGTTCTACAGGGAGGGACAGCAGTCCGCTCAGGGAACTGGAGGAGGAACCGAAATCATCCAGCCAGACGCGGTAGTCCAGATTTTTCAGCTCCTGCGTGCGTTCGCGGAGAAGGTCTCCCGTGATGTTCGGGTGTTCCTTTATTTCGAAACTCAGGTGGCGGTGAGGCACTTTGTATTTATCTACAATGGCGTTTACCTGCTCGATAAAGGTCGGGTCGCGCAGGTCGACAAAGGAAATATTGACGGAGGTCGGAATCTGAGGATAATGCCCGTTCCTCTCCTCGACGTAGTCACGGCAGACCTGTTCGATCACGTACAGGTCAAGATCTGTGATCAGGTAGGCCTGTTCCAGCACGGGGATGAATTCTTCGGTTCTGACAAAGCCCCTGTCGGGATCGTTCCACCGCACCAGCGCCTCCACGCCGGCGAGCTGACCCGTGAGGGAACGAATGATCGGCTGATAGACGACGCTGATCCATCCGGAGGAAAGTGCCGTGCGGATCGAATCCACAATATAATGCTTTTTCTTCTGGTCGTCCTCGTTCTGCTTTTCAAAATCCTGATAGACGGCATCCGGGTCGTAGGGCTTGCTCTGTGAGTGCCCCTTGCTTCCCTTCTTGATCTCATACAGGCAGACATCGGCCTGAGAGATCATTTTTCTCAGGTCTTCCATGCTGCTGCATGTGCCGTATACAAAGCCCGCACTGAGTGTGGTGATGACGCCGGACCGGGTGGCGAGCTCATGATAGCAGCTGCGGAAGTCATCCACCTTTTTCTGGAAGCTGCGGAGATTTTTGTCCGATGCGATCACGAGGAATTCGTCCCCGCCGTAACGGAAGCAGCTGTTGCGCGGGAAATACCTGGAAAGCGCCTGTCCTACGTTGGCAAGACAGATGTCTCCGGCGGAATGCCCGTGAATATCGTTGACGGATTTGAAGTTGTCAAGGTCGATCAGCATGACAAACATCATATCCCCGGAAGTGGCGAGCTGACGGAACTCCGTTCTCAGCGCCTGACGGTTCTGCACGCCTGTCAGGGAATCGTACATCGCGAAGTATTCCGCAGACTCCCGCTCGGCGTGGATGTGGAGAAACAGAATGCTGAAGATGATGACAATGGCACAGATCAGGAACGGCAGAATAATACAGATCATGATGATCTCGGGCATCAGCCAGCCGTTTTCCGGCGCGGCCTCGATGTGCCAGATCTGATTGCTCAGCTTAAAGTCGACAGTGACCGGGTTCCCCGGCGTTCTGTCCGACGTTGAAAAAATCCTCGTGAGCGCGCCGCTGTCTTCGATCTTCTGAATCACGACGCTGCATCCGTCGCCCTGTATGAGTGCATCCAGGGAACTCTGATCGAACAGGAGGGTATAATCCAGGAAAAGGACGATGAAGCGGTCAGTCGTCCGGTCTGATTCTGAACGGAAGAGCGGGACATACAGAACATAATGCTTTTTCCCGCTGCTGTCCTGCGTCAGGTCGCTGAGGCAGCTGCTGCGGTCTCTTCTGGCCTGATTCATGCATCTTCTGGCACCGGACAGCGTCATGAGATCCGTGAGATAGTCTTCCGACTCACCCATAAAGGAATAGGAGTAGGAAATTTCATCGCCAGCCGTGATGGCAATGCTGCTGACCGGGGAGTCGGCAGGCTCCAGATGATCAATGACGGTGTCGAGCTCTTCCTGGTTTCCGTCAGGAGAAACTGAAGTATTTCTCATCAGGAGGCCGAGAAAATTCGCTTCCCACTCGGCGTCATTCAGTGCTGCCTGAAGCTCGCTGCTTAAGTTTTCTGTCTTTGTGCCGACTTCCTGCCGGAGCGTGACCAGCCGGTAACGGGTCCAGATGAAAGAACTGATGAAGGTGATCAGAAGGCAAATGAGGCAGATGACGGCGACAGCTCTTCTGTACCGGGGCGTCATCCAGCCACTGCCCGTCTGACTTTCGAGATAGGCGTCGGCGCTGTTGCGGTCGCCCACATGGCTGACGCGCCGCTCTGCCCCTTCCGGCTCGTGATATTTTTTCCCTGCTGCTGTGCTGCCTGCATCCCTGATTTCCGGAGAAGCGGCATCCGGCCCGCGGTGTGCCCTGTGCTTTCCGCGGCCGCTGCTGTTATGATCGAGCATAAAAACCATCCTAACTGTCAGATCTGGCAAAAAAGCAAAAACTCTGCTATTTAATTATAAAACCTTCAGGCGGTAAGTCCAGAAAATGTTTCCGGAAAACAGCGGTTTACTGTTCACACATGGTCAGCCACGGTCACACATGGAGACTTCCGGCCTCGACGCGCTCTCGCTTGTCCTCGGCGCAGCGGTGGTAAGCTCGGTCATCACTTCGCTCGTCCTCGCCAATCACCGGCGCCTGCGGAGGTCTCGGCCCGGGAGCCTCCATGTGTGTCGTGGCTCTGGCAGTGTCTGAACGGTAACAGCAGCAGGCCTGGAAATTCAGTGATGATTTCAGCAGGATACAAAGAACATCACGAGAGAATTGGATTTCTTTTTCCCGATATACTGGTGCGGACGGTCGGATTCGAAGCGGAAGCAGCTGTCTTTCGGCACAGGATAGCTCTTGCCGTCGATGCGGATGATGACTTCGCCTTCGGTGACGCACAGGTATTCCCTGGTTCGCTCGCCGTGGCTTCCGCTGGAATAAACGCCGTCTTCTTCGAGGTCGATCCGGTAGATTTCCACCATCTGGTTGTCCTCATAGGGGAAGCAGTTCCAGACTCTGTAGTTGTTTTCGCTTTTCTTGATGGGCTCCGTGTTCAGCACATCGATGGTGCAGGTGTCCATCGGCGGCGGGCTGATGAGATCATTGAAGCTGATACGAAGACCGGTGGCGATTTTGCCGAGCGTGCCGATGGAGGGGTTTGCACAGCCCTTCTCTATCTGCGCGAGCATACTCTTGCTGACGCCGGTCTGTTCGGCGGCATTGTCGAGACTCCAGCCGTGGCTGGTGCGGTAGCGGTGAAGATTTTCCGATATATTGTGTTCCAGATAGTCCATGGATCGACCTCCGAATGTACTTTATAATGGATAATGACAGCCATGATTATAGCAAAACCGTGCAATATAAAAAACACTGAAAAAACAGTATGTCCGGATCGCATTCCGGAAAGACCCGGAAAATAAGCAGATTCTGACGGGAAATCTTCTCAATAACCGGAAAATGCCGGCCCAGGGGTGTTGAAATTCTGTACTTAAAAAGTTTTAATTTATGATTGACATGCCTCTGGTGCTGTGCTATAAAGAGACTGTGTTCAAAATAATGAACCTGTTGAACGTTCAATAAATTAATTATTATTTTCAATTTCATCATTGTAACCAGTTATGACGAAGGCGTCTTTTGCACAGGCAATCTGTGCGGGAGGCGTTTTTTTTATTCCTGCACCGGATCCGGTGACACCGGTGAAAGCGACAGGCTGCCGCGGAGATTTTTACTCCGCAGAAAACCAGCAGGAAACTGAAGGAGGACAAAGTTATGTCATTACGTGAGGATCTGCCTGAAATTGTAACTTCTATTCCCGGACCGAAGGGCAAGGCCATTTTTGAGAGAAGAGACGCCAATGTGCCGAAGGCACTGTGCGGAACAACCTATCCTGTTGTGATCGATCACGGCGAAGGCGCGATGATCCAGGATGTCGACGGCAACAAGTTCCTTGACTGGATCGGCGGCGTAGGCGTACTGAATATCGGATATTCCCGTCCGGAACTGGTAAAGGCCGTTCAGGAGCAGGCACCGAAGTATTTCCACACCATCTTCAATATCATCGGACATGAGGGATATGTAAAACTGGCAGAGGGCCTGAATGAGCTGATGCCGTGCCGCGGTGATCACAAGAAGACATACTTTGCAAACTCCGGCGCTGAGTGCGATGAGAACGCCATCAAGATCGCAAAGGCTTACACAGGCAGAAGCAACGTCATCTGCTTCTCCGGCGCATTCCACGGCCGTACCAACCTGACCATGGCGCTGACCGCCAAGAAGGCATATTCACAGGGCATGGGACCGTTCCCGGCAGGTATCTACAGAGCGCCGTATCCTTATCTGTACAGAGCTCCGAAGGGATACAGCAGAGACGAAGCCATCAAGTATTACATCGATGCGATGTACAGAGTATTTGATGAGGCTACACCGGCCAATGAAGTTGCCTGCATGCTGGTTGAGCCGCTGCAGGGCGAGGGCGGATTCATTCCGGCTCCTATCGAATGGGTAAAGGCCATCAGGAAGATCTGCGACGACAACGGCATCCTTCTTATTGCCGATGAGGTTCAGTGCGGTAACTGCCGTACCGGCAAGTATTTCGCTTCCGAGTACTGGGCAGAGGCAGGCGCTGCACCGGATATCATCACAACAGCCAAGTCTCTTGGCGGCGGCATGCCGATTTCCGCTATTACCGGCCGTGCTGAGGTGATGGATGCGGCAAAGCCCGGAACCATCGGCGGCACCTACTGCGGCAACCCGGTTTCCTGCGCTTCGGCACTCGCAGCCATGAAGATTTATAAGGAAGAAGATTATCCTGCAAAGGCCCGTCATATCGGCAAGATGATCACCGACGGATATAAGGAAATGCAAAAGAAGTATCCGGTGATCGGCGATATCAGAGGCCTCGGCGCCATGATCGGTATCGAGTTCGTCAAGGATCCTGAGACAAAGGAGCCGGCGACCGAGCTGACACAGAAGCTGATTCAGAACGCACTTCACAAGGGCCTTCTGATTGAGAACGCAGGTACGGCAAGCAATGTAGTCCGTTTCCTTGCACCGCTCTGCATGACGGATGAGCAGACGAAGAGAGGACTCGAGATCTTCGAGGAGTCTCTGAAGGAAGCACTTGAGGGCTGAGGCTGCGTGCTCCCGCACTTCATCCTCGTACCTGTAATCGCTGCACAGAACAGACCGGCACTGCACACCCCCTTAAGGTGTGCAGTTCTGTTCTGAGACATGCGGCGGACTGATAAGGAGATTATTATGGACAGAGAACATCTGGTCATCACCATCGGATGCGAATATGGAGCAGGCGGTCCGCAGATCGGTAAGATGCTCTCGCAGAAACTCGGTATCGAGTATTACGACAGGGATCTGGTGGATAAGGTAGTTGAGCAGCTGGGCGTAGACCGCGGACTTGTCGAGGAAGCGGATAAAAAGAAAAGCGTTCAGTACAGCTTCGAGACTTCCCTCGGACCCAGATATGCCAATCTTACGAACCGCGTTATTTATACGCAGTATGAAGTCATCAATCAGATGGCGGAAAAATCCCCGTGCGTGATCATCGGACGGAGTGCCAACTACATTCTGAAGGACAGAGATAATGTGCTGAACATCTTTATCTATGCACCGAAGGATGTGCGCGTGCGCTCCATTATGGAACAGGATCACGTAGCTGAGGACAAAGCAAAAGAAATTATCGACTATAATGATGAGATGAACCATTCGAGACATAAGTACATTACAGGTACCTACAGGGGTGACCGCTCGCAGAGAAATCTGCTGATCGACAGCAGCCTGCTCGGATGGGAAAAAACAGCAAAGTATCTTCTGATGCTTGTTGAGATGCTTGGTGAATGACAGACATGTCTTCTGATGAGGCATAGCCTGTTACAATGATGAACGGCAGGGCGAAGGCGCCAGAACAACCCGGGAATACGGGTCTGTTCCGGCGTCTTTATTTATATTATGAAGCGTTTGTATCCGTTTCACGTCAGTCTGCTGCGGAGGATTTGGTTATGGAAAAACAGCAATCGGAATTCAATAAGGTCTTCAGCGCATGGGACATCCTGGTGATTGCCTTCGGCGCTATGATCGGATGGGGATGGGTCGTTTCGACCGGTGACTGGATCGACCGCGGCGGTGTCATTGGCGCCATGCTCGGATTTATTCTCGGCGGCGTGATGATTTTCTTCATTGGACTGACCTATGCGGAGCTGACGCCCGCCATGCCGGAATGCGGCGGCGAGCACGTATTCAGCTATCGTGCGATGGGTCCCTACGGATCTTTTGTCTGCACCTGGGCGATCATTCTGGGCTACGTCAGCGTTGTCTGCTTTGAGGCATGTGCGCTGCCCACCATTATCACTTATCTGGATCCGCATTTCCTTAAAGGTTATCTGTATACGGTAGCGGGCTTTGACGTCTATGCGTCCTGGCTTGCCGTGGCCATTGCGGTGGCGGTTTTTATCACCTGGATCAACATCCGGGGTGCAAAAACCGCTGCGATCATGCAGACCATTCTGACCTGCATTATCGGCGGCGCCGGCATTCTTCTGATCGCGGCTTCGGTGATCAATGGAGATCCGTCCAACGTCTCTTCGCAGGCCTTCATCGGCGGCAGCAGCGGCAGCATCTTCGGAAATATCCTCCGCGTGGCCATGATGAGCCCCTTCTATTTCATCGGATTCGACGTCATCCCGCAGGCGGCGGAGGAAATCAATGTCCCGCTGAAAAAAATCGCCAGAATGCTTCTGCTTTCGATCATTCTGGCCGTTACCTTCTATGCACTGATCATCCTGTCTGTCGGCCTTGTGATGAATCATGACCAGATCACGGCAGCGGCGACTTCCGGCAGCGGTCTGGTGACAGCCGACGCGATGGCGGCGGCGTTTAACAGCTCGGTGATGGCGAAGGTACTGATTGTCGGCGGTCTCTGCGGTATTGTGACCAGCTGGAACTCTTTCCTGATCGGCGGCAGCCGTGCGATGTATTCCATGGCTGTTTCCTACATGATCCCGAAGGCATTCGGAAAGCTTCACCCGAAATACAAGACTCCGATCACTGCTCTGATTCTGATCGGTCTGCTGAGCTGTCTCGCACCGCTTCTCGGCCGGAAGATGCTGGTATGGATCGTTGATGCCGGCAACCTGGCGTGCTGCCTTGCCTACTGCATGGTTGCCATGTCGTTTGTTATCCTCCGGAAGAAAGAGCCGACGATGCCGAGACCTTATAAGGTAAAGCATTATAAGCTGGTTGGCGCGATGACCATTATCATGTCCGGCTTTATGGTTATCATGTACATTCTGCCCGGAACCGGTGCAACGCTTCAGCCGGTAGAATGGCTTATTGTCGGCGGCTGGTTTGCTCTGGGTGTTGTCTTCCTGTTTGGCTGCAGAGCCGTTTACGGTGAAAAGTTCGGTACGCTTGTCGAGATCGCCAACGCGGAGCTTGATGAGGAATATGCGAAGGAGCGCGAGGCTGCGGCGGATATCGCTGCGAAAGAAGCCGGTGCACCTGCGGCCGCCGTTCCGGGAGCAGCTTCTCCTGCGGCAGGCGCTGCGGTATCGGCTCCACGTCCGGCAGCAGTTCCTGCAGGCGCTACGGCGGCAACGGTAGAGCAGGCCGAGGTGGCTGCGGCACTGGACCGCGTGTCCGCTGCCGGCAGAACGGTTACTGCGGCAAAGGAAGCGGCTTTCAGCTATTTCCTTCCGGTGAATATTGTATTCGGACCGGGAAAAGCCGGTCAGGTCGGAGAACTGGCAAAGCCCTACGGCAGCAGGGCACTGATCGTTACCGGCCATTCCAGTGCGAAGAAGTCCGGCCTGTATGACAAGGTGAACAACAGCCTGAAGAAGGCAGGATTTGAGACGGAACTGTATGATAAGGTTTCGCAGAACCCGCTGACAACGACAGCCATCGAGGGTGCTGAGCTCGCGAAGAAGACCGGTGCGGATGTCATCGTTGCCATCGGCGGCGGATCCATCATGGATGCTGCGAAGGGCATGGCCTTCATGGCCGTCAATGACGGTGATATCAATGACTACATCTACAACAGAAAACACAGCGACAACGCACTGCCGCTTGTCCTGATCCCGACGACCTGCGGTACAGGTTCGGAGGGCAATGGCTTCGCGGTTCTCACCAATCCGGAGAACGGAGACAAGAAATCACTGCGCTGCCCGGCGATTGTGGCGAAAGTTTCCATCGTCGACCCGGAGTGCATGATGACGATGCCGAAGAAGGTTCTGGCATCGGTCGGCTTCGACGCGCTGTGCCACTGCATCGAGGCATATACGGCGAACAGGTCGCAGCCTTTCACGGACGCACTTGCCATGTATGCGATCCCGCTGATTCTGAAGAATCTGCCTGATCTGTACCACGGCAAAGAAAGCATGAAGGCGTGGGAGGAAATGTCGATCGCGAGCACGATCGGAGGCATGGTCATCAATACCGCCGGTGTGACGCTGGCCCACGGCATGGAGCATCCGGTAAGCGGACTGAAGAATGTCGTTCACGGGCAGGGACTTGCCGCACTGGCGCCGACAGTAGTTGAAGCAACCTGGAGCGGTAACCGGTATAAATTCGGCCGGCTCGCCCGCATGATGGGCGGCTATACCGCTGAGGACTGCGCGGAAAAAATCCGCTCGTTCCTCCGCGATCTGGATCTGGATATCACATTGTCAGATCTCGGCGTACAGGAGAGCGATGTGGCATGGCTGGCTGAGAACTGCATGAAGGTTTCCGCAGGCAATCTGACCAACACACCGGTTGAGCTGAACCAGAAGGATATCGAGGCACTGTACAGGAAGGCACTCTACAGAAGAGGCAGCGAGGCCGTGTCCTGAGGTCAGAACCGGTCATGAAAGGGCCCCGTAAGAAAGGGCCCCGTAAGAAAGGGCAGGTGAGAGACGGATGATCGAATTCAGAAAGGCTTCGATGGACGATTTCCCGGAGGCAATGAAATTTATCAGAGCGCTGTGGGATTACAACACCTATGAGGATGAGCCGACGAAGAAGGTGTATGAAAAGGTCATAAACGATCCGGACAGTTTTGCATTTTTCCTGCTGGATGACGGAGAATACACGGGCTTCTGCCACGGGGATTATTTTCAGACGTTCTGGATGTGCGGCCTGACCTGCTACGTATCCAGCATCATTACAAAGAAAGAAAAGCGCCACAAGGGCTACGGCAGAATGATGATGGACCGCGCCGCGGAGATGGCCAGAGAAAAAGGATGCAAGGCGCTGATTCTTGATTCCGGCCTTCCGAGGAAGGACGCGCATCAGTTTTACGAAAATTACGGCTTTGAGAAAAGCTGTTACGGGTTTGAACTGGCGCTCACATGAACCGTGCCGGTCGTAACCATGGAACTCCCGGCAGGAGCTGTGGCACGTGCAAGCCTTTCCGGCATCACCATGGTGGCCATGGCAGGATCAGCCGCACCTGTATGTGACGGAACGCTGTCCTGCGGCATGACGGCGGCAGGCTGAGCTTTCCGGGCAGCAGCGGCGCGTGCCATCTCCTCATCTGCAAGTTTCTGGAGGCTGCGCGTGAGAATCCGGTCATAGGAGAAATGATCGCCGCCGTTCCAGCTGACGAGACCGCATCTGACGAAGCCGTGCTTTTCCGCGATGTGCTGCATGCGGCGGTTGGGCATGGTGATGTCGGTCCGGATGTAACTGATGCCCAAGACGCAGCAGAGCAGTCCGACCGCATCGAGGATCTCTCCTGCGAGATGACGGCTGCGGAACGGAGCGGCAACGGCCAGGTTCTGCAGAACCGCACACGGACTGTCAGTGCGCCATTTCGCTCTCGGGTCACTGTAGAAGGGCTCACCGTCCAGATGAAGGCTGAGGCAGGCCGCAATCTGACCGTCAATCACATAGATATAACCTGCATGATGAGAGATGTCGTCCACGACATCTCTTTTCTGCGGATAGTCGTCGGGCCAGTGAACAAATCCCTGGGCTCTCTGATACTTTTTCCCGTCCTCGAGGATGGCACAGCATTCCTCTGTATCCTGCATTCCGGCACGCTGAAGCTTGTGCATGATTTTCTCCTGATTTCTTTCTTATTTCATAGGCATTTCACAGAATACCACAGATAAACTTCCTGTGTAAACACCCATACCACATGCAAAGATTCTGGATATATAAAAATCAGATGATCTGGACATTTTATAAAGGTCAGAAAACGACTATAATCCCGGTTAACAGGTCAGAAATCCCGTCCGGCCGCTTTTTTTATGCGGATCCGGAAGATGACAGATTCAGGAGGATAAAATCAATGAAGCGAGTATTAACGATCCAGGATATTTCCTGTCTCGGCAAGTGTTCCCTGACGGTGGCGCTTCCGATTATTTCAGCGATGGGGGTGGAGACCGTGATTCTTCCGAGCGCGGTTCTTTCGACACACACCATGTTTCAGGGATTTACCTGCAAAGACCTGACGGATCAGCTGCTGCCGATCGCGGAGCACTGGAAATCCCAGAACGTGAAATTTGACGCCATTTACACCGGTTATCTCGGATCAGCAGAGGAAATTGATATCGCGAAGAAGATTTTTGACATGTTCCGCACGGACGATACGCTGATCTTCATCGATCCTGTCATGGCCGACAACGGCAAACTGTATCCGGCGTTCGACGAATCCTACGCAAAGCTGAACGCGGGCCTGTGCGGCAGTGCAGATGTCATTGTGCCGAATCTGACGGAGGCATGCTTCATGACGGATACGCCGTACCGCGAGGACTACGACCGCGCCTGGATCGAGACGCTGCTGCAGAAGCTGGCGAAGCTCGGAGCGAAGAAGGTCGTGCTGACCGGCATCGCCTTTACACCGGGCAGGACCGGCGTGTACGGACTGGATACGGAAACCGGCAGATATTTCAGCTATGAGAATGACCGTGTGGACGCCTCCTATCACGGAACGGGCGATATCTTCGCCAGCGTTTCGGTCGGTGCGCTGATGAACGGTCTGTCTCTGGAAAAATCTTTCCGTCTGGCGGCGGACTACACCGCGGACACCATCCGCACGACGCTCGACAATCCGGCAAAGCCGTGGTACGGCGTTGATTTTGAAACGACGATCCCGGAGCTCTGCACCATGCTTGCCGATGCGAAAAAGCAGTGAGCGTCCGGTTTTACAGGATGCGCTGTTGTGTTATGATAGAGGCTGTGCGGGAGATACCGCTCTTCTGAAGGGAGCGGAGAATCCCCGCTTACACTGATAATAAAGCTGAAATCATGGAGGACGGGCTATGCTTGAGACTGGGATCACAGGAACAGCTGAAGAAACGGTGACGGAGGAGAAGACGGCGTGGAAGGTCGGAAGCGGTGAGCTTCTGGTGTACGCGACGCCCTGTATGATGGCACTGATCGAGAAGGCGGCGTGGAGAAGCGTTGCGGATCAGCTGGAAAGCGGACAGGGTACCGTCGGAACGCTGCTGAATGTTCAGCATGAGGCGCCGACACCGGTGGGCATGAAGGTGACTGCGAAGACGGTTCTGAAAGAGGTCGACGGCCGCCGTCTGGTATTTGATGTGGAAGTGCGCGATGAAAAAGGCGTGATCGGTGAGGGAACGCACGAGCGTTTTATCATCAGCAATGACAGATTCACCGCAAAGGCGGAGAAGAGAAAAGAAGGCTGAAGCCCGTCATCCGCTTCTGCGCATACGGACTTTATAGAAACGCTTTTTTGTGGTACTTTTGATATTGATAAGGCAGTCTGAAAAAGTAATTCATCAGATACAGGAGGACGAAGACAATGGCAGATTGGAAAAATCTGGACGAGCTTGATTCGTTTAAGGCACTGGGCGGCGTGAAGCGCGTCAGCCTCCGCGAGGTCATGAGCGGAGAGAGCGGAGCAGAGAGAGTACGGAAGTACAGTGTTCCGATGGCATGCGGCATGGCGTACAACTATGCGGCAAAGGAAGTCGATGACACGGTTCTTGAAGCCCTGGTGAAACTGGCCGATGAGGCACAGCTGCAGGAGAAGTATAAGGAGCTGTACAACGGCGCCGTGATCAACACCGGCGAGAACAGACTGGTGCTGCATCAGCTCTGCAGAGGACAGCTGGGCGACGACGTGATTGCCGACGGCGTCAACAAGAGAGATTTTTACAGAGAACAGCAGCAGCGGATCGCTGATTTTGCAGATAAGGTTCATAACGGCGAGATCACGAATGAAGCCGGCGAGAAATTCACGACGGTCGTGCAGATCGGTATCGGCGGAAGTGACCTCGGTCCCCGCGCGCTGTATATCGCGCTGGAGAACTGGGCAAGAGCGAACGGAAAGCTGTTCATGGATGCTCATTTCATCAGCAACGTAGATCCGGATGACGCCACGGCAGTGCTGAAATCCGTTGATGTCGCGCACGCGATTTTTATTCTGGTATCAAAGTCGGGCACGACGCTTGAGACGCTGACCAACGAAGCCTTCGTTAAGAATGCGCTGACGAAGGAAGGCTTTGATCCTGCGAAGCATATGATCACCTGCACCAGCGAGACTTCACCTCTGGCAAAGAACGGCGGATATCTGGACGCTTTCTTTATGGATGATTATATCGGCGGACGTTATTCTTCTTCGTCTGTGGTCGGCGGCGCGGTTCTGTCGCTTGCCTTCGGACCGGAGGTATTCGCGGAGATTCTGGACGGCGCACATGAAGAGGATGAGGCGGCAAAGGAAGCCGACCCGCTGAAGAACCCGGATATGCTGGATGCGCTGATCGGCGTATATGAGCGCAATATCCTTGGTTATCCGGCAACCGCAGTGCTGCCTTATTCACAGGCCCTGTCCCGCTTCCCGGCACATCTGCAGCAGCTGGATATGGAGTCCAACGGAAAGTCGGTCAACCGTTTCGGCAAACCGGTTTCCTATGTGACCGGACCGATCATTTTCGGAGAGCCCGGCACAAACGGACAGCATTCTTTCTATCAGCTGCTCCATCAGGGAAAGACGATTGTTCCGCTTCAGTTCATCGGATTTAAGAAGAACCAGATCGGCAATGATGTGGAGATTCAGGGAAGCACCAGCCAGCAGAAGCTCTGCGCGAACGTAGCGGCGCAGATCGTTGCCTTTGCCTGCGGCAGAGAGAATGAGAACCTGAACAAGAACTTTGAGGGCGGCCGTCCGTCCAGCATCATCATTGCGGATCAGCTGACACCGAAGACACTGGGTGCGCTGCTTGCTCACTATGAGAATAAGGTCATGTTCCAGGGATTCCTGTGGAACGTCAACAGCTTCGACCAGGAGGGCGTACAGCTCGGCAAGACGCTGGCAAAGCAGGTTCTGGCACACGATACCGAGGGCGCACTGACCGAGTACAGCAGACTGCTGAATATCTGAAACCGGACATCCGAAAACGGATATCAGACAGGAATGATATAAAGAAACGGGAGCGGCATGATTTTGGCCGCTCCCGTTTTTACCCAATGATGCTGAATGTTATGACGATGCTGAATGTTATGACGATGCTGAATGTTATGACGATGCTGAATGTTATGACGATGCTGAATGTTATGATGATGCTGAATTTTATGCGAGGAAATCCCGTATCTGAGGGAGCGCGCGCCTGCCGGCCCGGCGGCCGGCCTGATAGACGCGCTCAAGTTCGGCGGGATTTTTCTCGATTTTGCCGATCTTCAGGCCGGTGACCGGCCGGATGACGAGGATTTTTCCCTCCGACTCCTGCCGGTCGATCTCGTCCATGAGATCGTTGTAGCGCTCCTCCATGTGTTCCCAGGTGCTGATGAATGCCGGATAGTCTCTGTATCTGCGGCGGACGATCGGCGTGAGACGGCCTTTCTTTTTGCGGAAGCCCCTGGGCTGAGTCAGCAGAACGACATTCCGGTTGTAGCCTATGGATTCAAAGTACTGCAGGGGAACGGCATCGGCCACACCGCCGTCCAGCAGTTTATAACCGTCGACCTCGACGATCCTTGAGACGATCGGCATGGAGGCGGATGCGCGCATCCAGGTCATGTCGTCGCCGATGCCCGTGGTGCAGCGGTGATAGACGGCGCTGCCGGTCTCCACATCCGTGCAGCATACATAAAAATCCATCGGGTTTGCCGTGAAGGTTTCATAGTCCCAGGGATCCAGTTCGTCCGGCAGCTGCCGGTAGCAGAAATCCGCGTTGTACAGATTGCCTGTCGTGACAAGAGAGTGAAAGCTTTCGTACCGTCTGTCCCTGCAGAAACGTTTGTTGTAGCGGATGGGCCGCCCGATCTGCCGGGATTCGTAGTTGCAGCCGAAAACCGCGCCGGCCGAAACGCCGATGGCGCCGTCAAAGGTGATGTCGTTCTCCATCATGACGTCGATGACGCCGCAGGTGAACATGCCGCGCATGGCGCCGCCTTCCATGATCAGTCCTGTTTTCTTATCCTCCATGTGGATTGCCCCTGTCTTTCATGATATGGATGTTTACCGCATCTGCCGGTGGCGGTATCGGTCGTTTGCCTGTGTCTCAGAACCGGTATGCCTCCACCTCTTTCAGCGTCGGTATGGACGGCGCTGCGCCCGGCCGTGTGACCGCGACCGCGGAAGCCCGGGATGCCAGATCGAGCGCTTCCTTTGTGTCAAGCCCCCGGAGAATACCGGAGAGGAAAAATCCTGTGAAAGTATCGCCGGCCGCCGTAGTATCAACCGCATGCACCGGATAGATCTGCTGGCGGGTTCTTTCGCCCCGGAAGCTGCACACGGAGCCTGCCCCGCCCAGGGTGAGCACCAGCCGTGCCTCCGGGAATTTCGCCTCGAGACTGTCCAGAAGCGCATCCGGATCGTCAGAGCGGATGCCTGCCATCTGCGCGGCTTCGATTTCGTTCATGAAGAAGATATCGACGTACGAAAGCGGAAGTGCCGCGATTTTTTCATCGAAGGGAGAGGGATTCAGCACAATCGTGAGTCCTTTCTCGTGCGCCTTCTCCATGATCTTCACATTGGCGTTGATTTCGTTCTGGAGAACCAGGGTGTCCTCGCTGCCGAAGTGAGAGAGTACCTCATCGACCTGTTCATCGGTGATGCACTGATTGGCGCCGCCGAAGAGGAGGATGCAGTTGTCACCGTCTTTATCGTTCTGAATGACGGTGTGCCCGCACGGTGTGTCCTTCAGCACCCGGACAAAATCCGTGTGGACGCCGGCATCTTCGAGAACACCGGTGAGAAATTCTCCGCCCTGACCGGTGCTGCCGGCATGATATACCTCAAGGCCTGCCCTTGCGAGAGCAACCGACTGGTTCAGCCCCTTGCCGCCGCTGAAGATACGGCGCGAACCGGACTGCAGGGTTTCGCCCCTGACGAGGATATGGTCAACCTTATATACATAATCTACATTCAGTGATCCGAAATTTAATACGCGCATGAAAACTCCTTCTGGTACCCACCTTCGGTGTGCGGTTCTGCCGGTACAGCCGACAGCCATATACTATCACAATACAGAGAAAATCGCAGCCTTATACCTTTATTTTGAAGACGGCTTT
Source organism: uncultured Eubacteriales bacterium (assembly GCA_900319355.1). Classification (GTDB taxonomy): domain Bacteria; phylum Bacillota; class Clostridia; order Lachnospirales; family Lachnospiraceae; genus Bilifractor. The sequence continues at coordinate 18,114 of ONOC01000010.1, read as the reverse complement.
GACGCTGGCACCGCAGGCACCGGTCCGGATGCAGGGCGCATGGGCATCACCGGGATAGAAGACCGCGAACATGCCCTCGCGGACCGGTAAAAGCGGCATGCCCTCCGGCTGCCGGTAGAAATAGATGTCGTGTGCCGCGTCGGATTTTACCGGGTCTCCCAGTTCGCTTCGCTTTGCATATCCCATCAGCTCTTCGCCCTTCAGCACAAGCTGAAAATCAATATACCTGTCATGAGCCTCCGGCAGGGCTTCGGCAGCCTGTTTCAGCTCCGGGCGCTGGATCATGACGTAGAGATTGTCGCCGTCAATGTCCGTCCTCCCGTCAGGAAGGCTGTTCAGGTCTGTGCGGCTGATGAAGTCGAGTACACCGGAAAGATCCGGCATCCGGTGATAGACAGATGCATGGGATAAAGTGTCAATAATCATTTTCATTACCTCCGTCGATTGATTCTGATAAAAAAAGCTGCCCGGATACGTTCCGGACAGCTTCGTTTCGTGTTCTCAGTACCGTTACTGTCATTTCATGTGAGTTGGAAGGAACATGATGATCTGCGGCACATAGACCAGAAGGAAGAGCTCGCCGATCATCAGCAGTACCATGGGCAGGATCTCCCGTATGACATCGCTGATTTTTGCCCGCGAGATGCCGGTTACAATGAACAGCAGCATGCCGAACGGCGGTGTGGACAGACCGATCATCATGTTGAAGCAGATGCATACACCGAAGTGTACGAGGTCGATGCCCATCAGTTTGACAAGCGGAAGAATCATCGGTACGAATACCAGCTGGATCGTGCTGACATCCATGACTGCTCCGAGGAACAGGAAGACGATGTTGACGATCAGCAGGAAGATGTACTTGTTGTCCGTCATGGACATAACGGCTTTTGCGATGACCTGCGCCACCTGCTCTCTGGAAACGATGTAGGAGAAGAGCATGGATGTACCGGTCAGCAGCGCCAGCGTTGCGGTGTTGGCTGCGGAAACCTTGATGATGTGCCAGAGCTTTTTCAGTCCCATCGTTCTGTACACGAAGGTGGAGATGATCAGCGCGTAGGCAGATGCCAGGGCTCCTGCCTCGGTCGGTGTGCAGACACCGGTGTAGATGCCGCCGAGAAGGATAACAACGGTCAGCAGGGCGGGAAGCGCCTTCAGGGTTGCCATGCCGAACTCTTTTCCGGTCATAATGACGCCGGCCGGATAATTTCTCTTATAGGAGATGATGCCGACATAGATGGCAAGTACGATGGTCAGCATGACGCCGGGAACGACGCCGCCGATGAAGAGCTGCCCGACGGAAGCGCCGGAAAGCATGGCGTAGATGATCATCGGGATGGACGGAGGGAAGATCGGTCCGATCGTTGCGGAAGCCGCTGTGATGGCTGCCGAGAACGGTGCGTCATAACCCTCGCTCTTCATCTGAGCGATCTCCATGGTACCGATACCGGAGGCATCCGCGATGGCGGATCCTGTCATACCGGAGAAAATCAGCGACAGCAGAACGTTTACCTGTGCGGTGCCGCCTTTCAGTTTTCCGAGAAGACCGTTACAGAAGGCGAACATCTTGTCGGTAACCTCGGATTCATTCATGATGTTGGCCATGAAGATGAAAAGCGGGGCGGCAAGCATGGTGTAATTCGAGAAGGTGTTGCCGTTGATAACGGAGAATACCTGTGTCAGCTGAGAAACGTCACTCGTCAGGAAGTAGATGACGGAGGCCGCCAGCATGGAGAAGGAAATCGGCATTCTTATGCAGAAGCAGAACGCCATGGAAACAAACAGGATCAGAATAGGCCAGTTCATTCTGCTTTTCCTCCTTTCGCTTCTGAAAGATCTGACTCAATCTGCTCGCCGGCCTCTGCAGCCGCATCGAACAGCTCTGCGTTTTCGTTTCCGGGAACGTCGTTATGAATTCCCTTTCGGATATTAATGATCGCACGGGCAATGACCATGATCACCATATAGAAATACGGGAAGAAAGCTGCCTTGTACGGGATTTTCAGAACTCCGGTTACCATTTTGCTGGCTGCCCATGATTTGATGGACGGATAGATGCAGATGATCAGCAGAACAGCAAGCATGGTATTGTTCAGAATGTAACAGAATTTCTTTCCTTTGAAACCAAGTTTGTCATAAAGCAGAGAGAAGACGACATGACTGTCGCTTTCCATACATTTTGCAACCCCGAAATACATCGCCCACATATAGCCCAGGATGGAAATTTCATAGGTCCATGAAACGGCTACACGCAGGAAGTAGCGGGAGACGATGGAAATCATGAATGCAATGAAGACCATCAGAAACGAGAAACTCGTCACACCCACATCGAAGATATCGAGGATTTTTTTGCCGATCGAGGATTTCTTTTTTTCGTCCGACATGAATTTGTCCTCCTCAAGTCACAAAACGGACCGGACAGACTTGATACCGCCCGGCCCGCAATGAATTTATGTGACGTCTGTAAAGACGCTGTCTGCAGTTTTACAGGTCCCTGATAACGAATTTACTTTGCAGCATCCTGAATCTCATTGTACAGATCCATGTTCCAGGTTGCTTCCTGATCCGGATGAGCATCGTAGTACTCTTTTGCTTTCTGCTTGAACTCGTCGATATCCGGATAAGTGATGGTGCATCCGTTGTCCTTCAGTGTCTGCACATCCTTGTCTTCCTCTTCCTTACGGGCGTCATCGTTGACCTTACGGGCATATTCCATAGCCTCGGTTACCCATTTCTGCTGCTGCTCGGTCATGCTGTTCCATTTATCCTTGTTGATCATCGGGATGATGGAGTCAACAACGTGGTTGGTCATGGCAATGTACGGAGCTACTTCGTAGAACTTGGCGGAAACGTCGGTCGGCAGCGGGTTATCCTGTGCGTCAACGGCGCCGGTCTGCAGTGCGGTATAGAGCTCTGAGAAAGCCAGCGGGGTCGGGTTGGCACCGAGTGCCTCGCCGAGATGCAGCCATGTCTCGGAGTTCGGCATTCTGAGGAGAACGCCGTTCATATCGGAGTAGGAGTTGATCTCTTTGTTTCTGGTGTTGATGACACGAACGCCGAGATAGAAAGCGGAAAGCGGTACGGCGTTAACCTTCTCTTCGATAGCCGGGAAGATTTCGTTCTTGCCGATGTCGCCGTTCAGAACAGAGGTCATATGATCGTAGCTGTTCCAGAAATAAGCGGTACCGAACATGGAGCACCATTCCAGACCTTCCTGTGTAGCCAGAGTCGGGAAGGAGATATAGGCGATATCTGCCTGATCGGAAACAAGAGCATCCCACTCGGCGTCTGCTGCGAAGAGTGTGCCGTCGGAGTAGGTCTTGCAGGTTACGTTGCCGCCGGACAGCTCATTGACTTTGTCGGCGAAAGCCTGCATAGCCGTTGTGTGGGAGTCTCCGGTAACGGATACTGAGGTGAATACCAGCTCTACCGGATCACCGACGTCTCCTGAAGCAGCGGAGCTGTCAGCGGATACCGTCTCTGCTGAAGAAGACGATGCGCTCTCCGAGGATTCGGATGATGCCGAAGAAGCTGAAGATGTCTCAGATGCGGAAGCCTCAGCTGTGGATGATGATGAAGCTGCCGAAGATGCTGATGAAGCGGAAGAAGCTGCGGATGATGCACTGCTGCTGCCGCATCCGGCCATAGCTGCAACCATGGCTGTGCTCATCAGGATTGCGAAAAGTTTACGTTTCATTTCTTTCCCTCCTTAATACGTTATATGGCATTTTTACTGCTTTACCTTATTGAAAAAATACTCACGGAAACGCTGTACAACATTCCGATATTGTATGATTTCCAGTTTTCTTGATCCGGTCATCAGTGCGTCGTCCTGTTTTCTGGATTTCGTGGTGATCGGAAGTCCCTCCAGCTGCAGGTAGTACTTGCTGTTGCAGGGGTAAACCTGACACTCGATGGTTGATGCGGCTCCGATGAAGTCCTGCATCTCCTCGGCCAGCTCCGGCTGTTTGTCGAACTGATCGACCAGCCATACGATGAGATCCGGGAAGAAGTTGCACATCACACCCGAATAGCCAGCACATCCGTATTTCAGTGATTCAAGAAGCGTAGCGCCGTTGGCGTTGTAGATCTTCAGTCCCGTGCCCCTTACTGCGTCTGCCTTTGCCTTCAGCATATCCAGATCGCAGCAGGTATCCTTCAGGAAGGAGAACTTTCCGGTGTCCGCCATCCAGCGGAGCAGTTCCGGAGAGATCACTCTCTTGTAAGGATAAGGGCATTCGTATACGCCGAATGCCGGCGCGTCAATATGGCTGATCAGATACTCGATATTCTTCTTCGCCACATCTTCGCTTTCATCCGGTTTTGCAAACTGATTTGAAATAAATACATACGTGTCGGCTCCGGCATCGATCATTGCCTGTGCTTCGCGCACCTGATCTTCCGGTTTTTCGGCTACGTGGCCGGATACGACAACCTGAATGTGCTTCGGTGTATGATCAATAACGAATTTGCCCAGTTCCAGTCTCTCCTGTGCGTTCAGCTCGAACATTTCACTTGACTGACATACGGCAAAAATCCCCGTTACACCGAGGCGGTCATACCATTCAATAATTTTCTCAACGCCGTTATAATCAATTTTCATATCCTCCGTGAACGGAGTGATCATAACGGGCCAGACACCTCTGCCTGCCTCCATGAATTCTGCCTCCTTCATTAATTGCAGAGCTCAGGTCGGCCGCCCTGTCTGCTGATGAACAGAAAAACGTTTTATCTTATCTGCCCCTTACTATACACAATCCTGACAGCGAAAACTTTCGATATAGTCCGCAGTACGATTTTATAATTTTTTCGCTGACAATCTGCTATAATGAAGAAAATTATAAAATCAGGTATGGAGGTCTTTTACAATTGGAAGAAAAGTGTAAGGATACAGCAGCACAGGATACGCCGCTCTACCGGTCAGAGACGACATTCTCGTATGACGAGTTCCGGCGGATGACGCTGGCGATGCAGCAGAGGCGGAGACCGTACTGGACTTTTATGGTCTGCTTTGAACTGGTTATGCTGGTGTTCTGCGTCGGGTATTTTCTGCAGGGGAAGACCATGATGGGTGTGTCTTTTCTGATTCTGGCGGTCCTGTTTCCGCTCGGCATGTATGCGAGCCTCAGGCAGTCAACGCATTCCGCATATAAGAAGATGGCCGCCCGGATGGAGGGCGTGACGACGGAATTTGTCTTTTACCGGGATTATTTCACCGCTGAGAATAAGTACGGGAGATCGCGCGTGCTCTACAGGGAACTGAAGGACGTGATTTTTACGAGGAGCAATACCTATCTGATGGTGGATAAAACGAAAGCCTATATCCTCGACACGGATCATTGCTCCGAGGATCTGACGGCGTTTATCGCCAGAACAGCCGACCGCGTGATGCCCAGGAAGACCCGGAAACCGCGGGCCACAGATTTTCTGAACTGAAGGGAAACGGCTGTGTTTGAGATTTTTGATTCCTACTGCTGGACGAGGCAGAAGAAGGTACTGACAAAAAATGACCATCACATCCAGGGACTCGGCAACTTTTCCTACTGGAATTATACGACGTCCGTGACGCCGGCGCCGCCGCACCTGCATTCGGATATCATTGAGATTCACTGCATGATCAAGGGCACCCGGTTCACGCAGATCGAGAAGGACGGGGCCTTCTATAATTACACCACCACAGGCAATGAGGCGATGATCGTCTTTCCGTTTGAGATTCATTCCAATGGAACGAAACCGATGGCGCCGTGCGAGTTTTTTGCGTTCCAGATTGACATTTCGAAGCCGGATCAGATGCTGGGGCTCAATCCGGAATACTCGAGGGCACTGATCCGGTCGCTGATGGCGGTAAGGAGCAGGCAGCTCCGGCTGACGCAGACACATTTCAATTACCTGCGCAGCGCGTTTAACTTTTTCAGCGAGCGAAATGAGGAGAGCAACAGGATCGGCGTTCAGTTTCTGACGGCTTTTCTGTTCACGCTGCAGTTTCTGCAGCCGGTGAAGGAACAGAGTGCCGTGGAGATTGACCCCGGCATCAAGAACGCGCTGAATTATGTGCGTGACAACATTCACGCCAAAATCCGGCTCAGCGAGCTCGCGGACAGAAGCGGGTATTCGCTCTCACGCTTCAAGGTGAAGTTCAAGGAGTCGATCGGGGTGACGCCGGCGGAATATGTGACCGTTCAGAAACTGGAATACGCAAAGAGAGAGCTGATCCAGACCGACAAGAGCATCACGGATATTGCCTTTGAATTCGGGTTCTCCACGAGCAATTATTTCTGTTCGGTCTTTAAGAAACTGAATTTCATTACGCCGAAGGAATACCGGAAGTTTTATTACGGGAAGGGGATCAGGACATCGGAGCTGCAGAGCGTCGGCGCCGTTCTGCCTGATCTGAAAGAAAATACGGGGACAGGTGCCTGAATAAGGCACCTGCCCCTGTTTTTTTTCAGACGACGCGGCGGAGCGCTTCGTCAAGCTTTTTCATTTTCTCTTCCGGAATGAGCGCCGGATCCCAGGCATCGACAGCTTCCGGCAGCGGGAACTCGCGGTACATGGCGGGCAGCTGTTCGGCAGCCGGGCATACCTCGCGGATCGTGCGGGCACAGGCGGGATAGCTGAGCAGCTCACGGAGCGTGAGCGAGGTGTTCCATACTCTGCGGAAAGGCTCTGCGGTCATGTACTCGACGCTGTAGTCGCCGGGACCCACGTGGCAGATCCGTTTTTCTCCTTCTTCCGTCACAGAAGCAAAGAGCGGATTCAGGCGGTCCTCATATACCGATGCCGGTGCCTGAGGAAGCATCACATCGGCCGTGCAGTCAAAGGGAACATGGAGACGGACGGAGATGGCCCGCTCCGAGGAGAGTTCCCAGTGCGCCGACCACCTGCCTGCGGCGGAATCATAGGATACATCGGCGTATTTCAGCCTGATGTGCGGCTCCGGCGCATAGATGACCTTCCGGAATCCCGGTACCTCCGGATCGCGGCGGAGTCCCGCGGCGCGTTCTCTGATCCATGTCACAATGGCACCATAGGAGTAGTGGTTGAAGCTGTTCATGCCCGTGGAGGATACGTGTCCGTCCGGTTCCAGTGAATTCCACCGCTCCCAGATCGTGGTGGCGCCCAGATTGATTTCATACAGCCATCCCGGGAATTCCTCGTTGAACAGAATCTGCCATGCGAGGTACGGATTGCCGGTTTCCGAGAGCGCTTCGCAGAGCATCGGCGTTCCGATGAAGCCGGTCTTCAGTTTGTTGTCGCTGTGCAGGAGCAGGTCCTTCAGGTCGGAGGCGACGGTTTCCGGGCGCGGGGAAAGACCGTGGGCCAGTGACAGAAGACAGGCGGTCTGCGTCCGGATGCTGCAGTGACCGGCGGGTGTGAAGAAAGTGAAGCGGATATCCCTGAGAATGTCCTCCGCCAGTTTTCCGTATGCAGCGGCGTCCTCGTCTCTGCCGATCAGCGCGGCCGACTGCGCCGTGATCCTTGTGCTGTACAGGTAATAAACCTCGGCGATAAATCCGTTGTCGGTTCCGCCGAAGACGGAGTCTTTTTTTCCGTCTCCGTCAAGGGCAAGCCAGTCTCCGAACTGGAACTGCTTCATCCAGCGGTGTCCGTCTTCTTCGCGGGTGCGCATATATTCCACCCAGTCCTTCATGGAATCAAAGCTTTCCCTTAACACGGACACATCTCCCATGTACTGGTAAATGGTCCAGGGCATGATGGTGGCGGCATCGCTCCACGCTGCGCCGCAGAGCTTTTTCTGATCGAAGGAAGGAATGACGACAGGCACCATGCCGCCGAGAGACTTCTGTTCCGTTCTCAGGTCATACAGGAATTTTCTGTAAAAAGCCGTGGCATCGCTCTCGAAAAGGGCGGTCGGGCAGAAGACCTCTGCGTCACCGGTCCATCCCATGCGCTCGTCGCGCTGCGGGCAGTCTGTCGGCACATCGATGAAATTGTCCTTCCGGCTCCAGTCGGCATTGGCGATGAGGCGGTTGATGCGTTCGTCGCCGGTATGCAGTTCTCCCGTGCGGTTCATCGAAGAAGTCAGAACCAGGGCGGTGAAGTCGGCCGGATCGGGATTTTCGATGCCTTCGATTTTTACATAGCGGTATCCGTAAAAGGTGAAGGCCGGCTGAAGCGTCGTATCGGATCCGTCGGAGGTGTACCAGTATTCAGCTTTCGCGGAGCGCAGGTTATCCCGGTAAAAGCAACCGTCCTGCAGGACTTCTCCGAACTGAAGGTGAATCCTTTTGCCACGCGCCGGGTGATGAAGCTTCAGTCTGAAAATTCCGGCGATATTCTGCCCCATGTCCATGACGGTTTCACCGGCGGGCGTGAGGATTTTTTCTTTTACGGGAAGCTCTTCTGCGACAGTGACAGGTACGGAGAGACGGTCCGTCAGTGTACCTTCCGGGGCATCGGTCAGGCGCGCCGGAACGGCGGGGACCGGCGGCAGCGTGTCGTCTCTGTGCTCGCCGTCATAGATGTTGGAGAAGGTGATGGAAGAACGCGTCACCTGCCAGCTCTCGTCGGTCCCGATATATTGTTCTGTGCCGTCATCGAGGCAGAGAACCAGCTCGGCCAGCAGCTTCCAGGAGTCGCCGTACCACGGTTCCGGCAGAACGGTGAAACCGAAACGTCCCTTATACCAGCCGTTTCCGAGCGTGACGGAGAGCGTGCAGCCGTCGGTGATGAGGTCTGTGACATCAAAGGTCTGCACCTGAATCCAGCTGCTGTAGTTGTTGCAGCCCGGGGTGAGGAATTCGTTTCCGATTTTCTGTCCGTCGACAGACGCCTCGTACAGGCCGAGGCCGGTGATGTACAGGCGGGCCCGCACGACTTTTCCGGACGGATGGATTTCCTTTGAGAAAACGGGATGGCGGGGATCGGTGTCGTCGCAGCCGATCCAGCGGGCATGCCACGGAGTGTCCATGCGGCCGGTTTCGAAATACTGCTCCGGGCCGGCCTCTTCGGCACCGGTGTCTGTCCGGACGGTTACATTCCAGGCATAGCGTGTCTCCGGCTTCAGCGGGAGACGGATTTCAGCGGCGAGGGAATCCAGATGCGTGAAGCCTGTGTCGCGGGCGACGGCGATTTTTTCACCGGAAGGTGAGAGCTCGTAAATGACGATGCGGGCGGTATCCGTCCGGGTACCCGGGAGATCTTCCGCAGTCCAGCGGAACATCAGTGTATCATCCATGCGAAAGCCAAGTGGATTATCCAGATGGCAGACCTGACAGTTTCTGATCATTTTTATTATCCTCCTGAAAAAACCGAAAGTGATAGTCCGCCTCTGGCATGCGACGGACTTATACAGTACTATGACACAATCGCCCGGGGAATGTCATGCGATTATCGTATTATCTTTTGGTTATTCCGATGTTCTGAGTAAACATGACAGTTCGGGCGCTGCCGGAGACACAGGGCGGACAGACGGATGCGGCTGTCGGATGCACCGGGCGAAGATTTTGTGAAAGGAGACAACTTTACACAATCTTCCGGGCATTGTATAATCTGCTCTGAAAACGCTTTTTTTTCTTGATGATGCGATGAGTTATCCGAGGGGAATGAGTTGGGAGCATTTTAATATGAAAGAAATATTGTTTACGACAGAGAGCGGATCGGATGTGCCGAAGGAACTGCAGGAGAAGCTGGGCGTGATTGTCCTGCCCATGCATGTGACCATGGGAGAAAAAACTTTCGATGACGGCTCGATTCCCATCAGTGAACTGTACGATTATTTCGACAGAACAGGCGATACGCCGAAGAGTTCCGCCGATAATGTACAGGATTATATCGATTTTTTCACGAAGCTGAGGGAACAGCATCCGGACAGCGTCATCTATCATTTTGCGCTGGCGGCGGGCATTTCTACCAATTATGAGCATTCCGTCGTTGCGGTCAGGGAGTTTAAGGATATTTACACGATTGATACGCAGCGATTCGGCGCGGGCTGCATCGCCTATATTGCGGAGGCGCGGGCGCTTCTCAATTCGAAGGGCGGCGCGGAGGCCATCACCGATTATGATGCGCTTTTCCACGAGTTTGATGCCATCACGGATCACATTCAGTGTTCCTTCGTGCCGGATTCGCTTGAATTCCTGCGCGCGGGCGGACGGGTGACGAATGCGGCCTACATTGCTTCGAATGTGCTGAAAATCAAGCCGCTGATCGTGCCGGACAAGGATGGACATCTGTTCGCAGCCGGACGCTACCGCGGCAACATGCTGAAGATCTGCGGCAGATACATCCGCGACATGTGTGAGAAGTATGACGTGAAGCGCGATACGCTTTATATCATGTATACAGAGGGCGTGAAGCAGGAGGTTCTTGATGAGATGGAACGTACTGCGAAGGAACTCGGTTTTAAACGCTGCAGCTATGATGTCTGCGGCGCGGTCATTACCTGCCATGGCGGACATGCCGCGATCGGACTTGGCATGGTACTGAACTGAAAACTGTGCGCATCACGGAAGGTGGTGCCACAGTAAAGGGAAAGGGGACTTTATTGTGGATACGCTGGATATGCTGGAAGAGCTTGCGATTATTCTGATTTTTGCCAAGTTTTTTGCGCTTCTGGCGAGAAAAATCAAGGCACCGGAGGTTGCAGGTGAAATCGTGGCCGGCCTTCTGATCGGGCCGAGTCTGCTGAATCTGATCCAGACCAATGATTTTCTGACTGACATGGCTGAGATCGGTGTGATTCTGCTGATGTTCAGTGCCGGACTGGAGACGGATATCGGACAGCTGAAGCGCTCAGGCGCAAAGGCAACCCTGATTGCTACGGCGGGCGTTGTGGTTCCGCTGATCTGCGGCACGATTCTGTACATGGCGTTCTACGGTTTCGGCGGCTGGGGTTCGGAGAATTTCATCCGTGCGCTGTTTATCGGCACGATCCTGACGGCTACCTCCGTCAGCATCACGGTGCAGGCGCTCCGTGATATGGGCAAGCTGTCTACTGAAGTCGGCATGACGATCATGAATGCGGCGGTGATCGATGATGTGCTCGGCATCATTGTTCTGACGGCCGTGATCAGCCTGAAGGACCCGAAGGCAAATCTGGGCATCGTTGTTCTGAAGATGGTTCTTTTCTTCGTCTTCGCCATCGGTGTGGGCTATATCATTTACCAGATCATGAAATGGGTTGATGCGCGTTATCCCCACACCAGAAGAATCCCGATCATCGGACTGGTACTCGCCTTCGGGATGTCCTATGTGGCGGACAGATTTTTCGGCGTTGCCGATATCACAGGTGCTTACTGCGCGGGCATTATTCTGAGCTCACTGGATGATTCCGCGTACATCGAGCGCAAGATGGATATCAACAGCTACATGATCTTCGGACCGATTTTCTTCGTCAGCATCGGACTTCAGACCAATCTGAAGCAGATCGATCCCTCGGTCATTGTCTTCTCGCTCGCATTTGTTGCGGTCGGCATGATCGCGAAGGTCATCGGCTGCGGCCTCATGTCCAGAATCCTGAAGTATTCGAAGGATGAAAGCCTGAAAATCGGCGTCGGCATGATGACCAGAGGAGAGGTGGCGCTGATCGTCTCACAGAGAGGACTGAAGGCGGGCATGATGGACAGCCAGTTCTTCACTTCCGTTATTCTGCTGATCATCATCAGCTCGATCGTGACACCGATCATTCTGAAGAGTCTTTATATGAAGACGGACGCAAAGGAGAAAGCACAGGCTGCGTCCTGAGAGAAAGCCTGAACAGCAGAAAGAGAATCTGCCGTGAATCTGAATAAGCGAGGGGCCCGGAGAAGTCCGGGTCCTTTTGTCTTTTACAGCCCGGGAGTCTCCATGTGTGACAGTGGCTGGCAAAGAGTGAACAGTAACCATGTGTTCCGTGATATGGCAGAATCGTGTCCACACAGCCTGGTTACGGGTGTAAAATAGAAAAGTCAGCGAACACCGGCACAGGAGGAAAGGAGCAGGTATGAGAATTTACCTTACCCGACACGGACAGACAGATATGAACAGGCAGAAGCTGATGGCCGGCAGGACGGACATCCCGCTGAATGATACAGGCGTCGCACAGGCGGAGGCGGCACGTGAAAAAATCGGCGCGGTGACGTTTGATGCCGTATACGCGAGCCCTCTGGTGCGCGCAGTGAAGACGGCATCGATCATCGGAAATGTGGATCCCTCCGAAGTGATCACGGACAGGAGAATTATTGAGTTTGATTTCGGCAGATATGAGGGAAAGAAATATTATCTGCTCGGGCCGGCGATGACGGCATACTGGATGCTGCCTCAGCTCATCCCCGCCCCGAAGTCGGTCGAGACGATTGCCTCGGCCGTGAAGAGAAGTCATGATTTTCTGAAGGAGCTGGAGCAGAAGGAGAGCGGCAATGTGCTTGTTGTCTGCCACGGCGGCATCATCCGCCCGCTCTGCGGTTATCTGGAAGACAAGCCGGGCGGCATCCGCTGGCATCCGCATCCGAAGAACTGTGAGATCAGGGTTTACGACTGCGAGAACGGAAAGCATACCTTTGTGCGGGATTATGTCTGATGTGAGCGAATGTGTCTGAGGCATGAAACCGTGCAGCTGCAGTGCTGACGGAATTTATGTCATTTCCGGCAGATTCAGGGTTTCAGTCATACTTTTGTGATGATATAATAGCCGTATGAATAATATTTGAAACGGAGATACAGATCATGAATGGCCCTCAGGTGACGCCTTATAAAATTGCTGAAGCTTTAAAGAAACGGATGGAAAGCAAGAGTCTGGAGAAGATTACCGTTACGGAGATTCTTGAGGAAGCACAGGTCTCGCGTCCGACGTTTTACCGGTACTTTAAAGACAAGTACGATCTGGTGAACTGGTATTTTCAGAAGCTCTGCGACAAATCCTTCCTGCAGATGGGGATTTCCATGAATCTCCGTGAGGCGCTGACAAAGAAATTTATTTTCCTGAAAAGTGAGCAGGTCTTTTTTGATTTTGCCTTTGCCTGTGAGGCGCAGAATAATCTCGTCGAATACGATTATGAGTGCATCTACCGGTTTTACTCGGATTATATCCGGAAGCAGGGCGAGGTGGAGTTCACACCCGAGATCGAATTCCTGCTGAAAATGTACTGCCGGGGTTCCATCGATATGACAGCAGACTGGGCGCGGAACGGCATGACGATTCGTCCCGAGCAGATCGTCGGCTGGCTGATTGAGGCCATGCCGGAGAAACTGCATGACCTGTTCCGGAATCTTGAGTAAGACGGCAGGTAAACCCGCAGATACAGGTACGGGGCGTTCAGAGATCATTGCGTAAACCAGCACAGGCAAACCCGCAGGCATGCTTCGCGGGACCATAAGCAGTATCTAGACAAATCGATGACAATATGACCGGGATGTTACGAATGTAACATTGCCGGTCATTTGTTATTTGATGCGTCATTTTTCACAATATATAATGGTAACGAAATTAATTTTTAGTCAATTTTATTGGGAGGATTTTTCATTATGGCTGACAGAATTGTATTAAATAACATTTCCTATCATGGCGCGGGCGCGATCCAGGAGATCGTTCCGGAGATCAGAAGAGGCGGATATAAGAAGATTTTTATCACATCCGATCCTGATCTGGTAAAGTTCGGTGTGACGGGAAAGGTTACCAGCCTGCTTGACGAGGCGGGGATTGATTATACCGTATATTCCGGCATCAAGCCGAACCCGACGATCAAGAACGTGCAGGACGGTGTTAAGGCATTTAAGGAAGCGGGCGCTGATGCCATCATCGCCATCGGCGGCGGCTCCTCCATGGATACCGCAAAGGCCATCGGCGTGATCATCACCAATCCGGAATTTGAAGATGTACGTTCTCTGGAAGGTGTTGCTCCGACGAAGAATCACGCTGTTCCGACCATCGCCGTTCCGACGACTGCCGGTACCGCAGCTGAGGTTACCATCAACTACGTTATCACCGATCCGGAGAAAGAACGTAAATTCGTCTGCGTTGATACGAATGATATCCCGGCAATCGCTGTTGTCGATCCCGATATGATGTCCTCCATGCCGGCAGGCCTGACCGCATGCACAGGTATGGACGCACTGACCCATGCGATTGAGGGATATATCACAAAGGCAGCCTTCGAGATCACCGATATGTTCCATCTCGAGGCAATCAAGCTGATCTCGAAGAATCTCCGTTCCGCTGTAAAGAATGAGCCGGAAGGACGCAAGGGCATGGCGATGGCACAGTATGTAGCCGGCATGGGCTTCTCCAACGTAGGCCTTGGTATCGACCATTCCATGGCACACTGCCTGTCCGCACATTATGACACGCCGCATGGCATGGCCTGCGCACAGCTTCTGCCGATCTGCATGGAGTTCTATGACGCAGGAAGAGTACAGAGATGCAGCCATCAATGCTGTAAAGCAGCTTTCCATGGATGTGAAGATTCCGCAGAAGAACGAGCGCATCCGTGAGGAGGATCTGGATACACTGGCAACAGATGCCCTGAACGATGCATGCTATCCGGGCAACCCGAGAGAAGCAACAAAAGAGCAGGTTATTGAGATGTACAGAAAGCTCATGTAAAGAGCCGCATGACACCGGAGGGTAAAGCGCTCCGGCGGATAAAGCTTATTTCATACCATAAAGAAGGGAACCCGGACCGCAGCGGCCCGGGTTCCCTTCTTTGGTTCCTGTTTCTGTTTCTGATTCTTCTTATTGTTTCGATTTCTGTTTCTGGTTCTTCTTGTTTCAGTTTTTGCTTCTGAAATCCGGATTTATCTTTCGGTTTTATATCGTGCTCGGTTTTATATCTTGGCACCGGTAATCAGCAGTTTTGCCGTGAGGTTTCCGCTGCCGTCGAAGACGTCGACGTTGTATACGGCAGAGGTGCGGCCGTCACGGACGCAGTCTGCCCGTGCGGTCAGATGATCACCCTTCGGGGAAGTGAGGAAGCTCACGCTGACCTGCTGGGTGACGGTGGGCACGTGGACACTGCTGGCCGCAATGGCAAAGACATAATCGGCGAGTGTAAATACGACGCCGCCCATGACGCGGCCCATGGCATTCCGGTGATGATCGGTCAGATGCACGGAGCATACAGCCGTTTTCTTTCCGAAGGAGTCGATGGTGATGCCGTTTTCCACGGCAAAGTGATCATGATCGAAGTGATGGTGCATCTGCTCTGAGGTTTCGAAATAACCTTTTTCCGCGCCGGGGATGTGATTTTTTCTGTCGGAGCCGATGCGGCGGTCGATGAAGCTGTGGATTTTTTCACGGATCAGGTCCATCTTCTGCCGGGTGTCAGGGTTGTCGCTCTGAAACGAGAGGAGCTGCTCAAGGAAGCCCTGCTCCCTGACCATCCGGAGACTTTCCGGCCAGACGAGGCCGTATACGAAAGAAATGTGGCCAAGGATAAAATCAATTCCGGTTGTGGAATTTGTCCGGTCTACGTTCCGCTCGTTCATGATGTCCTCATACACCGCAGGGGTGACAGCGGAGGTGCGGAAGGCTTCTTCCGGCAGATCATAGATCTCGGTCCTCGGGGTCTCACAGTTGACACGCAGGATATCCACCTTGTCTGCATCGCGAAGGATGGTGCAGAACAGGTATTCCCTGTCCGGGAGGGACGGAAGACGGTACACGTTGTGGAGACGGATTGATTTTTCTATCAGACGGTCCTCGCTGCTGTCCTCACAGAAGCTCCGGATCAGGTCGTCGTGAAACAGGATGTCCGCAGAAAGTGCGGCATGATTTACGCTTGACTTATCCTGAAAGGTGCCGTAGCGCCGTACCTGTTCGAACCTGCCGATGTCGTGGAGCATGCCGAGAAGCCATGCGAGATCGATGTCGTCCGGGGACAGGCTGAGGCTTTTCGCGATTCTTTCTGCGTTCTGCGCCACACGGAACGTGTGGTCATACTTCAGTTTTACCTTGACGTCCGAGAGATTATAATGTTCCGCATATTTCTGAAATGATGCTGTTACTTTTGCACGGTCAGTTTTCATCGCAGCTGTTTCCTTCCTTTCGAAGTTTATATTGTACTCCATCTGGTGGGAAACAGGAAAGGAAAATCCGGAAAACTGCGGGTAATAACCTTTCAATGTTCATATAGTCCCGGACCAGATCAGGGAAGCCTGATCTGTTTTCTTTATATAGTCGTCATCCGACAGTCCTTAAGCTTCTCTTTTTGCTCATGCTTTTTATGATTTCACTCCTGTTGCAGCAACCAATCCGGAAGATTATAGATTTTGATTCCCTCATAATCATAGGTCTCATGCCTTGTATTGGCCAGTATCAGCTTAGGATAGGCATCTTTGATCTTTAAAAGCGGATCATACTCGCGTTCAAATGTATCCTGTCGGGAAATATCGTCACTTACCTGAATATATAACTTTTCATCACCTCGAATAGCCACAAAATCAATTTCCTTCTGATAGAGCTTGCCAACATGTACTTCATACCCACGACGCATCAATTCAATGCAGACAATATTCTCATACATCCGTCCATAATCAAGATTCCGTCTTCCGAGCCTTGCAAAGCGGATGCCGGTATCACTCAGATAGTACTTCATGGAGGTCTTAAGATATTTCTTTCCCCGGATGTCATATCTGCGGACACCATAGAAAACATATGCATTGCAGAGGTACTTGATATAATTGCCTATCGTTTTATGATTGGTGACGATTATATTTGCCGTTAGTGTATCGCTGATGTTATTTGGTGAGGTCAGGTTGGAAACATTGTCCATCATAAACTCTGCCAAATGCTCCAATGTTGTAGTATCCGACAGATTATATTTGGCAACCAGATCACGATTAATAATCGTATCGTACACATCCCTTATATAGGTTGTTCGATCTCGCTCCGTTCGGTATTCATAAGATCCGGCCAGTCCGCCCTTGATCACATACTCCTCAAAAAGTTTTTGAATATCTCTCTCTTCCGCATAATAACTGCAAAATTCTGCAAAACTGAATGGAAACACATGAATCTCAACATATCTGCCTGTAAACAGTGTCGTCAGGTCTGAACTCAACAAAAAAGCATTGGATCCAGTGATATAGAGATCATATTTTCGTGAGGCATGCAGACTGTTGATCGCCAGCTCAAACTTCTCGCAAAGCTGAACCTCATCAACGAAAACATAGTTTATTTTCCCCGGGGCATAATGACTCTCAATATAATTATAAAGGGCATGATATTCCTTGAGATCCTCATATTTCAGATTAAAAA
Source organism: uncultured Eubacteriales bacterium (assembly GCA_900319355.1). Taxonomy (GTDB): domain Bacteria; phylum Bacillota; class Clostridia; order Lachnospirales; family Lachnospiraceae; genus Bilifractor. The sequence continues at coordinate 923 of ONOC01000010.1, read as the reverse complement.
AATCCACGAAAATGATATTGGCATCAGGCTGCGTTTCTGTGATTTTCCGGATATATGCCTTCATAAGTTCTGACTTACCACTGCGTCGTATCCCAGTGATAATCTTGATATCCGGCGTTCCCATAAGGTCAAGCAGCCGCTGCATGTATTGTGGTCGCTCTATGTATTTCATAATATCACTTCCGAAATTGAAAATTTTTTACAGTTTCGAACCTATTCATAGCCTACTCAAAAAAAGCTTGTTTTGTCAAGTCGCCTGTCACTACAATCAGCCTTGTTTATCCACTTTGTCTGTGCGTTTCCGGCTGCCAGAACAGATCAACATAACTATCCCGAAACCGATCATGACAAAAATAAGCGGATGTTCGTATATTTCCCATGTCAAGGTGAAAGAGGCTGCTGCAAGAATTACAACATTGTAATAGGTTTGTCGTTTAAAAACCTGCACAGATGATGCGAAAATAAAAGCTGAGATGAAATCAGGCGTGATCAGCCAGGTTGGGCTTGTCAGCCGGTAATTCCCGATTTTAAAAAGTCGATGACAGGCAGGCCCTGTATGTAGAAGGATGTTATTATGGAACGGTCACAGAAATACCGGATGCTGCCAAAAGCGGTAGTCGGTTAGTCCTCCTCACGCAGGAGGACATTTATGTCACCCTCCTGACTATCAGAAGGGAGGGCTGCCCATGAATGTAACAGATTTGATGAATTTCATCGAATACACGATTACATGTATTGGTGTTGGAATTGCCATTGCGCAATTTTTCAGACATAAAAAATAGCTGTCATCCGGCAAATTAAACGTTGCCTGATTCGTCACATTATTTCGACTTTTCACGGGTGTGTGCGTAATGACCGTCACATTATTCGGAGCTGTTTCGGCACATTACACGGAAACTGAAAAACTCCCGCAAATTAATTGC
>ONOC01000100.1 GCA_900319355.1 uncultured Eubacteriales bacterium | reverse complement strand
TTTACACAGTTGCCGTAAAAGCGTACAGGCATCTGCCAAGACTGGAAGTGACAGTGAAAATTCATAAGACCAGCAGATGGGAGCCGGAGAATCTTTACATCGCTCTGCCGTTCCGTGCAGGGGAGGAAAGCAGTCTGTATGTTGACAAAACCGGATGCATCATCCGTCCAGGCATCGACCAGCTGCCCGGAAGCTGTGAGGACTTCTATCTGGTTCAGAATGCCGTCGTCTGGACGAGCGGAGAACAATACGTATCCCTGATCACCCGGGATGCGCCGCTGATCACGCTGGGCGATCTTGAGGCAAGAAGAATTGTTCTGTGCAGCGGGCACGATGATGCACGAAACAAAGACCAGGTATATTCCTGGCCAATGAACAATTTCTGGGAGACGAATTTCAAGGCGGATCTCGGAGGCTTCTATGAGTTCCGCTATGTTCTTGAGGCAGGAAATGGACTTTCCGTCAGAGAGATTTTTGATAAGGCAAGGGATGAGAACGAAGGAATTGTTGCCGGATATGCAGAGTAACAATGGTCCCCGGACGGTTCTGCTTGATGTGGGTGGAACGGGGATCAAGGGATGCATATCAAGAGAAGGCTCGGATGTGATGGAGATGTATCGCGAATTTCCGGCGAAATCTGACGGGAGCCCGAAAGTCATTTTCGATCATTTCAGTGCTATTATAAAGACATTAGGAGGCGGCAGAACGATCAGCGGAATCGGATTCGCGTTTCCGGGGCCGTTTGATTATTCACGTGGAATCAGCCTGATGCAGGGCATCGGTAAATATGACAGCATTTTCGGCATGCCGTTCCGGGATGAGATGGTGAAACGAGATGACCGTTTGAAGAGCACGCGGATGATCTTCGTCCATGACACGGAAGCGTTTGCCCTTGGATGTGTATGCGTCCGTCCGGCGGCACGGCACAGCAAAGTGATGTGTCTCTGCATCGGCACCGGTGCGGGATCGGCTTTTCTTCGTGATGGGGTGGTTCTGAAACATGAGGAATACGGGGCACCGCCGGACGGATGGATCTACAGCCTTCCGTTTCGGGCCTCTATCATCGATGACTATGTATCCAGAAGAGGACTGGAGATGACGGCGGAAGAAATGCTGGGCGAGAGTCTTTCCGGAAAAGAACTGTCGGAGCGCTCCGGGCGGGGAGAGGAAGGCGCCCTTGCCGTTTACCGGAGATTCGGAGAGACGGTGGCGGAGGCAATCCGGCCGGTTCTTGCCTCCTTTGAACCGGATCTGCTGATACTCGGAGGGAAGATCGCAAACGGCTATCCCTATTTCGGAGATCCGCTGAAAGAACTGTGCGCCGAACAGAAGATCTCGATAGAGGTTGAAGCAGAAACATCCGTTCTGACGATGAGGGGCCTGAACAGCCGGTTCTCACGAGCGAAAGGAGGTCGGCCCGATGGAACTTTACAGAGGGACAGGAGCGAAACCACTGTATCTGCAGCTGGAAGAGATCATCCGGAGTGATATTGAGAACGGGATTTATAACAAGGGAGATCTTCTTCCGTCGGAAAAGCAGTACATGGATGAGTACGATGTCTCGCGAGTGACATGCCGACAGGCATTTGCACTGCTCGCGCAGAACGGATATATCCAGCGATTCCGTGGAATTGGAACCGTTGTTGCCTATGAGAAAATAAGCGAGGAAATGAATCAGGTGATCAGCCTGACAGAAGAGATGAAAAAGCACAACATTGTGATGCACACCACCTTCTGTCAGATGGATTTGATCAGTCCCGATACGCGTGTCGCGGTCACACTGGGTATCTTGAAGACGGATCAGTGCTACCGCCTGGTGCGTGTTCGGGATGTGGACGGAAAGCCCCTCGTCTATACGGTCACTTATCTCAAAAAGATTGTCGATTTGCCAACTGATCCTACTATGTATACGGAATCTCTCTATCGGTTTGTCAATGAAAAATATGGAATCTGCATTGCCAGAGGAACGGATACACTTGAAGCGGCACTGCCGAACGAAGAGGTCCAGAAAATGCTTCAGATCAGCAGCGGTTCTCCTATTTTTATCAGAACGAGAAAAACGTATCTTAAGAACGATGAAATTTTCGAGTATTCGTTTTGCTATTACCCTGGGAACCGCTATAAATATTCAGTAGAACTGTAAAGGCGCAGCGATTATGCATGCATACAAGACTTACCACAATTATGACCTGCACCCCGCGACCGTGATTCAGGGCTTTGACACGGAGGCTTTTGAAGGGAAGGCGGCCATCGAGGAGGCTGTCAGAAAAAGAATATCGGAAGCAGGCGGCGGAAAAACCATTGTCTCCTTTGACCTTTATCCGGCGGCCACGAAAGAGAAGATTCTTGAGCTTGCGGCCGGGCTCAGTCCGTCACAGATCATCGATGTCGAACGCGCAGCCAAGACCGAACAGGAGCGAATGAAGGAATTTGAAGACTTCATCACAGACGACCGGGTCTTCGGCGTTATTTGTCATAAGAAAGTGGAATCCCTCTACGATGAGGACAAGGTCAGGGCGCTTCGGAAAAGGATCAGGGAAGCCGAGGGACTGGTAGTGCTGGTCGGTTTCGGAACCGAGCTGTTCGCGAAGGCGGATGTCCATATCCTTTGCGATCTTTCCAGATGGGAGATCCAGCTCCGGTACCGCGGAGGAATCGGCAACTGGAACTGCTCGAATACTGATGATCCGGTTCTGACAAAATACAAAATCGGATATTTCATCGAGTGGAGACTGGCGGACCGGTACAAGAAGCAGTATTTTGAGAGCGCTGACTTCGTGATAGACGCCAACGACGATGACAATCTTAAAATGATCAGCGGCGACGCATTTCGCGCGGGACTGAAATCGGTCGCCGGCAGACCCTTCCGTCTGGAGCCCTATTTTGACCCCGGCGTCTGGGGCGGAAAATGGATGCAGCACACGCTGGGAGCCGGAACGGAAGAGAAGAATCTCGCCTGGAGCTTTGACGGCGTGCCGGAAGAGAACGCGATCAATCTTACGTTCGGCTCCGTGACCATGAAACTCCCGGCGATGGATCTTACTCTTTATTGCCCGGAGAGACTTCTCGGCGGGCGCGTGCACGCGCGCTACGGGGCGGAATATCCGATCCGCTTCGATTTCCTCGATACGGTCGAAGGCGGCAATCTGTCACTGCAGGTTCATCCGCTGACGGAATATATTCAGGATGAATTCGGAATGCATTACACGCAGGACGAAAGCTATTATATTCTGGACACGGATGATGAGGCGGAAGACACATACGTCTATCTTGGGCTGAAGAACGGCGTCGACAGGGAACAGATGGCGGAGGACCTCCGGAAAGCAAAGCGAGGAGAAATCGCGTTTCCTGCCGAGCGGTATGTCAACAAAATCCCGGTGAAAAAGCACGATCATATTCTGATCCCCGCGGGAACGGTCCACTGCTCCGGAAAAGGCTGCATGGTCCTTGAGATCAGCGCGACGCCGTATATTTTCACTTTCAAATTATGGGATTGGGGACGGATCGGGCTGGACGGGCTTCCGCGGCCGATTCACGTCGAACATGGTCTCCGGAACATTCAGTGGGACCGGAATGCCGATTTCGTCAGCCGTGAGCTGATTCATCAGGAGACGATGCTGGAAAATCATGACGGCTGTTTGGCGGAAAGAACCGGTCTTCACGCCAAAGAACCGCTCGAGTCGATCCGGTATTCGCTGTCAGAGGCGAAACGGGTGGAGTGCGACGATTCCGTTGTGCAGGGCAATCTGGTCGAAGGAGAGTCGGCGCTGATCGAAAGCACGGATGGCCGCTTCGAGCCGTTTGAAATTCATTATGCAGAGACTTTTATTGTGCCCGCCGCGGTGGGCAGTTTCCTCATTGTGCCGGTGAAGGAACCGGTGAAGGTCATGATCGTTTCAGTCAGGAGATAACAAAAACATTCCGAAGAGTTTTCTTCGGAATGTTTTTTTATCGAGAACCGGCTCTACCATCATAACTTATCAAAATTAATGATCATGATAATGCGCTTAAACGTTAAGAAAGAATGAACTGAGAATCTTTGCACAGTCTGTCACAGCACTGCAGCGCATCCTCATCTGCGATCACGGTACAGTTCCTGTGAAGATGCAGGACGGAGGCCGGAACAGCCGGAGTCACAGGCCCTTCCAGCACCTGCCTGAGAATGGCGGCTTTGGACGAACCGCTGACGATCATCAGGATACGGGATGCCTTCATAATATCGGCGATCCCCATGGTATAGGCCTGATGGGGAACCTCTGTTTTATCTGAGAAGAATCTGGAATTGGCACAGATCGTCTCGTCCTTCAAAGTGACGCAGTGCGTGCGTCTGATGAAGCGGTCAGAGGGCTCA
>ONOC01000114.1 GCA_900319355.1 uncultured Eubacteriales bacterium | reverse complement strand
ATCGACCCTTGGCGGCAGGTACCTGATGGTCCCGGTATATCCCTACAGCTTTCAGGAGTATCTTGCGGCGAATGGAAAATCGGTGCAGGATCCGGCGCTCCTCGGCACGAAAGAGAAGGCTGAGATCATCAGTCTTTATAATCGTTTTCTGCGGGATGGGGCTTTCCCTGAACTTGTTTCTATCCGGAACAGCCGGGAATATTTAAACAGTATTTACCAGACCATTTATCTCGGCGACATCATTGCCAGAAATAAAGTCAGCAATGCTTTTGCCCTGCGGCTGATTCTGAAGAAACTGGCAGAATCGGTCTGTCAGCCCATTTCCTTCAGCAGGCTCTGTAACATCGTGGCAGGAACCGGTGTGCGGATGACAAAGCAGACGGTGATCAATTACGTGAGGTACATTCTGGATTCATACCTGATTTTTGATATACCCAATTATGCCGCAAAGCTCGTCCAAAAGGAATCAAGTCCGAAATATTATTTCATGGACACCGGCCTTCTCGGCCTTCTGCTTCTTCATGGTGAGACGGCTCAGCTTGAAAACCTGGTTGCCATAGAACTGATCCGAAGGTATGGCAGAGAGAAGGTGTTTTATTTTGAAAAAAACACAGAGGTCGATTTTTACGTTCCGGACGAAAAGCTGGCCATTCAGGTGAGTTTCAGCATGCTGGATCAGCCGGAAACCTGTGAGCGTGAGACCGGAGCATTGAAAAAGCTCCATAAGTTTATGCCGGACACCAGATGCCTGGTTATCACAAACAGCGAGAAAGCACGGCTGCATATCGGTGATGTCGATGTGGAAGTTGTCCCGGCATGGGAATGGCTTCTGCAGGGATGATTATGCCTTATGCCGTATACCACCCGATGCCCTCATCATTCCATCCGGAGGCCTTCAGCACATCACGCTCATGCGCGTCCTTCGTGTACATGTGACTGCCGACGCCGTATCCTCTGTGATACAGCCTGTATACGGGCACCGTTCTGCCCGGATCAGAATACCAGGCCACGCCCTCATCCTTCCAGTGCTGAACGGAAACAAGCACTGCTTTTTCGTTGGCATCGGTTGTGTAATGATGTTCACCGCCTGCCGGGTTGTAAACTCTGTAAACCGGCGCACCGCCGGTGGCGCTTCCTGCGTCATGCCATGAGATTCCCTCGTAATTCCAGTCATGCCGGATGGTCAGGACATTTCTTTCATTGGCATCCATCGTGTACAGATGCTCGCCGGACTGAGTATTGTAAAGCCGGTAGACGGCGCCGTCTTTTACCTCGCCGACCTGGAAGAGGCCATCGGCATATTCTGAAGCAGGCATGCCGCTTCTTCCTTCCGCCCAGCCGCTCCGGATATAGTGCAGGTAATACTTCTTCAGGTCATTTCCGTACGCTTTCTTCAGATCCGGATATTTCCAGCGATAGTACCATACGTCAAAATCACCGCATCCCTTCCTGCCTTCTGCCATGCCGGTGCTGAGGAAGTGATTGAGGTATCCGGAAACGGAATCGCCGAACTGTGCAGCAAGATCCGGATAATGCTCTTTGTAGTACTTCCAGCTGAATACAGGAGAAAAATCTCTCCCCTCGGCAAGACCATGTGCGAGGAAATGTTCCGTCAGCTTCGTTCTGTCACTGCCGCATGAAGAGGCGAGGTCAGGATTTTTCGCCGCATAATAATCAGCATTGAAAAGTTCCATGGCGGGATTGACGACTTCTTTTGTGACAGAGGGCGTGCGTGTGCCGAATTCGTCGTATCCGACGGCAGTGACGGTCGTCCCCTGCGTGAAGGTGACCGGTCCGGTATACGTGCTGCTGGCCAGCGTCGGATACGTGCCGTCCGTGGTGTAATGAATCGTGACACCCTGTTCAGCGGTCATGGTGACGCGGATGCCTCCGGTTGACGGATCCACGCTGGTCGAAAGTTCCGGTGTTTTGTAGGCATCATAGATCGTGGCACCATTCACCCTGCGATAGGTCGTGTGATTCTGCGGCGTCACGCCTTTCCGTCTGAAAAGCTCAGCCACTGTTACGATTTCGTATCCCTCAGACTGCAGGGTATCGATCAGCTGAAGCGCTGCGGTGCAGCTCTGACTGATCCTGTCATGCATGCAGACGATGCAGCCGTCATGAAGCTGACCGATGATGTCGCTGTAGATTTTTGAAGCGTTTCTTATGTTGTAATCCGCCGTTCCGGAATCCCACAGAATGATCGGTGCCTCAATCGTCTGATTCACAGCGGAGGAAATACTCCCGCCAGGCGTGCGGACCATGTAACGGTAGGAGCCGCCCATAGCCTGATAGAGATACGGTGTCACCCGGTTGACCTCACTCTGCATTGATGCGGCAGAAAGGCTCGAAAAGCGGGTATTATGGCTCCAGGTGTGGTTCCCGAGCTGATGACCTTCCTCCACCATTCGCTTCATCACGCTCATCTGATTGGTCACGTTGTGTCCGCTGGCGACGCTGCCCACCATGAAGAATGTGACATGTGCGTTCCGCGCCTTCAGCCCGTCAAGCAGCGCCGGCACATTCGGCGACGGCCCGTCATCAAAAGCAAACGCCACCAGTTTCGAACCGGTTGCAGCCTCCGCCTTCCTCGCCGATGCCGGCACAACTGCCAGAATCGACAGAACCATAAATGCAGCCATCAGCAGCGCCGTCAGACGGCGCCTTCTCATCATTCCACTCATTCTTAAATCCCCCGTTACATCTGAATATCCGCAGCATAAATGCGGGATATCGAAAGCCTGCGTTTCAGTTGTATAAAACACCTTCATTTCCAGTATATTCGTTACTTCAGCCGGGCGCAATCAGATTCCGAGGAGTGATATGTGAAATGTGATGAAACTGCAGAAACAGCTGTAAGCGTAGTCCAATCTGTGTCTATACACGAATGGATGGCACAAGTTAAACTGAATGATTACAGCAAAAGATCCCGTCGGCGTAAGTGCTGACGGGA
>ONOC01000015.1 GCA_900319355.1 uncultured Eubacteriales bacterium | reverse complement strand
GAGAATGCGAATATGCGCGGGCAGTGAGCCGCATCCGCACACACGAAGTGTGATGCGGTGAGGCGAACGCCGCGTCAGACCGACGAAGTCGGTCTCATGTGCCGGCTGCGGGAATCGCGCAGCGATGGAGCAGTCGGGCTTAATACAGTACGGTGACATCATCCGCTCACAGAAAAGGGACCGTGAAGTCTCCTTCACAGTCCCCGATATGATGATAAGTCTCAGTCCATCATCTGGTATAGATCTCAGATGATGTAATCGTCATAACTGCCTTCCGCATTGCCGCCTCTGCGGTACTCGAGCTCAGGCGCATGTGCCGATGCCGTCATATTGGACGGAACGGAACGGACAACGAAGGTGTTGCCTCCGATGGTCACATTGTCGCCGATGATGGTCTCTCCGCCGAGCACGGAGGTGCCGGAATAGATCGTGACATTGTTTCCGATGGTCGGATGACGCTTCACGCCTTTCAGCAGCTGTCCCTTTCTTGTGGAGAGGCCGCCGAGCGTCACGCCCTGATAGATCTTCACATGATCCCCGATGATGGTGGTCTCGCCGATGACAATTCCCGTGCCGTGATCGATAAAGAAATACCGTCCGATGGTTGCGCCGGGATGAATATCAATGCCCGTCTTTCCGTGCGCATACTCCGTCATGATCCTCGGTATCAGCGGAACCTTCAGATCCCAGAGCACATGCGCGATCCGGTACACAGAGATGGCCATGAGGCCGGGATAGCTCAGAATAATCTCATCGAAGCTGTATGCCGCGGGATCGCCGTCATAAAATGCCTGAATATCTGTCGACAGGATCTCCCGGAGCTCGGGGATTTTTTCCAGAAGCTCATTGACGATCTCCTCCGCACGCTTCAGGAGCACTGATTTGCTGCAGTCGGCACACATTTCATCCGTTCCGAGTGCAATGGCTACCTGTTTCGTCAGATTATACTGTATGTATTCCAGTTTTTCTCCGACGATATAGCGCACATATTCCGCCCGGATCCTGTTTTCATCATAGAAACCGGGAAACAGAATCTGCCGGATTTTCTCCGTCACATCAACAATCATGTCGCGGTTCAGCACGCTCTGTACATTCAGACGGGTGCTGACCGGATGCTCCTCGTAGCTTGCCACAATGGCATCGACGAGTCTTGCCGTCTTCGAATCCGGATCCATACCCTTTTTATTTTCCATGTAACGGCCGAGCTCGTCCCTGAGATTGTCCGTTTCCCTTCCGCCATTCTGTCCGGCGGCCGTATTCCCGGTATTATCCATAAAAATCGCCCCTTCCGACGGCGGATCAGTCTTGCTGTGATGCCGCCTTGATTTCCATGATCTTTTTCAGTGATTCCGTATACGGCGCACGTGCAATACCGTACTCCGTCACAATCGCCGTAATCAGATCGTGATCTGTCACATCAAAAGCCGGATTGTAAACGCCGACGCCTTCCGGCGCCATACGCTGCTTATACCACATCTCCGTAACTTCGTCCGGATCTCTCTGCTCGATCCGGATGCCGCTGCCCGTCTCCGTATTCATATCGATCGTGGATGTCGGCGCCATGATATACATCGGAACGCCGTAATATTTCGCAATGATTGCAACACCGGATGTACCGATCTTGTTGGCGGTATCGCCGTTCGCAGCCACACGGTCACAGCCGACAAAGACCGCCTGGATTTTGCCCTGTTTCATCAGAGAAGAGACCATATTATCGCAGATGACGGTCGTGTCGATGCCGGAATCCATCAGTTCCTTCGCCGTCAGACGCGCGCCCTGAAGAACGGGTCGGGTCTCATCGCAGTAGACGTGGAAATGATACCCCTTTTCCTGGCCCAGATACATCGGTGCTGTCGCCATGCCGTACCTCGTTGCGGCGAGCTTGCCCGCATTGCAGTGGGTGAGAAGACCGTCACCCGGTTTCACCAGTGTGAGACCGTACTCTCCGAGCTTATGACAGGCGTTCACGTCCTCGTCTCTGATCCGGATCGCCTCCTGATGAAGCGCCTCAACGATTTCCGGAAGCGGTCTGCTGCTGCAGGCCTTCGCAACGCGATCCATCTGATTCAGCGCCCAGGACAGATTCACCGCCGTCGGACGGGATGAATCCAGATATTCCTTTGCTTTGACAAATTCCGGATAAAAATCATCAAATGATGAAGACCGTGCCGCGATCTCCCGCGCTGCGAGATATATGCCGAAGCCGGCAGTCACACCGATGGCCGGTGCTCCGCGCACCTGCAGCGTGTAGATGGCATCCCAGATCTGCTTCTGGCTGGTCAGACGGATCGTCTTCACCTCGCCCGGAAGAAGTGTCTGGTCAATGATCACAACCTCATTGGTCTTTTCATCCAGCGCGACGGTATCAATGTCCATCACATTTCCTGTTTCCGTACTCATATCCGTACCTTCCTTTCATGCATCCCGGCGCCTCATGCGGCCCGCCGGAACGCGTTCTGCCGGTCCCGTTATTCCCCGTCTCCGGTTCCGTCTGTTTTCACGCTGACAACCGACTGATCCGCTTCCGCCTTCTCTTTTTCCGCCTCATGAAGTGCGCGGACCTCTTCCAGGTTTCTTCCGTATTTCCTGCGGTTGATCAGGATAATCGCACCTGCTGCCGCCGCAAAAATGCCGATAAACTGCGAGGTGGACAGCACGCCGATCTGTCCCCGGATCGAGTCACCGCGCAGGAATTCCACCAGAAATCTCCCGATGCTGTAGAGCATGAGATACATGCCGATCAGCTCGCCCTCTTTTTTCTGCAGTTTCTTCTCATAGAAAAGCAGGAAAAAGAACAGGAGAAAATCGCCGGCGCTCATAATCAGCTCTGTCGGGATCAGATGGACATGGTTCGGCGCAAATGCCGAATGGGTGAACTCGAGATAGAACCAGCTGCTGTCCGTCTCAAGTCCGTAACAGCACCCCGCAAAGAAGCAGCCGATGCGTCCGCATCCCTGTGCAAAGGCAACGGCGGGCACGGCCACATCCATGTACTCCCAGAACTCCGCTTTCTTCCAGCGGCAGTAGAGAATGCCGCCGAGCAGACCGCCGAGCAGACCGCCGTAGATCACCCAGCCTCCGGTCACCGCCCCTGCCAGCGTCATGGATCCGTCCGCCAGATGCGGGATAATGGTCAGAATGTACAGGAGCTTTGAACACAGGTAGCCGAACACGATCATAAAAATCGCCAGCCCGAAGATTCTGTCCATGCTTTCCTGTGACATCTGCCTTTTCTTCATGCGGTGCATCGCAATAAAATACGCGCAGATAATGCCCACCGCCGTCATAACGCCGTACGTATGGACCGTTACCGGCCCGATTGAAAACAGATCATTGTACATATCTGATTCCTCCGGAATCTGTCCGCCGAAAAGCGGGCATTTTTAGAAAATTGCCACCAGACCCCGGTTCTGCCCGCTGCCTGGTGGCACCCTGTTACATGTAAGCTGCCGTTCTTTATGACGCCGATGAGGCTGCCACACTGCTTTCCGAAGAAGAACCGCTGTAATAGCTTGAGGAAACCGCGCCCTCACTGGAGGTCTTCACGCTGTATGCGTGCTTATCCGTAACGCTGAGGCTGTCCCAGGCCTTCTCCGTTTTCACGTTCGAATCCTTGACCCAGCCATTCACGGTATCATTATAAAAATCCTGCTTCTGCTGAGAAATCAGTGTTTCCTTGTTGCTTGCACTGGCGTCCTCATCATAGGTCTTGTCCATGCGGACAATGTAGTAATAATCCCCGGTATCAATGATGCCGTCGTAGATCTCGCCGTCGGAAAGACCCTTGGCCGCTTCCAGTACCTTGTCCGGCAGCGTCGCGTTATCGTCATTATAGGAAGAAGTCGAGCAGCCGATGTTGGTGCTGTCCAGGTCGTTCGCGGCGGTCTGCATATCAAAGGACGCCGGATCATCGGACTGCTGTGCCATCTGAAGGAGCTCCTGAAGTTCATCCTTCAGCTGCTGCTTCTCATCATCGGTCTTCTCCGTCTGTGTATAGGTGGAGGTATCTGTCGTCGTAAGCGCGGTCCTCGCGTAGGTAACCGTGCACTCCGCAGCTTCCTTATCCGTTACGGTGATTTTTGCATCCGCGGTGATCGGATCATACATCAGGCGCTGGATGGTGGAAAGCTCCAGACAGTGCTTAATGTCATCCTCTGTGGTGCCCATGTCATCCATGGCATCCTTATTGTGTTCATACGTGTATTCCGCTGTGTCGTTGATCGATGACTGCAGCTCATCCGGGATGGTAACACCATAGTCACCCGCATGCTGATTAACCACTACAGCCGACACCAGATTGTCCTTCGTGGTGCTCTTCAGGCTGTCACCGAATGTCTGTGCCTCTGTCGAGGACGTCGCCGTAGCATAGACCTGATCCCAGGTGATCCCGTAGGCGGAAAGCCACTGGTTCTCCTCTGCCACCTGATAGTTCAGATAGAACGCCGCCGTTCCGAGATTGACGTTCTCATCATTTACGGTGATCGCAGTCTTCGTGCCGTCAGGCTTTCCGCAGCCTGCCATCATCGATGCGGCCATGCACAGAGAAACCGCTCCTGCCGCGAATATTCTTTTACTGATTTTCATTTCCTATTCCTCCGGATTATTTCCTTCATTCACGCCGGCAGAGCCGTCGCAGAAACGATTATAACCTTTTTACAGAAAGCGGGCAACCACTTTATCAGGCCTTTGGAAGAAGACGGTCCTTCATCACCCCGATCAGGACACTCATCTCTTCCAGCACACTCTTTCTCTTCTTCACAGCCGTTCCGGTTCCCGAAGCCGGCCGCACCCTGCCCGCGCCTGCCGCCCGAAGCGGTCTGACCGGACGCCGTGCCGTCTCCTGCTTTCTGATATACAGGAAATACGGCTGGTCCGCCGCATGGAAAGAGAGTCGCCCGCCGAAGGCAGGATCCCCGACCAGATCAGGAATGGCCGCCGCATTGATATCCGCGTCAGGACAGAACGTAATCCTGAACTCGCTGCCGTTCTGACGGATCTCCGTGATAAAAATCCTGTGTGCCTCCGCCTTGAGCAGAGCGACCGAGATCAGATTTCTGACCTCCGCCGGCGGTTCGCCGAACCGGTCGATCAGCTCATCCATCATATCGTCAGCTTCTTCATTCGTTTCAATGTCGGATATTCTCTTATAAATGTCGATCTTCTGATTTTCTTCTTCAATATAAGACGAAGGGATGAAGGCACTGACCACAATGTCGATCGTGGTTTCAAATTCCTTCTCCGGTGTCTCGCCCTTCTCCTCCAGAACAGCCTCACGGAGCATCTTGCTGTACAGATCATATCCGACCGCCTCCATGTGGCCGGACTGCTCCGCGCCGAGCACGCTGCCCGCGCCCCGGATTTCCAGATCTCTCATGGCAATCCGTACGCCGCTGCCCAGCTCCGTAAATTCTCTGATGGCGTGAAGCCGCTTTTCGGCCTCCTCCTTCAGAATCTTGTTCTTTCTGTACATGAGAAACGCATAGGCATTCCGGCTGGAGCGCCCCACTCTGCCGCGCAGCTGATACAGCTGCGACAGCCCCAGCCTGTCCGCATCCGCGATGATGAGCGTATTGACATTCGGGATATCCATGCCGGTCTCAATGATCGTGGTGGACACAAGCACATCCGTCTCCCCGTTGACAAACCGGACCATAATCTGCTCCAGCTGCTGCTCATTCATCCGGCCGTGCGCGTATTCTACGGAAGCATCGGGCACAAGGGTGCGGATTCTCTCCGCCATCTCGGCGATCCCGTTCACGTGATTGTATACAAAATATACCTGTCCGCCCCGCGCAAGTTCGCGGCTGACGGCCTCCCGCACCATCTCATCGTCATACTCCATGACATAGGTCTGTACAGGCAGCCGGTCCTGCGGCGCCTCCTCAAGCACGCTGATGTCCCTGATCCCGACAAGGCTCATGTGAAGTGTTCTCGGAATCGGCGTCGCGGTCAGCGTCAGCACATCGACATTTTTCTTCAGCTGCTTGATTTTTTCCTTGTGAGCCACGCCGAAACGCTGCTCTTCATCAATGATCAGCAGGCCGAGATCCTTAAACTGAATATCCTTCGAGAGAACGCGGTGTGTGCCGATCAGAATGTCCACGTAACCTTTTCTCGTGTCCTCGATCGTCTTCTTCTGCTGCGCCGCCGTGCGGAACCGGCTGAGGAGGTCAATCCTGACAGGAAAATCCTTCATCCGCTGCGTAAAGGTATTGTAGTGCTGCTGCGCCAGAATGGTCGTCGGACAGAGAAGCACCACCTGCTTCTGATCCTGCACGGCCTTGAACGCGGCGCGGATCGCGACCTCGGTCTTGCCGTATCCGACATCTCCGCAGATCAGGCGGTCCATCACCTTCCCGCTCTCCATATCCTTTTTGACATCGCGGATCGCGCGGAGCTGGCCCTCCGTCTCCTCGAACGGAAACATCTCCTCAAACTCCCGCTGCCACTCCGTATCGGGGCTGTAGCGATAACCCTTTGCCCCGTTTCTCGCGGCATACAGCGCGACGAGCTCTTTTGCGATGTCCTTTACGGCACCGCGGACTTTCTTCCTGGTCTCGGTCCACTCTTTTCCGCCGAGAGTATTGATTCTGGGCTTCTGTCCTTCTCCGCCGGCATACTTCTGCAGAAGCTCCAGCTGCGTCGCCGGAATATAAAGCATGCTGCCGCCCGCATACTCGATGCGGATGTAGTCGCGCGTCACGCCGTCGACCTTTACTTTTTCTATGCCGCGGTAGACGCCGAGACCGTGATTATCATGGACCACATAATCACCGACGGATATCTCCGAGAAATTCCTGATCACGCGCTCCGCATTCTTCCCGGCGGAACTCTTCGCCCTGTGCTTTTTCTGCTGTGCGCCGTAAAAATCCGACTCGGTGATCAGTACAAACTTCTGGAGCGGATATTCAAAGCCCTTCCGCACACTGCCGAGCGTCACCATGATCTCTCCGGGCGCAAGCGCCCGGTCCTGATCCTCGCTGTAGAAAGCCGGGAACCCGGCATCCGTGAGGTCCGAGGCGATTCTTCCGCCTCTGGTCCTGGACTCCGACAGAAAAATCACGCGGCAGCCGTTTTTCTTCCATTTCTTCAGGTCATCCTGCAGCATTTCAATCTGCCGGTTGTATGATGTGATGGATCTGGCCGTGATCTGCACCCGGTCCCGGATGTCCAGTGCCGTCCTTGTCTGTTCAATGAGGCAGAGCGCCACGCAGCTTCTCCGGCTGAAATCAGCCGCCAGCATATCCTCATTCATCATCCGGTCCGCATCGGAGGGTGTCGCTTTCCCCTCTTCCATGCGGTGCTTCACTGCCTCCTGATACTCGTCCGATATGCTTTTTGCCGCGTCAAGGATTCTTGCGGGCTCATCAAGAAAAATCACGCTGCCGTCCGGCAGATAATCCGGCAGGGTATCGGTCAGACGCCGGCGGAACTCCGGTGATATGCTCCCGGTCTCCGCGCTGTTGCCGATCTCCTCCGTGGCGGGAAATACCGTGACCGCGTCCATCTGATCAAGAGACCGTTGCGATTCCGGATCATACTGTCTGATCAGGTCCGCCTCATCGCCGAAAAGTTCGATGCGCACCGGCAGCTCCTCCGTCAGCGGAAAAATGTCGATGATACCGCCTCTGACGGCAAACTGACCGGGATTTTCCGCCTGGACAGTCCGCTCGTAGCCGGCACCGGCCAGCTTCTTTTCCAGCGCTCCCAGATCGACCGCATCCCCGGTCCGTATTGTGAACGTCTCTTTTTCAAACACGCGAACAGGCAGAAGAAAGTCCATACACCCCCCTGTACTGGTGACGATGGTAACATTCTTCTGCTCCGTGAGTTTCTTTATCACCTGCAGTCTCTGCTGCGTCAGCACATTGCCCGCCAGATCGGCCTGATAAAAAATCAGGTCCCTTCTGGGAAAATACATGGCGTCAGGATCAAAAAGCCTGCAGTCTTCAAATAACTGTCTTGCCTTCAGTTCATTTTCAGCAACCAGCAGTGCGGCGCCCTTCTCCGGCTTCAGTCCCAAAGCCAGATGCGCCTTCTGGGAATCCAGGCACCCGGAGATCTCCGTGACGCCCTTCTCCCGGCAGTGCTTCCGGAGAAGATCAATATCTGCGATCTCCTCAATCGGCTGTTCCAGTGCTCTGATCATTTTTCACCATTTCCGGTTCATCCGCGTGCTCCGGCGCGGAAGGCTTTTTCTCTTTCTTCTTCTCCGGTTTCTGATTGTACAGGTTCATGGCCCTGTCCGCCTCGCCCTGCACGATCAGCTCTACCGCATCCGCGGCATTTTTTACAGCGGAATCTACCTTTTTCCTGGCCTCCGTGTCAAAAGGCGCCAGCACATAATCGGCCAGGTCCCACTTCTCCGGTTTCGCGCCGGTGCCGACCCGGATTCTCAGAAAGCTGTCCGTACCGAGCTGCGCAATAATATTCTTCATGCCGTTGTGACTGCCGGCGCTGCCCTTCTTTCTGATGCGGAGCTGTCCCGGATCCAGATCTATATCATCGTAGATAACGATGAGATCCTCCTCCGGATCCAGTTTGTAGTAATCCATATACGCCCGTACAGCCTCGCCGGAAAGATTCATAAACGTCATCGGCTTGATCAGAATACACTTTTCTCCGCCGATTACGGTCTTCCCGTACATCGCTTTCCGGTCCGTTCCGCCATATGGCACATGATGACGCTCGATCAGCTCATCGATCACCTCGAAGCCGACGTTATGCTTCGTTCCGTCGTATTTGCGTCCCGGATTGCCGAGACCTGCAATAATATACATAAAACTCTCCATTCAGCCGCTGCTTTTGCAGACTCAGTTGAAGCTCACGACCTCCGGCTCCGGCTTCTCCGCACTCTCGATCTTAATCGCATGGAAGACAGGTTCCGTGTCCTTCGCCATGGGCACATATTCATAGCCGACCTTCGCCGTTATCGTGATCCAGGTGCCCTGCTTCAGTTTCGAAGTAAACTTGCTTTTACAGAGGTAGCCCATATACTGCATATCTGCCGCACAGCAGGTCATGACCTGCCGGGCCGGCATGAAGTAATCAGCATCTCCCTCTCTGCTCCTGAGCACACGGCCCTTGAAGCGGACCTTCTTTCCGTCATACCGCTCCGGATGATCCTGCATATCCACAAAGAAGATACCGTAATCGATATCCTCCACGTCAATGACATCCGCGTTCAGATCATACGGAACAGAATCCTGGAATGCGTCGATCGGTTCGTTGTCGCTGCTGACGAACTGCACATCCACCGCCGGGTTCGACGCCTTGAAGTTCCTGCGGAAATTGGCGAGCGGCATATCGGATGATGCCCGGTTGAAGAGCACCATATCCGCATTTCTGCCCATCGCCCCGAACAGGGACTGCATATTCTTCTGATATACCGTGAACGTGCCTGCATCGATAATGACAATCTGCTGCACGATGCCCCAGCCTCTCGGGAACTTCATCTGCCAGAGTTTGTCGACATCCCACAGCGGATTGAACTCTATGATCACACGGCTCGGATTATACTTTCTCTGAAAGGTCCGCAGCGTATCATAGGAAAAATCTTCTTTTTCTTCGATATTTTCCAGCAGCGTGTGGTATTTCAGCAGTTCTTTTTCGTCGTACTCCTCGTCGCCTTCCTCTGTATTGATCAGAAGTGTCGGCTCGTCAATCTGGAAATAATCCTGACTGATCGTGAAATTCAGAAAGGATGTCTTGCCCGCTTCCAGAAAACCGGTGATGAGATAAATCGGGACTTCAATTTCTTCTTCGTCCATACATGACTCCTTATCGCCTCCCGGCGGTATTATGATACGTGGAACAGCTCCGCAAGCTTATCCTCTGCCAGTCCTGAACCGATGACACAGATTCTTCCGGTGTACTCCGGTGCGCCCTCACGCACATCCGCTTCCTCCGGAACCATATCGAAATAGATCCAGCCGCCCTCTGAATTTTCTACCATGCCCTTTGCACGGAGAACCGTACCAAAAGTGCTGTCTTCAGAAAGCGTCTTCAGGATATGGCTGATTTCGTCCCTGGTGTATTTACGGATCGTCTCTTTGCCCCAGCTCTGGAAGACATCATCCGCGTCATGACCGTGATGGTGATGATGATGGTGATGGCAGCCGCAGTGATCGTGCTCTTCCTCATGGTCATGGTCGTCGTGGTCATGATCCTCATCATGGTCATCGTGGTCATGGTCATCATTGTCATGATCTTCATCATGATCATGATGATGATGATGCTCCTCTTCCGCGTCATCATCTTCGTCATCAGCCGGCGCGGTCAGATCGATTTTTACCCCTTCCATGGTATCCAGCACTTTCTGTCCGGAAAGCTGCTCCACCGGCGTCGTGATGATCGTCGCATCAGGGTTGATCTCGCGGATCATCGCAATGACTTCCTGAACCTTCTCATCGGTTGCCTTCGGTGTGTCCATGCGGCTGAGGATGATCGTACCTGCGGCCTCGATCTGATTTTTGAAGAATTCACCAAAATTCTTCATGTACATCTTCGCCTTGGTCACATCGACCACGGTTGTCGCACTGCCGAGTTCCAGATGTGCAGCCTCCGCGTTTCTCTGAACGGCGCGGATCACATCGGAAAGCTTGCCTACGCCGGAGGGCTCGATCAGAACACGCTCCGGATCATACTTCTCCGTGACTTCCTTCAGCGCCGTCCCAAAATCGCCGACAAGCGAGCAGCAGATGCAGCCGGAGTTCATCTCACGGATCTCAATGCCGGCGTCCTTCAGAAAGCCGCCGTCAATGCCGATCTCACCGAACTCATTCTCAATAAGCACCACCTTCTGGCCCTTAAGCGGACCCGCAAGCAGCTTCTTGATCAGCGTCGTTTTGCCGGCGCCGAGAAATCCTGAAATAATATCAATCTTTGCCATATCATTTCGCTCCTCTCTTTTTCTCTTTTTACGTCAACGAGGCGAAGGAACTTCATTCCTTCGCCTCAGGATCAGATTCTCTTCACTTCATCCGGACTTATGCGCCCTGAATCATGTATTTCATCAGAACATTGATATCCTCCGGCTCTGAGCATACAATCTCAAGCTCCGGGATCTCAGCTCCATTGGAAAAGATATTTGCGAGAGACACATACTGACTCAGTTTGGACTTCAGGTTCAGTCTGTCGCCTTCACCGGTAACAAGCTCTACACGTCCCTTGCACTGATCAACTGCCTTGAAGAAAGCATCAACATCGGTAATATTGGTAATTTTCATGTCTGTTCCCTCCCATCTGTCAAAAGCTCAGTTTCGCTCGTATCATATCACGGGCCGTTTAAAATTGGAAGCCCCAAATGTACGCTGAGCAGAATCCGTGTTCCTGTTCACCCATGGCCGGCCGCAGCTGCACGCAGAGTGGTTCGGAAGCGGCGCGCTACGCGGATCCGGCCGCAGCGAACTGCTGCGAGTCAGTTTCAGCGCGCGATCGGCGCCATCACGCCCCGTGTGACGGCCAGAATGTCATCCGGTGCAAGACACAGGGACAGGCCGATCCTGCCGCCGCTGATATAGATTCTGTCGTACTGCCGGGCGGATTCATCCAGGACGGTGGCAAACTGCTTCTTCATCCCGATGGGACTGCAGCCGCCGCGAACATATCCGGTCAGGCCGAACAGATCCTTTACGTGAACCATTTCCAGTGATTTTTCTCCGGAGACCGCCGCCGCGGCCTTCAGATCGATTTCCTTCGCGACAGGGATGACGAGCACATGATAATCCCCGCTCTTTCCCTTCGTCACGATGGTTTTGTAGGTCTGATCCACCGGGGCGCCCTCGGCCTCCGCTATGCTGACACCGTCGGTAAATTCACTGCATTCATATCTCAGAACGTCATAACGGATCCCCTTTTTATCGAGGATCCGCATCGCATTTGTCTTCGCTTCTTTTGCCATAATTATCCTGTCGTGCCTGTACCGGCTGTCGTATCCATACCGGTTGTACCCGTGCCGGATGCATCTGTACCGGATGTATCTGTACCATATGTACCTGTGCCGTCTGCATACGTCCCGGTTCCTGTATCACCGGAAGTTCCCGCATCCGTTGTGCCCGCGTTCCAGGTTCCTGTCCCTGAACCGTAGGTCGTGCCTGAAGAATAGGCTGTATCAGCTGATGTATCCTGATCCGGTGCCGGTGTCACAACAGCGGTATTCGCTGCAGCAGATCCATCGGACGGCTTGCCGTAAGTGGTTACCTCGCAGATACAGGTATCATCATACTGATCGCCTGAATAGACGTCATCAATAATGATCTGCATCGAATTGCATTCCACATCGTCCGAAAACTCTACGTACTGCACCTGCTTCTCATCAGGAAAATCAACAGTGAACTGCTGACTGCCCATAACAAAAGTCAGCTGCTTCGGACGGTTGTTCCTTGTGTAATAGGAAATATCATGATACCAGTTGCCGAGCTTCAGGGCGATACAGCGGACTCTGTACAGTTTGTCAAAGGTCAGCGTAACCGATTCTCCCTTTCCGGGACCGTCAACGCCTTCCTGCCAGCTGCTCCAGTCTGCTCCGTCGTAAAGCACGTGCGGATCGTTATCCACACCATCCTGTGAAATAGTAGAAGTCGCCGTGGATGAAGCCACGCCGGCCTGTCCGTATCCGTCGCTGACAAGCGCTTTCAGCGCATCCACATCTGCCAGTGACGCCGTGACGGGCGCCTCTGTCGGCGTCGGTGTCGCCTCCACTGAATCAGCCTGAAGCGGCACCACCTCTTCTTCGGGCTGCTCCGAAGAGGCAGAAGAAGCTGCTGTCACGCTCTCCTGCGGTGTCGGTTCCGGCGTACTCACAATCGTTACTTTCTGTGGTTCCTCGGCTGTATTTGTCGTGTTGCTGAGAATATTCGAGATTCCGAACATGGCGCCGACGCCCGCCGCCAGAATGACGGCAACCAGAATGATACCGATCAGAAGGATCGATTTCTCCTTCTTTTTCTCGCGTACCCTTTCCAGATGTCTTCCGCACCGGGAACATCTGGTCGCATTATTTGGATTCTCCTGACCGCAATACGGACATCTCATGCAGTGCTCCCCCTTTCCCTGCTCCGGAATCCGTCCCTGTTGAATCTCCCCTGGCGGATTCCTTCAAAGAATGACTGCTGTCCTGCGACATGTGCCCTGATTCTGAGGCACTTTCCTCTGAATTAAACCGGTTGTTTATTTTAACATTTAATTCCCGTCTGTGCAATCATTTATGAAATTATCAGGGAAATGAATGGCGATCGTCGTCCCCTTGCCGACCGCACTTGATGTCTCGATTTTTGCATGATGGAGAGCCGCACCGTGTTTTACGATCGACAGGCCGAGTCCCGTTCCTCCGACGGCCTTGGAATGACTCTTGTCCACCCTGTAGAACCTTTCAAAAATCCTGTCCAGATCCTTTTCAGGAATACCGATGCCGGTGTCCTTTACCTTAAGGCAGACGGCACGGCCATCGCTTTCCGGCATCACGGACACCTCAACGGTTCCGTTCTCTCTGTTGTACTTGATGGCATTATCGATCAGATTGTAGACCACATCCGTCAGCACACGGTGTACACCCCGGATCTCCGATTTCTCCCCCTGCAGGTAAATGCGGACATTTTTTCTGTCGGCGGCCGCCTGCAGCACGCGGATGTTCTCCCGCGCCAGCGCATAGAGATCCACCGTCGTCCATTCGTATTCCACATTCCTGTCATCGAGCTGACTCAGACGGATAATGTCATTGACGAGCGTGATCAGGCGGCTCGCCTCATCGTAGATGGTTCTGGAGAACTCCTTCACCATGCTCTTCGGCACGCTGCCGTCCATCATCAGCTCGGCAAAACCCGAGATCGAGGTAAGCGGCGTTTTCAGCTCATGGGAAATATTGGCGGTGTACTCCCGCCGGAACGCCTCGGCCCGCTCCATCTCTGTCCGCTGCTGCTCGCGGATCACATCCTGCTGTGTCCTGATTTTATTCAGCAGCGGCCGGAGCTCCTCATAGGTGTCATTATTTTCGGGATGCTCCAGGTTCAGCTCATTCAGCGGTTTCAGGATACTCTGGGAAACCCTCAGCGCGAGGAAGAGCGACAGCAGCACAATAAACATGAACATCACAACAGCAGGCTCCGTCAGGCTCATGAAAATGGCCCAGATGGAGTCCTGGTCCGAGGACATGCGGAGCACCGTGCCGTCCGGCAGTCTCTCGGCGTAATAGATCGTCTCCACCATCATGGTGTCGGAGTGACGGATACTGCTTCCGCTGCCGGAACTGACAGCCTCCTGAAACTCCTCGCGGCTGCTGTGGTTGTCCATGTGGGCTGCATCAGCCTGATTGTCATAAAGGACTCTGCCGTCGGCATTGATCCATGTGATACGTCTGTCCGTATGAGACGCCTCCAGGTCCTCGAGATAATCGTTTCCTTCCTCTTCCACGCCCGGTGTGATCAGCTCCAGCGCCTCTTTCAGCTCTGTCTGCGTTCTTTTCTCCATAAAATGAAAAAGAACGAACGCCGTCACGACCATGGTGACAAGACAGATAAAAACAGAAATCAGAAAAATTGCTTTAAAAATCCTGCGGCTCATTTTTCAGGACCTGCCTTTCACTTCTCCAGCTTATAGCCGATACCCTTCACCGTTTTGATATATTTGCCCGCCTTGTCGCCGAGCTTCACGCGGAGCTTTCTGATATGAACGTCCAGCGTTCTGGATTCACCGTAATACTCGCCCCATACGCGTGAAAGAAGTTCTTCCCTGGGAACCACCCGTCCCTCCGCTTCCAGCAGCGTGATGAGAAGACAGTACTCTTTATAGGAAAGTTCTATATCCTTATCGTCGACCCGGATGATATGGCGGCCGGGGTCTACGTATAATTTCCCCACCTCATAGACCTTTGCCTCCTCTTCCTTTCTGTGACTCCTCCTGAGCACCGCACGCAGCCTCGACGTCAGTTCCACAATGCCGAACGGTTTGGATATATAATCATCCGCTCCCATATCGAGACCGTTCGCCCGGTCATACTCGCTGTCTCTCGCCGTCAGCATAATCACCGGCAGTGATTCCGTCTTCTGATCGCGGCGGATTTTTTTCAGAATACTCAGTCCGTCTTCTCCGGGCAGCATGATGTCGAGCAGCACCAGCTCCGGAAGTTCTTCCTCCATGGCTTTGTGGAAACTCTTCGGCTCCGCGAAGCCCTTTACCTCGTATCCTTCCCGCTCCAGCGCATAGCTGACAAGCTTTCTGATGTTATCATCATCTTCCAGAATGTAAATCATCGTTTTCTCCCTGCCTTCCGATGTACAGATACAGTGACAGCACCACCAATATATCCTTTCTTCTCTGTCATTGTAAAGCCGGCCCTGTTAACTCCAAAAGAATCCGTATGTTAACGCCATGTAAACTTTTTCAGGATTCTTTCCGTCATATTCCGCCGTATTAACGCGGTTTTCTGCCGGAAGACAAAAATAAAGCACCGTCCCCAGTGGCTTTCCCACCAAAAACAGTGCTTCCGTGCGCCATCAGGGACTCGAACCCTGGACAAATAGATTAAGAGTCTACTGCTCTACCAACTGAGCTAATGGCGCTGATCTGTGAAGTTGTTCCTTAACAACGAATGCTATTATAATTACTCGCAGTTTAAAAATCAAGGCCTTTTTTCATCTGGCACAAATTTGTTAAAAACGCCGGTCACATCTGCCGTTTTCTTCCGGTTTTTTGTCGAACATACACAGAAGATAATCCCATGCCTGTCCCGTCCCGGCCTGCCTGCCCGATCCCAGGTGGCAGCGCACCCGCCTCGAAGTGGCAGCGCATCTGTCCCGAAGTGGCAGCGCACCTGCCCCGAAGCTTCTGGGCGCACTGATTCCGGGCCACAGTGCTTCTGAAACAGCGAAAGCGCCCGCTTCAGGGACGGGCTTTCAGCATGCAGATCGGATTGCCCTTTGCAGAGAACTTTTCCTCATACTCCGTCATCACATTATCCCTGCAGAGCGCTTCATCGGCATGCAGATCCCGGGAAACCGCCTCCAGATGATAATGCTCCTCCTGTACTGATGCCAGTGAAAAATCAAAAAGTTCGCGGTTATCCGTCTTAAACGTGACACCTCCGCCGTCGGCAAGAATCTCCCTGTACATCCTGAGAAATCCCGGTGCCGTCAGCCGTCTGTTACCGTGGCGCTCCTTCGGCCACGGATCGGAGAAATTCAGGTAGATCCAGCCGACCTCGCCCGGAGCGAAGACATCCGTCAGCTTTCTCGCATCCATCAGAAGAAAACGGAAATTGCAGCCCTTCCATACGCCCGGTCTGCCGTCCGTTACCGAAGCCGGGATCACCGCCGGATCACTGCTTCCCTCCGGTGCCGTCTTCTTCATGGCCCGGACTTCCGCCTTCTGGATCGCACGGAACAGCACGCTGCTCTGCATCTCTATCCCGACAAAATTCCGGTCCGGGTACCGCTCCGCCATGTCCATCAGGAATCTTCCCTTCCCCATACCGATTTCAATCTCCGGAAGCGCTTTATGGTCAAAAATCTCCGGCCAGTTCCCCCTTTTTTCCTCCGCGTCCCTGATGACAAATTCACTTGCTGCAATCACGTCTCTGGATCCGGGTATGTTCCTGAGTCTGGACATCGTTTCCTCTCCTGCACATCGGCGGAAGCAGCGATATCGGGGCGATATCCGCTGTTCCGCATGATAATTTGCTGAATTTTCAGATATTTAACGTTTTACGCACACAATTCCGCTGTTTTATCCTTATTCGTTTTTCACTTTAAAAGTCAAGGCCTTCGGACGAAAAAAACGGTTTTCCTGTCGATTTGGATAAGTTTCACAAAACGTCTGTTTTTAAAAAATCGTTATGTAACCACCCGTTTGAGGCCCGATTTTGTGGATAAAGTGGATAACTTCGTTGATAACTTGAGTTTTCGCGGTTTTCTGTCCACCGATTTTGTGGATAACTTTTTTTCGTTTTCTGCGCCGCGTTCACTCTCCGACCGCCGTCGCTACAAAATTTCGTCACATTTTTTACGAAATATTTTTCGTTCAATTACACAAATTTAACGCAGCTCAATTTTTCAGACGACAGCCGTCTTTCTTCTGTGCGCTGATTTTTACAGATGATATACTCCGGCCAGTTTCTTAAAAGCGGGCAGGCTGTTTCTGATCTGTTCAGTTGTCACACAATAGGCAATCCTTACATAACCCGGCGTGCCGAAGCTGTCCGCAGGAACCAGGAGAAGTTCAAATGCCTTTGCCTTCTCGCAGAATGCCGAAGCATCCGGTTCCGGCGACTTCATGAAGAGATAGAACGCCCCGTCCGGATGAACGCAGGTAAAGCCATACTCCGTCAGCGCATTGTACAGAAGATCCCTGTTGGTTCTGTAGACGCCGAGGTCCGATACCAGACCGCAGGTCCGCTCGATCACATGCTGTGTCATGCTCGGCGCACACACATAGCCGAGCGCGCGGCCGGCGCCGCATACGGCAGCAAATACATCGCGGGAATCCTCCACCTCTTCGGGCACAAGAATATAGCCGATTCTTTCACCCGGCAGCGAGAGTGACTTGCTGAAGGAGTAGCAGACGATGGCATTCCGGTAATACTTCGTCACAAAAGGCACACTGACATCACTGTCATAAACCAGTTCTCTGTAAGGTTCATCCGTGATCAGATAAATCGGATGACCATATTCTTTTTCTCTTTCTTCAAGGAACTGTGCGAGCTTTTCAATGCCCTCCTCGCGGATCACGACGCCCGACGGATTATTCGGGGAATTGACGATGAGCGCCTTTGTCTTCTCCGTTACCGCTGCCGCGAGATTGTCGAAATCAATCTGGAAGGTATCCGGATCCGTCATGCTGACCACGAGCTTTGCTCCTGCGGTCTCGGTGAATACCCTGTATTCCGGGAAGAACGGGGCGAAGGTCACGATCTCATCCCCGCTGCAGCAGAGCGCCGTGATGGTGATTTTCAGAGAAGCGGCCGCACCGCAGGTCATGTACAGATCCCCGGCCTGAAACGAGGTGCCGAAACGCTTGTTCAGATTATCCGCAATGGCAGCTCTTGTGCTGTCATCACCGACACCGGCCGTATAACCGTGGAGATAGACATCGGAGCTGCTGTCGATCAGCGCCTTATAGGTCTCATTCACTTCCTTCGGTGCCGGCACATTCGGATTGCCGAGGCTGAAATCAAAGACTTTGTCCTCTCCGATCTCTTTCCTGCGCCTGCATCCGTACGCAAAAATCTCGCGGATTTTTGACGGTGCCTTGCCCAGCTGTTCCATCGTCTGATTGATCATGATATTCGCCTTTCTTCGTTCTGACTGAAATAATTTCACTGTAATGAGCCGGAAAATGCGCCTCGGGGTGTCTTCGCGCCCATCGGCACGGGAACCGCCCTTCCGAGTGTCACGGAATAGATCCAGAGTTCACGCACCGGAATCTCCGTGATCTGCTCCAACGCCCGCCGGTAAAACTGAAGCTGTGTGGCATATTTTTCCGTCAGGTCACGGCCGTCACGCGTCTTCACCCGGTCCGTCTTGTAGTCAACGATCACGTAATATTTCTGCCCGTCGTCACCGGTTTCAGAAAAATACGCATCGATGGTACCCTGCACCAGAATATTTTCTTCCTGAGGCCATGATGTGTCAATATCTTTTGCCGGCACGTCAAGCACGAACGGCTTCTCACGGAACAGGCTTCCGGCCAGTGCCGCATCCGCCATTCTCTTCCCGAGATCCGTCCCGAGGAAACGGACAAAATCTTCCGGCACGAGGCAGGCAGCCTCTTTTTCCGAAAAAATCCCCCGCTCCGTCAGTTCCCGGATCTGCCGTTGCAGCTCCTCTGTCTCATCCTCTGCACGAGACATCGCCTGATAATCCAGATGCTCCATAAAACTGTGGTAAATGGTTCCCCTGACGGCACCCTCCGTCTCCGAATCCGGATTTTCCTTCATAAAATCAGGAATGTACGGCACCGCCGTCCGGTCCATATCCGGATACAGCGGTTCTCCGCGCTCTTCCATCATCGCCTCCACGGAACGCTTCTTGATTTCCGTGACCGTCATCTTCGCCGGAAGCTCTGCTGCTCTCGCATAAGGATAGCAGAAAGCATCCCGCGCGTCCAGGAAAGCCTCCAGTGTGCCGGCCGGCCGGTTTCTGCCGTGATCCTGATCCTGCCCATCTTCCGTATGATCAGCGTCCGGCATGCCGGGATCTGTGCGTCTGTCCAGTTCTGCCACGGCATCCGCCGTGCTCAGCCTCTCGCGTGTTTCCGTCGCCGCCATTTCCTCCGGCGTCACCTCATGGATTTTTACGATGTGATCGTCCGGCATGGCCAGCGTAATCCAGTCCAGATATGATTTCGCCCGGATCAGTTCATCGTAATGCAGCGTCCGCAGAGCGGCTCCGTTCCCGAGGTCACGCATCTGATCTGCCTCCCGCTGCTTCCGGAAAATCTTCTCCATATCCTCGTCTCTGTCCACGGAGCCCAGCAGAATCAGCTTCTGCTCCGCACGCGTCATGGCCACATAGAGAATTCTCAGTTCCTCGCCGTACAGATCATCTTTTTTCTTCTTCCGGACAGCGAAACGCAGCAGCGTCTCACCCTTTGTGCGGCGGTCGGGATCGATTTTTTTCAGTCCGACGCCCAGATCCGCATCAAGAACTGCCGTTCCCTTTTCATCCTGCTCGTTAAACTGCTTGCCGAGCCCGCCGATGATGACAACGGGGAACTCCAGTCCCTTGCTCGCATGGATGGTCATCACCCGCACGGTGTCCTCGTCCTCCGCGCTGATGCCGGCCTCGCCCTCATCCACCTGATATTTCTGAAGTTTCTCAATGTAACGGACGAAATTGAAGACGCCGTGGTAACTTGTCGCCTCATATTCAACAGCCTTCTGTACCAGCATGGACAGATTGGCCTGCCTCTGGCGTCCCGCCGGCATGGCGGCGGCGTACTCTTCGTATCCGGTCTCCCTGAGAATCTCCTCGATCAGGGTGTGCACCGGTGTATAGAAAGCCCGTTCCCTGAAAGCTTTCAGCATGGCGCAGAACTTCACGCATTTTTCACGCAGCCCGGCCTCCTGGTCTGCACTCTCATTCACGCCTGCGCCGGCATATTCTGCCTCAGCTGTATCCGCGCCGGTGCCCTCTGTCTCATCTGCGTCCGCGCCGGTGCCCTCTGTCTCATCTGCGTCCGCGCCGGTGCTCTCTGCCTCATCTGCGCCTGCGCCCGCATACTGCTGCACCGCATAATAATAGGTTCCCTTCGGGCATGCCGCGCGGATTTCCGCCATCTCCCTGTCAGTAAACCTTCCGATCGGCGACCGCATCACGGCCGCGTACGGGATATCCTGCTCGGGATTGTCCAGAACCGTCAGCACATCCAGCACCAGCCGGACCTCCGGCGCGGAGAAATAGCCGCTCTTTGCCGGCGTATAAGCCGGAATGCCCAGTTCCTGCAGCGTCTTCACATAGGTATCTGCCCAGCCCTGAGATGAACGGAGCAGAATGACACAGTCGCGGAAATGCACCGGCCGCAGCTCTCCCGTCCCGGCGTCCCGGATACAGGTTCTGCCGTTCACCATGGAGAGAATTCTGGTTCCTGCCGCCTGCGCCTCCAGGGCAACCCTGTCCTCCCTGTTCCTGATCTCGCCGAACGCCTCCCGCTCCCGGCAGACCAGCAGCAGCTCCGTCTCCGGAAATCCGGCGTCCGGCAGCGCCGGATAAGAACTGTGCCCCGGATACAGGGCCTGTGAGGCATCATACGAAATACCGCCGACCTCAGGGATCATCATCCGGCGGAAAAAGGCATTCACCGTGTCCAGCACCTCCGGCCGGCTTCTGAAATTCCGGCTGAGATCGATCCTGTCACCGCCGGCATCCGGATTCTCCCGGTAGGTCCTGAATTTTTCCATGAAAAGAGAGGGCCTCGCCATACGGAAGCCGTAGATGGACTGCTTCACGTCGCCGACCATAAAACGGTCATGCCGTCCGTCCTCTTCCCCTGATACATCCCGGAGAACAGCCTCCTGCAGGGCACTGCTGTCCTGATACTCATCCGTCATGACTTCCACATAGACAGACGCCAGTTCTTTCGCCGCATCGGTACGCACCGCTCTGCCGGATGCATCCTTCTCCTCCAGAACAGAAAGAGCCAGATGCTCCAGATCGGAAAAATCCACGATATTTCTCTCTCTTTTTTCTTCCGCAAAGCTTTCCGTAAATTTCCGGACCAGACGGACAAGCTCCGCCATGCAGGGCTGCATGAATGAGAGGTCTTCCGCCAGCTTTGACAGCGAAGAGGAGAAAATGCCCTCGCTGAGATTCCTGACCACCGGCTTTACCGCGCTGTCACGCGCCGCCTTCAGTTCTGCCGCCATCTTCACCATGTCCGGCAGCTTCTTTGTCTTCGCACCCTTCCACCGGTCAAACTTCGTGTGCAGAAGCTTCTCCCGAAGAGACGAAAAAGAATCCGTCTGCAGCAGCGCCCGGAGTTTTTCGCAGTCACTGAAGAGCACCGCCCGGCTCCCCGCAAGCTCCTCCGCGCCGGAAGCACGTTCGCACAGTTCCTCCGCCGCCTCCAGCGCATCGGCAATTTCCCGTTGGGCGGATGCCGTCAGATTTTTCACCCATGCCGAAGATGCCAGAGAATCCTCCGTGCTGTTCGAATAAATCTCCAGACAGCGGTCAAGCCACTCATCCGGGTACGGATGGCTCATGGAAAAATCGAAAACCTGCCCGATCAGTTCTGCAGCCTTCTCATCATTTCTGCCGGCACCGAAGGTGCGGATAAAACGAATAAAATCGCCGTTATCTTCCGCGCTGTATTCTTCCTCGAGCATCCTGTCCATCACATCCTCGCGGAGCAGCTTCAGTTCTCCTTCTTTTGCGATGCGGTAACCGGGATCCAGACTGATCCGCTGAAAATAATTCTGAATGACGTAATTGCAGAATCCGTGAATCGTCGTGATCTGCGCATGATGAATCAGTACGCCCTGCCGCTGCAGGTGCTCATTTTCCGGATCCGCGGCAAGTTTCTTTTCCAGCGCATCCTGCAGTCTGCCGCGCATCTCTCCGGCTGCCGCTCTGGTGAACGTCACCACGAGCAGCCGGTCGATATCCACCGGATGGTCCGGATCCGTCACCATACGGACAATCCTTTCGACGAGCACGGCCGTTTTGCCGGAACCCGCTGCCGCCGAAACCAGAAGACTTCTCCCGCGGTGATCAATGACTTTTTTCTGTTCCTCAGTCCATTCCGCCGTCATGGTCTTCCTCCTTCACGCGCCTGGCCGGCTTCGTCTCCGGCTGCCTCTGCCGCCTTCCGTCCGGACTGATCCCCGGCCGCCTGACCGGCTTCGTATCCGTCTGACTCATGCGCAGTCTGGCCGGCTTCGTCTCCGGCTGCCTGCTCTCCGTCCTGACCCGCCAGGGCGTTCTGCATGTGACGTATCACATCATCCGGTGTTTCGTTTCTAACCAGTCTGTGCCGGTATCCCTCAAGTCTCTCGTCATACGCGCAGATATCACAGCCTTCGCAGTATGTGCACTCATCCGTTTCCTTCGACCCCTGAAACTGCAGGGCGGGGCTGATGGCGCAGTTTCCCCGCATCATCTCCTCTCCCAGCTCCCGGGCTTTCTCCCCGGCAAAATCCAGCAGGATATAAAAATCCTCCCGGCCCCGGGCGGCCTTCGCCGGTTTTTTCTTTTCGCTCCTGTCTGCTTTCTCCGCGTCCCCGATCTTTACCCCGGCGGGCAGCACATCGGAGGTCTGTCCCTCCTCTGTTTCCGCATCAAAAAGCCGCTGGACCGGTTTTTCAGACCGCACCAGGCCAAGCGGCCTTAATGCCTTCAGAATCTCCTCATCTCTCGCATCCGCATCCGCTTCATCAACAAGCGGATCCTGAATATGGTAATAAAAAATCCCCGCCGGCTCCGCCGTCATGGAAGGAAGCTGTCTCTGCTGCTCCTCACAGACCTCACGCATATACAGCGGAAGCTGCAGCTGAAGCCCGCTGTACACGCGGTTCAGATCAAGATCCCGGCTCCCGGTCTTATAGTCAATAATTTTCAGGTAGCGCACGCCGTCCGCGTCACAGACATCCAGCCGGTCAATCCGGCCGTAGAGGTTCATCACGGCATGGCCTGCGGCAAAAGATGAGGTGTCCGTCCCGCCGCCGAAACGGAACTCGAACCGGTCGGGTTCGAAAGCGCCCTTCATGATCTGCTTCTGCAGCGCCCAGACCGTGCGCCGGAGCATTTCACTGAGCTGCTCGATCTCGTACCGGTTCCGTCCGGAACTCATCAGGACCGCGTTGCCGTAATTTCCCGCGGCGCTCCGCAGCGCCAGATCTGCAAGGCCGTTCCTCTGGCTGTCGGTCAGACTCCGCCAGGAAAGTCCCCTTTCCGCCACCTCAGCGGAAAAAATCTGCAGCGCCCTGTGCATCACGTTACCGAAATCGCGCAGCCGGAATTCGAAATCTTCCCGCTCCTGAAGCCGGAGCCCGTAGTCCAGAAAATGCCTGTAGGGACAGCCGGCAAATTCCTCCAGTCTCGTGACTGACAGTTCAATATCCGTCCCGTACAGCTTTTCCGCCAGGGCATTCCCGATCGCGGAAGCACGGCAGCCCGCTGTCTTCGCCTCAAGCAGCCGTTCTGCCCGGACTCTTCTGTGAGGATCTCTGCGGATTCTTCTCAGTATCGTTTCCGCCTCCTCCGGTACCTCCGAGGCCGGGATCGCCTGCATGATCTTCAGCAGATAGGCTCTCTCGCCGGAGGGCGTCTCAAACAGTCTGGTCAGATCCTGCCGGTACAGTTCTTCCTCCGTAAGAACCGGGAGCAGATCCTCCAACTTTTCCGAGAAGGCAAAAAGGCGCCTGATGACATGGATGAGACCGGCCGGCTTTGCCGCGCTTCCGTCAGCGGAGGTTCTCGCGTAAGAGAGATACAGCCGGTCGGAAGGCTTCGTCATCGCCAGATAAAGATAAAAACGCTCCCGGAACATTTTTTCACGGGCGGAAGGGCTCAGTCTGGCGCCTCCCTCCTCCAGACGGCTTCGGTCCGGCTCGGAAAGAATGCCCTTCTGCACCGACGGTTTCGGAATCAGTCCGTCATTGATCCCGGTAAAAAAGAGCACGCGGATTTTTCGAAGCCTCGTCCTCTCGATATCGCCGATCATGACCTGATCCTCGCCCGGCGGAATGACGCCGATCGCGATCTCCTCAAATCCAGCGTCGAGAATCTGCTGATATTCCTTCATGGACATCCGCTCATCTCCGAGCACGACGGCAATCCGGTTCAGCAGGTCCATAATGGCCCTGTAGAGCTGCGAATATTCCTTTGCTCCTGCCGCGTTGCCCGCCCCGGAAAAACGATCGCTCATCTCCTCCAGCCGGTCCTGAAGCCGATGGCGCACAATCAGGCCGTACAGCACCTTTGTCCGGTCTTCCGCCGTCATCTGCCGCCCGTGAAAAGCCTCATGAAATTCCCGCATCTCACCGGTAAATTTTTCACGCAGCCGGTTGTAGCCGAGAATCGCGGGTTCAGCACGCTCATCCTCCGCATCGGCGCCGCCCGGACCGCTCTTCGGCATCCTCGTCCACTCTTCGTCATATTTTTTCCATCCGCGCACGCCGAGCGCGCGCACATAGGTTTCCATATCGTCGGCTTCCTGTCCTGAAAAATCCGTCATGCCGCTCCTTAAGAAACGGAATACGCTTTCATAGGAGTACTGCCGGATCTCCATATCGATGGCCGAACGTATGAATTCCACCGCCGGGTTGTCAAGCACTGACTTTTTCTGATCAAGAAAGTACGGAATGCCCGCCTCCTGAAAAATCCGGGTGCCCGCACGCCCGTACGTATCGAGATCTCCCGTGACCACGGCAAAATCCCGCCAGCGGTATCCTTCCTCACGGACCATCCGCCGGATCTGCTCCGCCGCCGCACGCATCTCCGAGACGGGATCCTGTGCCTCCAGGACCGCAATCTCCGTCTGCGGCTTTCCATACGGTTTCCTTTCCCCGTACCGGAACAGATTTTCCTCCATATAAGAGAGGGCCGGACTGTGGGCAAACCGGCTCTTCCCTGAAGGTGCGAGCCACACCGCCGGAAGGATTTCCGTTCCCGCCTCACGGGCCAGCACCGTCGTTCTGTCGGTCATCTCCCGGCTCATATGAAACAGACTGTGCAGATTTTTACCGTATCGAAGTTCTTCCGGGCTGCCGCACGTGACGACCACGCGAACCGAATCCGCCAGTTTCAGAAGCTTCGAAACCACCTGCTCCTGCACCGGCGTAAAACCGGTAAAGCCATCCATGACGATGACGCTGCCGCGGATCAGTGCCGAGCGGTCGATCACAGAGCACAGAAGTTCCGGCACCTCCTCCGTCGTCAGATAATGATCCTGCAGATAGGAAAGGAAGGACGTATACACGGTCTTCACATCCTCCAGCTTCAGTGCCAGACGCTCATGCCGTCCGCCGCGCTGTGCCTCTGCCCAGTCATCGAGATCTTCAGGCGAAATGCGGTACTGCAGAAGCTCCGAAATCAGAGAACTCATTTCAGCCGAAGCCCCCTGCTTCTCCAGAGAACCCTGCATGATCTTCAGCCTGCCGCGGCCGTTCATGATCACATGGCGGACGACGAGATTTTTTCCCGTATCCTCCAGAACCGGAAGACGGTTTCCCCCGACCTCTTCAAACACACGCCACGCAAGACGGTTAAAGCTCAGGACGTCGATATTCAGCAGGCCTTTTTTCGGATGCATTTCCAGAATTTCCTTCTGCGTCTGCATCGTAAACTGCTCCGGCACAATGACGAGAAACTGCTTCTCCGGTTCACGGACAGCTTCCTCTATCATCTGACGGCAGACCTGAAAAGATTTTCCGCAGCCGGCAGGTCCGGCAATAAACTGGAGCGACATGACAACCTCCTCCGTTTTATTCAAAGACTTCACGACCATTATAAAAGGAAGGCGGAAATCTGTCATCTCCGGTTATTCTCTCCTGCAGACGGCCGTCGGATGTATCAGCCTTTGAGCGACTTCACAGAGCCGATGTATCTCCCGGTCAGTCGAACCTGATAAGGCGAAAAGCGCGGGGACCCGTTCAAGCCTGCGCCAGCAGGCGCGTTCCGCAGCGCCGCCTTTTAAGGTGAGAATGACCGTCACCTTGCCTTCCCCTACTTAATATATGGTATAATAAACAGATCACGCCGCCCTTCGCTGCAGAGATGCGTCCGGCGGCACGAAATAAGAGAGAGGTTTTTATGCGTATCCGCTTATCTGATCATTTTGATTACGGCAGACTGCTCCGCTACACGGTGCCTTCCATGATCATGATGGTCTTCACATCGATCTACAATATCGTCGACGGATTTTTCGTTTCCAATTTCGCAGGCAAAGAGGCCTTTGCCGCCGTCAACATTATTTTCCCGGTCTTTATGATCATCGGATCCGTAGGGTTCATGCTCGGCTCCGGCGGTGCCGCGATCGTCGCCCAGACCCTTGGCGAAGGGCATAAAGAAAGAGCAGACCAGTATTTTTCCATGCTGATTCTGCTCACTTTTATCATCGGTATCGTATCCACCGTGTTTTTTGAACTGATCATGCGGCCGTTGGCGGGATGGCTGGGCGCCTCCGGCACCCTGCAGGATTACTGCGTCACCTACGGCAGACAGGCCACCCTGACCATGCCTTTTTTCATGCTGCAGACTTCCTTCCAGACCTATTTTAATGTCGCGGAAAAGCCCCGTCTCGGCCTGCTTGTCACCGTGGCATCCGGTCTTGCGAACATCGTTCTGGACTTTCTCCTGGTCGGTGTGGCGGGCGGAGGTCTGGTCGGGGCCGCGGTCGCCACGAATATCAGTGAACTGATCGGGGGCGCCGTGCCCGTCGTCTACTTTATCAGGAAGAACTCTTCGCTGCTGCGCCTCGTGCGCGCACGGTTCACGGGACGCGTTATTCTGAAGGCCTGCACAAACGGATCCTCCGAGATGCTCTCGAATATGTCTTCTTCCATCGTCTCGATCCTGTACAACAACCGGCTTCTGAATCTCGCCGGCGCGGACGGCGTTGCCGCCTACGGCGCCATCATGTATCTGTCCTTTATCTTTGCGGCGATCCTGCTGGGCTACGCACAGGGAACCGCACCGATCATGTCCTATCACTACGGTGCGGAAAATAAAGATGAAATGAAGAATGTCTTCCGCAGAAGCCTGGTGCTGATCGGCATTTTTGATGTGGCCATGACGGTTCTCGCCATCGCACTGACGCCGATGCTCACGGAGATTTTTGTCGGCTACGACGAATCCCTTCAGCTCATGACACAGCACGGCATGCGCCTGTTTTCCATCGGCTTCCTGTTTTTCGGATACACGATCTACGCCTCGTCCTTCTTTACCTCGCTGGGCGACGGACTGGTATCCGCCATCATCTCCTTTGTGCGGTCCCTGGCGCTGCCTGTCATCATGCTTCTGATTCTCCCGTTATTTCTGGGACTCGACGGCATCTGGCTCTCCGAGACCTTCACCGAGGCCGTATCCCTTGCGGTATCCGTATTCTTCTGGATCCGCATGCGCGCAAAATACGGTTACGCCTGACTCTGCCGGAGGATCTCCTTCAGCTCATCAACGGTAAACGTATATTTTCTGCCGCAGAACCGGCAGTTCAGCTCTACCGGCTTCCCGTCGCTGATCATGTCTGTGATTTCCTTCTGTCCGAGCGTGATCAGCGCCTTTGTCATGCGCTCCCTGCTGCAGCTGCAGTAAAACTGCGCGGGAAGTGTATCAAGGATCTCCAGTCCCATATCCCCGAGGATCTCCTGAAGAATATCCTCCGGCGTCATTCCCTTTTTCAGAAAATCAGTCACGGACTGAATCGTTTTCAGCTTCTCCTCGAGCTTTTCCACCGTCTCATCGCTGCATCCCGGCATCAGCTGAATGATAAAGCCGCCGGCCTGCTTCACCTTTGTATCCTGTCCGACGAGCACGCCCAGTCCCACGGATGACGGAACCTGCTCACTGGTGGCAAAATAGGCGGTCAGATCCTCTGCAATCTCTCCGGATACCAGATTGACCTGACTCGAATAGGGATCGCCGGCTTCCTGATCTCTGACCACCGTGAGCACGCCGCGGCCCACGGCGCGGCCCACATCCAGGTGGCCGTTTGCCTTTGCCGGAAGCCAGATGTCCGGATTTGATACAAATCCCTTGACATCGCCGAAGGCATCCGCCGTCACGGTGATCCCGCCGATCGGACCGTCGCCCCTGATCATCAGGGTGATCAGATCATCCTCACCCTTCAGCATGGTTCCCATCATGACGCCGGCCGTCAGAAGCCGCCCGAGCGCGGCCGTCGCCACGGGACTGGTATGATGATCGGACTGCGCCTCACCGACCAGCCGGTCCGTTCTCGCCGCAAAGGCACGGACGGTTCCGTCCGCTGCCGTTGCACGTACCATATAATCTCCGTGTTCTTTTATCCATTTCTTCATATCCGTAATGACCGGATTCAGTTTTTCACCTGCCATCAGTTTTCCTCCTCAGTCAGCTTTTTTCCATGTTCTCCCGCCACGAAGCAGATGCGCTCCGAGCGGTCCGTCGGCGCGTGATCCGTAAATGCCTCGTACGCGCCCTCAAAAATCATGCCGGCCTTCTCGATCAGCCGCCTGATATCCGTCACACGGTACGCCCGCTGCCGGTGAATCTCATGATACCGCCGGTACAGCCCGCTGTCTTCTTCCGGAATGAACAGTGTCAGATCATACTCGTTGATCTGTTTTTCCGGATCCCAGGAATTTTCCCAGATAAAGCTTCCGCCCTCCCGGTTTTCCGCGATCGTGCTGTCTCCGATCCCGGCATATTTGCCGGCCGTGTTCATGTCAAAAATCAGCACGCCGCCCGGATCCAGGTAATTATTGGCCAGACGGAAGACCTTCAGCAGATCTTCCTCCGTCAGAATATAGTTCATGGAATCGCAGACACTCACGATCGCGCGGACGGTGCCGTAAAGCTCAAAGGCTCTCATGTCCTGGTTCAGATACAGAATGTCGCGGCCGTCGGCGATTTTTTTCTCCGCCGCGATATCAAGCATGTCCGCAGAGCTGTCGATGCCGATCATATCATATCCGGCTTCATCCAGACGTTCCGTCATGTTCCCCGTGCCGCAGCCCAGCTCGCACACAAGACCGTCCTGTACACCGAACTTTCCGAGCAGACCGGTCAGATACCGGCACCAGGCATCATAATCCACATTGTCCATGAACATATCGTATACCGATGCAAAAGATTCGTAACTGCTCATTTTTCACTCCGTCCCGGGATCCCGCCATCCGATGACACGGGTCGTGCCAGCAGCACACACGCGGCATATCCGGCTTCATCTGCAGCGCAGCCGCCGGATGACACGAGTCATGCCGGCGGTACCGTTTCATGATACAAAAAAGGGCTGCCGCAGAATCGCGGCAGCCCTGCCTGTATTACTTCTGTACAAACTGATTGGCCGCTTCGTCGTAGTAATAATTGACCTCCGCCAGTCGCTCCATGATCTCCCTGCGGTCGGTATTTTCCGATGCACAGAAATCATCAAGACTTTTATACTGATCGCGGAGTCTCATATTCACGAGACTCAGCAGCATAGCCGGATCGTTTGGCAGTTTCATTATGATACACCTCCTGTCAGATTCCCCCGGTCATCGGCATCAATGGTAATGGTGCCGCCCTCATGCACATCTCCCTGAAGGATCAGCCGTGCGGAAAGTGTCTCCACATGCTTCTGAATGTATCTCTTCAGCGGACGCGCTCCGTAAACCGGATCATAACCTGCATTGATGATAGAATCTTTTGCCCGATCCGTCAACCGGATATGTATCTGCCTCTCGGCGAGACGCGCATTCAGATCTTCCATCTGGAGATCTACAATATGCGCAATGTTGTCCTTCGTCAGCGGTCTGAACATGATGATTTCATCGAGACGGTTCAGAAACTCCGGACGAAAATGTGCCTTCAGTTCCTGCTCCACCTGTTTTCTTGCCTCCTCGCGGATCTCTCCTGTCGCGTCGATACCGCCGAGAAGCTCCTGAGAACCGATGTTGCTTGTCATGATCAGAATCGTATTCTTGAAATCAACGGTCCTGCCCTGAGAATCCGTCAGACGTCCGTCGTCCAGAACCTGAAGAAGCACATTGAACACATCCGGATGTGCCTTCTCCACCTCATCAAACAGCACGACGGAGTATGGTTTTCTCCTTACGGCTTCCGTGAGCTGACCGCCCTGATCGTAGCCGACATATCCCGGCGGCGCTCCGATCAGACGGGACACGGAGTATTTCTCCATGTACTCACTCATATCGATACGGACCATATTCTTCTCATTGTCGAAAAGAGCAGCCGCCAGCGTCTTCGCAAGTTCCGTCTTGCCCACGCCGGTAGGACCCAGAAACAGGAACGAACCGATCGGACGGTTCGGATCCTTGATGCCTGCCTTCGAACGGATAATGGCATCCGAAACTTTCTCCAC
>ONOC01000013.1:31857-32786 GCA_900319355.1 uncultured Eubacteriales bacterium | reverse complement strand
ACTCCTCCGTTTTTGTAGTGTGCGTACTTAAATCCGCCCCGCCCGTGTGGGCGGGGACCATACCAGTGGTAAATGTCGGAAGGATTTTACTACTTAAATCCGCCCCGCCCGTGTGGGCGGGGACTCAGCCACTTGGGCCATCGGCACCCGGCCGATGTAACTTAAATCCGCCCCGCCCGTGTGGGCGGGGACGGGTCAGCGTGTTGAGCTGTGTCTTGTATCGGCTACTTAAATCCGCCCCGCCCGTGTGGGCGGGGACTACAGATCCGTTTGAAGATGTCGACCATCCCTTACTTAAATCCGCCCCGCCCGTGTGGGCGGGGACGATGCTGCGAATCGGTATAACCTATTTTAAATTCACTTAAATCCGCCCCGCCCGTGTGGGCGGGGACGCTCGTCGACGGTCCCCGTCGCGATGAGTCTGTACTTAAATCCGCCCCGCCCGTGTGGGCGGGGACCCGGCGCGGACAAGACTTTCCCGACTACGATCATTACTTAAATCCGCCCCGCCCGTGTGGGCGGGGACAACTGGCACCGGTAAAGCGCTGTCATGGGATGATACTTAAATCCGCCCCGCCCGTGTGGGCGGGGACGGCGCTCTTGTCCGTGGCTGCGGGATCGAGCTCACTTAAATCCGCCCCGCCCGTGTGGGCGGGGACCTATAGCAGTATTGATATACCCCAAAATATCTTACTTAAATCCGCCCCGCCCGTGTGGGCGGGGACGTTGAACACGCTTGAAACCGTTGACCTTACGGAATTACTTAAATCCGCCCCGCCCGTGTGGGCGGGGACCATTCTTCAGGGCTGAAGTCTGTCATCATACTTATGACTTAAATCCGCCCCGCCCGTGTGGGCGGGGACCATTGCAGATGGCAATGGCTGCACGATTGACTTACTTAAATCCGCCCCGCCCGTGTGGGCGGGGAC
>ONOC01000013.1:0-31782 GCA_900319355.1 uncultured Eubacteriales bacterium | reverse complement strand
ATCTTACTTAAATCCGCCCCGCCCGTGTGGGCGGGGACTTGTTTTCGGAATCATACCCAACCAAATCATCAAAACTTAAATCCGCCCCGCCCGTGTGGGCGGGGACCGGTGCCCTTGCCCTTGTAAACGCTGGTTCAAAGACTTAAATCCGCCCCGCCCGTGTGGGCGGGGACTGTAATTTTACGCAGAGCGTTCAAAAGGCTCTGACTTAAATCCGCCCCGCCCGTGTGGGCGGGGACCGGCAAAGACCGTATACAAGACCTATATGCTTGGTGACTTAAATCCGCCCCGCCCGTGTGGGCGGGGACCAAGATTAATGTGGATCAGTATTATTCGTCAGTACTTAAATCCGCCCCGCCCGTGTGGGCGGGGACAGTATTCATTCAACTGCTTCGTCTGTTTGGAACAACTTAAATCCGCCCCGCCCGTGTGGGCGGGGACACATCAACAACCATTTCAGCAAAAACCTCAATTGACTTAAATCCGCCCCGCCCGTGTGGGCGGGGACGGCAAAATATAACAATATTATTGTAATATCTTGTCGGTATTACTCAATAAAATGCTTGAATATATTGACAATATTCGTGGTCACGAACTTTTACGAAAATATTTGTTAAAAATAACAACCTTTTTTCGGTGCGAACTATCCGAGCAATACATGAGTGATATACGTTCGCACTTTAAAAAATCAATACTCCTTCTTGGTCTTTAATTGTTGATTTTCCATAACATTCAACTTTTCCAGCATATTTATTTCCAAGATTATAGAACCTTACACTGTCTTTATGCGGGTCAATTTCATCTATAACAGCTTTACGCAATAATTTCATCTGCGATGCATCAACATTGCACTCAAATACAGAGTTTTGAACGCGAATCCCATATTGAATGCAGACTTTAGCTACTTTCCTAAGACGTTTTTTCCCAGCATCATTTTCTGTATTAACATCATAAGTTACTAATATCAGCATTATCTCACTTCCATAAGAATGGTGGATATTCTTCCAAATCTCCTCTGATTACCCGAGATAAAAGCAATGCCTGAACATATGGCACCAATCCCCATTTTACTTTCTCCTGTAAATATGGATGTGTTATCTCCGAATTTTTCTTATTCTGCCATGCAATAACAATTTGTTTTCTAGCGTCATCGGTAAACCTCACTGCTCCATCGGCACTTTTATAAAAATCTTTTTTACATATTTGTTTTTGATTTATCATTGATAATACAAAGCGATCTGCAAAGGAGGATCTCAGCTCTTCCATTAAATCCAATGCCAGTGATTGTCTACCCGGTTTATCCGCATGCATGAATCCTACATAGGCATCTAATCCTACTGCCTCCAAAGCATTTGCACAATCAGAAGCCAATAGCGTATAGCAAAACGATAGCATTGCGTTGACATTATCTAACGGAGGCCGGCGATTACGATTCGCAAAAAAGAAATCATCCTTTTGATTCAATATCATTTCATCAAAACACGAAAAATATTCAGCAGCACTGTTACCTTCGATACCTCTCAGTTGTATCATCGAATCTGCCTTCCGAATATCAATCATGTACTGATTAAGTATTTGGGTTGCCTTATTAATTTTTTCGATATTGATTCTCATCGGATAATCCCGTTCATAACGTCCGAGTGTCCAACGTGCATTATATATCTTTCCGAGAATCATATTACGCGCATACGGAATCGCTCGTTTCTCGTCATCGGATATCCTATACTGTTCCTTCCGCAAAAGAACATTACCATGACTTATGCCATTAACACGACATAATAATTTACCATTCGGCTTCATAAAAGTAAGGCCAATACCACGTTCTACGCACTTTCCCATCAAAAATGGAGAAGCCCCAGGATATGCAAAAGTTATTATATTATCAAGAATATGCAGCGGAAACTGTCCCACTTTTTTATCTTTTCTATATAAGACAACATTTTCATTTTCCTCTGCCAGATATATATCTTCCGTCGTTACAAATAAAGTATTCAGTAACTTCTTCAATCCATGTCACCTACTTTTTCGTCAATATATCTTCTAACAGAACGCACTTTGGTAATATTGGGCAAACAGATATCTTTTAATGAACATTTTCCGCATCCCTTTTTAGGTCTTACCTTCGGTGTATAACCACGGCTATAATATTGATGCATTTCGGCTATAGTATCGTGAACTTTCTCTCGTAGCTGCGCATCCAACGTTACTTTCTGTCGACGATGTGCTGCTCCGAAGTATAAAAAGCCAATTGGAATATTACAACATAGCATTTCCTCAAGACACATGGCTTCTGCACAAAGCTGTGCCGCATCAGCATCAACAATGTCCTTTTGGCTTCGTTTATACTCAATTGGAAGGACTTCCCACTTCCCATCATATCCATTTATTGTGATGCCATTATCTGCTTTACTAAATTCTACTGCATCACAGATTCCGCTAATTCCTAATTGTCTGGAGCTGACCCTGAGTCCTCTTATGGTAAGTCTCCCATTCCTCATTTCTCGTTCCTGTTCATTATGAACTCGTGAATGAAACAGCATACCATCAGTTGTTAACCCGTTTTCACACCATTGCTGTTCAATATGAATTAAAGCCCACTGTCTTCTGCAGTATAAAAAGTGTTGAATGCCTGATAACTGGAGGTATTCTTCCTCGTCATATTCGTCATCGGCCATCAAAAACCCTCTATGATTTCTGGCGTAATATCACCATCCGGCAGTTTCTCCACGGTTATTTCAATATCATCTGTGCTGTTAATAACTTCATCAGGGTTCTTCTTCTTAATCTTTACAGTGTCAAATAACTTTTTGGAAGAATATCGGATATTCTGGGCATCCTGTTTCCACCAATATAATTTATAAACATTCATACTTCCCGAAGGACGCGCTGCAGATTCATCATTTACAAAAAGTGTCCTTAAAGCTTCCTTGATATCGTTCATATCTTCCTCTGAAAAGCCCGTGCCCTTAGCAAGAAGTGGATTTATTGATCCCTTAATAACATAAATACCATAACGAACACAATACATATGCCCCATTGTATCTGATCCTTTTTTGTCTTCCGGTGTACTGTTTGTACTTTTAGTAATCTGCACATCTTCAACATCAACCGAATCAATACTTGTCACTGTTTGGATTGTAACTGGTCCACGAATGCCAACAGAGTCTCCACTTTCATTTTCACTTTTCTTTTGTAACACGATTGTTGCACCAAACGCCCTTACATCTTCATAATATTGACAGATTTTCTCAACAAGTGCTGTGTTGTTACCACTATCTTTGCTTTTCTTATCTTTTGCTTTATTCTTCCGAGCCTCTTTAATTTCAGGCACGCTATTCAATCTTTCAACAATGCTGCTAAATTCCGTGCCTGGTCGATTATTCTGCTGAATCAGTATATTCCGTCCCATATCCTGCAGACGATTCCTCAATTTTCTCTTAATGCAAACAGGAGTAATAAATCCAGTGCCATCATAGTGCTGCCTCGGACGATTTCCGCCTGCCGGATCACCATTCGGATTCGCATTTTCTACTGTCACTATCGCCATAAAATCAATCTTATTGTTCATAACACTGTCACTCATATGTTTAACCTCCATATATTACTGTGAATTTTCTGCTTTTATAGTTTCTGCATTTTTTTCAGCCGTCGTAGCTTTTGCATGTTCTTTTTGCTTATTATTATCCATAGTCAATTTTTTTCTTTCCAGATAAAATCCCATAAGGTATTCCGGCGAAAGAGGACGATTAATATCATGTGCCGAACTATCCAGCTTGATAAAAATATTCTGGATTTCATCTTCATACTTTTTTCTGCCGCCATAGTTAAATTCATTCAAATAGGGATTCAACAATCTGCGCAGATTCTCAAAACAAGTCCAAGGATGAGCTGTGTACGTGTTCCACATCCGCATAGCATTCGTATTTCTATGATCATATCCTTTTTCTCCAGCTTTGATTGCTTTCAGCGCCATTGCTTTATTTTCCACCGTGTCACATACAGCAAGCAAACGCCCAAACAAAAAACTTCTGTCAGTATTATTCTCATTAAGTTCCATGTCGTATTCCCCTTTCTTAAAATTAATATCCATATGGTGCATATGAAGGACAGCGCACGCAGTATCGAGGATTAAATCCCAATTCTTATACCTGTATTTCTCATTTCCGCGAAAACGTTCTGGCGTAGAAACCTGTTGAGCTAACCGCAGTACAATGCTATCCGGAACTTTGCGATTATCAAGAACTACGTGCAACAATATATCAACCGTATTTTTAAACATATTATCCGGCACATCAAGTTTTGGCACTTCGTTCCCTGATAAGTTAATAATCCTTTCAGTTCCATACGCACATTTCGCAATTGTAAACAAAGATGGAAAATATATCTTATATCCGTATGTCTTGTTATACCAAACACACTTCTTATACCATTGTTCTATCTTCTTAAAAAAATCATTTGCTGAATATGAGCGATACATCACAGGAGAAAATCGCCCT
This sequence comes from uncultured Eubacteriales bacterium, assembly GCA_900319355.1. Classification (GTDB taxonomy): domain Bacteria; phylum Bacillota; class Clostridia; order Lachnospirales; family Lachnospiraceae; genus Bilifractor. Next base: position 27,286 of record ONOC01000013.1, on the reverse strand, counting down.
TCAGAAACACAATCAGTCATAAAAACCGATACTTTCCCGCTTACTATTTCATGTGAATTTCCGTACACGAGTTTTTTTAACTGTGTAGAAAAATCCTGATATATCCCTGACGAATTATCTATCCTCTTATCTAACCCTAATAATCCTCCCAACCCCTTAATTCTGTTATCGATCCCTTGGTAATGTGGATTCCAACATACAAGGAATCGCGGCTTTGCTTTTTGATTATTCTTAAAAACTGCACTCCTCGCGATAAGAACACTCTGAGTATCAATCAGCCATGTAAGCGCATTATGTATTTTCTGTGCATTTTGGTACCCGATATGTATTCCCTGATCGTTGTTTTTAAAATCGGTAAAACGTTCTCCGGTATAATTCATAATAAACTTTTCTTCATTCGCAACTGATATTAATTTCGCCTTCGGGTATGCTTTGATGCTTTTGGGATGTTTTTTCTCAGGATCACAAAGTTTCCCACTAATACCATCAATCACTTGCCTTTCACTTTCTCTTTGATGCATATTAGAATAATATTCCGTCCAAGATCGTAAAACCGTCTTATTTTCCCATGTATTTTCAGTATCATTTTCGTCCGGACCAACCTTCCAACGAACTAACACTTTTTTTATTTTTTCTATATTATATTTTCCATCTTTTCCAGGAACTAAAACTCCCGTTGCAATCATATCGTCAATCGGATCATGCTCTGATAGATATTTATAGACGGCTTTAATCTGTATACAACTATATTCTGAATTACACCATGCTTTCAACTGATTCATATACGCTATATAAGCCAGATTTTTCCCTGTGCTGTTGTCTACATAGTGTGTTGACGAGATGGACTGCATACTGCCATTCAAGGCATGCGGTTTCTGCGACGCATTCTTTCCTGTTTTGCTTCCAGTTGATTCTTCCGTCGCTGCAATCAATGTCCTACCACTTTGTTCATCAATAGATGCATCCGTAAAATTTCCATCTGTATCTATTCGAAAATTAATAACGCCGCCGCCATTACTGACATAGCAATGTCCAATAGGCGCAATTTTTTCTGATATATTATCCAACTCATGTTCCTGCACCGTATCATACGTTTCAATCAAGTCATATAATAATGGCATTTACTCCTCCTTCTCTTTAAACTGCTTCACAGTTCCAGTCCGAATAGTCTGATGCATACACTCAGAAGGTCGGCAGAACTGAATTATTCCGTTTTTCATTATTACCGGGGCAAGATTCAATGTCAGCCTCTCTTTTGTTTCTTCAGAATACGCTTCATCTGGATAAGTAATGCCATGATACATGTATCCAAAGCTAATTTCTCCGCTATGATCATAATATCCCTCTCCTGCTCCAAACTCACATACTGAAACATATGCACAACATTCACTTTTTCCCAGAAAAACCGGAAGCCTGCCTCCTTTCAATAATGCCTTCGCAAACTCCCCATAATGCTTTTTATAGTTTCTATCTTTAATATATTCAGGTCGATTTTTATTCCATTCAATATGCGCTTTCACTTGATAGAGTACATTGACAAGGTATGTATAATTGGCAATATCCGCTTCTTTGGACGCACCAGGTCTTTTATTTATATTGATAAGCCGTGTTCCCCATGATTCTGTCATTACAGGATTCATAACTCTGACACTATCAATTACCCAAATAAATGTTGGCTTCCAATATATACTTTTGGTAATTCCTTTTAATGCTTCATATGTCGGTACGCTATATGTTGTCTTTTCTCCACCAGCCGACGTAATCGGGTCTGCAAAAAGTGCCAACTCCCCGGAGACCTTATATTCGATACAATTTTCTTTATAAAATCTGCTTGTCCAGTATTCCTTTTCTTTTCTAATACTCATATTCTAACCTCTATTTATATTGCCAGCTCTTCCGCGGTTAGTTCAGCCTCAATATCAAGTCCTGCTTCATTGTAAGCTCTCGAATTCAAATAATAGAAATGTCCTTCCTTATCATATTCCAGAAGACCTTTCCCCTCCAATTTCTTTTTCTGCCATTCATAAATTTGAATTATATAATCACTGGATTTTCGAAGCATCGCTACAGGAACAGGCAAATTATGGCAATCCAAAAAACGCATTTGCTCAATAAGCTTTTTACCTTCACCATAAGGAACCATTACATCAAATGTGCTTTCATCAAACACTTTAAAATATCGACCAACCGATGCAAATGGTTGGTGCAAACAATATGTCACATCCTTATCTATGCCCAAACTGTTCTCAAGCAAACTTACCATATACCACGTTTTATTGTCTTTATCATTAAATGGGTATAATATAACCTTATCCAATTCCATCTGTTTAAACAGCCTTTTATAATAATCAGCAATAAATTCCTTGCTTTCCGGTACAAATCCACATTTGTCCTGTAAATCATGAATAGTATTTAGCAATGCCTCCTTCGCCTTTACAATGTCTGGAAGCTGACGAAGACTACTTGCTTCCCCCTGCAATCTCACCAAATATACATCGCCGCACTGATACTCATTGCTCCTATTACAACGACCTGCAGACTGTACTAAATTATCATTTCCTGCCAGCAAACGAATAACCGAACGAAAAGACAGGTTTACCCCAGCCTCAACAAGCTGTGTAGTAACAAGGACAAATCTTTCATCCTTAGCATGTGTCTGTATTTCAGATAATTTCATTTTTATTACATCAATAACCTTTTTCCTGTGCGCTTTACACATTCCAGCTGATAAATGCATTACCTGCAAATCTGTATGCTTTGATAAGCCTTTATACAAATTAATGGCTTCAGATTTCGTATTGCACACAATCATAAGAGGATTCTGTTTCCGCACTATTCTCAATGCCAACGCCGTTAGTTCGTCAAGAGATATCTCCCTTTCACACAAGTTATGGTATTGCTGCCGTTTAAACACCTGCATTTCAGAACATTGAAGCGATACCATGGTTTTATCGGAAATATCAAGCGGATATTTCCTAAAGGTATTAAACTCCGGTTGTGTAGCTGAACATAAAATGATCGTTGTTCCACAGTACCAAGCAAGGAAATTTAATGCTGAATTAAAAAGCGCAAGCATATTTAAAGGAACTGACTGCACTTCATCAAAAATAATTACGCTACCCATTAATGCTCTCATTCTTGCAATTGCTGATGTTTTATCACTAAAAAAGATTTCCAGAATCTGCACCAGCGTAGTAATAATTACCGGTGCGGACCACCGATCTTTCAACAAGTCATATTCCTTAAGCTTTTCTTGATTCATATCTTCCCTTACAACATCAGAATGATGTTCGAGGACGGTCTTTTCCTTTAAATATTCTTTAATATCACTAGCATTCTGATCAATAATTGTAAGCAATGGAATCACATAGATTATTTTTTTCTTTTGAAACTTGGCAGCATGATGGAGAGCATATCGAAGGCTCGAAAGTGTTTTCCCTCCTCCCGTTGGAACATTCAGACGATAAATCGCTTCTGGATTTTCAGCAAATTCCATACATTGTCTGGATATCTCGCTTCGCACTATATTAATCGCATCATCATTTCCACCGGTTTGGCCTGAGGAAAGAGCATTGTATTTCTTCTCAAAGAAAATAATATTTTCATTCCAATCAGCTATTTTATCTTCATAATTTTTCTGATCATAAAACTCAGCGGTATCTCTTCTGTCTGCATAAATCAATGCTGACGTCAGCATTCTTACCAGCAATGATATCTGCATATAAACAAAATTTATAATCTGCGTGGAAGTACTATCCTTTTGAAAATAATGATCAGAAAAACGTTTAACGAGTACTGATATCTCATTCTGTGCCTCACTAAACAGCTTTTCCAATTCTTCCACAGAAGAAATCTCGTTTTCAAAAGCCTCTTTGGCCTGTTCATACTGGATCTTTATGCGATCTACATCTTTCACGCGATGTTCGAATCCATTTTTTCCATCCAGACTCATACAATCAAACAACCCGTGATGAGAACTGATTGCACAGGAAATCACCTCCACGGTCAGATCGGCACAAAAGTCTGTCCCCTTGTGGTATTTATCAAACAAATAGATCGTTCCGGCGAAAGTGTGATTCACGGATCCTCTTGATGGTTGACCCAAATCCGATTTCGCAATATATCCTCGTTCACAAGCAGTATATATTGCCGCTTGTTTTAAATAAGTCTGGAACTTATCAGTTCCTTTACCATCATGCAGCAAGCCAGCAAGCATTCCACAAGCCTGCAAACCTATCGTTTTCATGCATTCAGACGTGTACTGCGCAACATTGCGGCAATGTTCTCTTAATGTCTGTTCTCGTCTGTTTCCATTTGAATCAATAATCAAATGTGCAAGATACATAAAAACTCCCCTTCATTATTTCCAAAATAACAATATGTGCAAATTATCATGTATTTTTCCATATTAATACTATAATATCACAATTATGTACAGCATTTGCATGATATCACCTATTACCCTTTGTTAAATATGTCAAAAAATCCGTTCGTTTATCAAGTAATACAGCTTTGTCACCGCTTGAATCAAATCGATTATTAATAAATAATATCTCTAAAACAAATCATATTCCTGCCAGCATGTACTCAGCGAAACCTCATCCGTTTCTTATTTTTTCCGTTTCGGCCAGATCGAACGAACTATTATACTGAAGTCCTGGTTTATTTAGAATTTCAATGACTTTTGTGGCGCTAAATTTTTCATTCTAAGTCGTTCTAAGCTCTACTATAAATATTAAGCAGTACACTTTTCTACCCTCAATAGTCAGATATTGCTTAAATTTCTCTTTTTTCTCCCTCTCCCCATAAAAAAAGTCCAACCGCCAGTTTTTCCTCTGACCGGTCAGACTTTCTCTCTACCCTTTTTTCATCACAAAATTTGTCAGGCTCAAACCGTTTCTCCAGACAGTCTGCTGCCGGATTACCCGGTAGCCCCGCCCCTCAAAAAACAGGCGTGCCGTAACAGAAGCGTGCGTCGTGACGGTGCCCGCCGCCGACTTCTCGAGCTGATCGCAGATGGCCGAGGCAATGCCCTGTCCCTGATGCATCGCATGCACAAACAGCCTGTCCAGATAGACCGCTGCATCGATGTCGCCGAAGCCGATAATTTTTCCATCGTCATCCACCGCCACAACCGTAAAATGTTCCATAAGAGAATGATTCCACTGCGCCGCATCCATATTTTCCGGTGCCCAGGCATCCAGCTGCTCTGGCGAATAGTCCCCGGCATTAACCGTATGGACGGTGTTCCGAAACAGCTGCATGATCTCGCGGCAATCCTGCGGCCGATAATTTCTAAGCCGCATGTTATTTCACCGCGGTAAAGATGAATCTCCGGAAATGAAGCAGGACGCCGCCGTCCAGATTTCTGGCATCGTCATGGCGAAATGTAAGCTCCGAATGTTTTTCCCGGGCCTGCCGGATCATCAGCTCCGAGCTGTCGATTTCGATCAGCTGTGCCGAAGGGAAGGCGTCCCGGAGGACGGCCGTGCTGCTGCCGGGGCCGCACCTCAGATCGGCAGCTTTGTCGGGCGGCAGATGCCTTATCCTGTTTACCCGGTCCAGCGCAGGCTGTGTTCTCTCGTTTTTGAATTTCAGATACAGATCAGGGTTCCATTCAGACATGGCGGGCCTCCTTTTTCTGCAGTTTTCCACCTGTGCTGCTGTATTCCGTCGGGCAGAGGGGATACTGCGATATTGTGCTGCTTCCGGTATTATAGCAGATCTGCCCGCCGGGAATGCCTCTGCCGGGCAGTTTTCAGTTTTGCCGATACATAAAGGGACTCCCTCTCCTGCAGGCGGGATTGTCTGATCCCGGTCTGCCTGAGAGGGAGTTTTTCATTGCCTTTTTACGGAGGCGGTGTTAAAATGCCGCCTCCTTTTTCATCCGCCGCTGCTGCGCCGGTCCGCTGTTATGAGTTCTTGTTGGAGATATAAGGTGCCAGCAATGCTGCCACATTGACGATCGGCATGGACTGCAGGACGATCCTGCCCGGGCCGGTGATAACGGTGTTGAAGATGCCTTCGCCGCCGAACAGCAGGTTCTTCACGCCCGGTACTTTCACGATATCCATGCTGCAGGTTTCTTCCATGGCTGCCAGATAGCCGGTGTCCACAATCATCTGCTGGCCGGGACCCAGCTCGTATTCGCAGGCAGAGCCGTCAATTTCGATGAAGGCCACGCCGTGTCCAGACAGTTTCTGCATTATGAAACCTTCGCCGCCGAAAAAGCCGGATCCGATTTTTTTGTTAAACGCTATGGAAAGCTCAATGCCTGTTTCCGATGCGAGAAACGCTTTTTTCTGGACGATCATGGATTTGCCTGGTGCAATGTCAAATGCAATGATGGAGCCCGGGAAGCTGGAAGCGAATGCGATCATGCCTTCGCCGCCCTGCGCGGTGTAGACGTTCTGGAAAATATTTTCGCCGGAAAACACCCGTCCGAACACCTTTTTGGCGCCGCCGCCCTTGGTTTCCATTTTCATATTCGGAGACATCCAGCTCATGCTGCCGCTCTCTGTAATCATCCCTTCGCCATTCTCCAGATGGCACTCAACTACGGGAAGATTTCCTCCTTTAATCTCGTATTTCATACCATTTTCCCTCCAAATGTTGTAGGCTTTATGTATTTCCTCTAAAATATGCAGGCTTTGCATATTCCCCCTGATAGATTGTAGGCTTTACGTATTTCCTCTAAAATTTGTAGACTTTATGTATTTTCTCTAAAATTTATAGACTTTACGTATTCCCTCTAAATTTGTCCACTTCTATCAATCCGTGTAACTTTTCATCAGAAACCGCTGAGTCTATAGAGGAGAAGCTCGTAAGCGGATTCATCTTCTCGTTCTTCCACGAGTGCTACCAGGACGCTGCCGTCAGACATTACTGTTGCGGAGCTGATCCACGGATAGAAGGTGCCGAACAGATCACCGTCTCCGACCTCTGCGATCAGAGAACCGTCGGTGCCGTAGAAGAACAGTGTTCTGACATTGCCGTCGAGAACAATAAAGCCGTTTTCTGTCTCCACTACGTCGGATACAGAGCCCATCCAGCCAGGTTCTCCCAGTTCGGCGTTGCCGAATTCAAACTGCTGATTGCCTTCTGTGTCATATACCCAGACTGTCTGGTTGTCTTTGTCGGCTGATACGCCGGTCACATATACGTGATTCTGGGAAATGAACGCATTGCTCGTTTCCTCGGTTGACCGGATCGGCCATTCTTCGACAGAGGCGCTTTCGCCGTTCAGGGTAACTTTCTCCAGCGGCTGCTGGTAGAATGATGAAATGCCCCAGGTGCCGCTCGGATGCATGAGCACGCTGTCCACATTGTCAATTCTTGTGACAATTTCACCGTCTTCCATAATCAGCATCTGCTCCATGAAGCCGGATACATACAGTCTGCCGCTGCTATCCGAAGAGAGTTCCTCATAGTCGCCTTCATCACTCAGATCTTTTTCGCTGATGTAGTTGAGGGCGCCGTCCTTGTATTCATATTCATAAAGGACATTGTCCATGAGTACCCATACGGTGTCGCCGATCGCTTCCACGCGTCCGGAGAAAATATCTACGGATTCCACGTAATCATCCAGCTTGAGCCATTCGGAAGTTACCGTTTTGCTTCCCACGCCGTAGGTGTGCGTCGCATCTGTCGAGAAGGCTTCGCCGTTCCACGGCCACGGAGGATCCACATTGCCGGTGTCCTCCAGACTAAATGTAATGGAATCAACGAGGTCCTTTACCCGGATGTCTTCGTAATCGTCGTAGATCGATACGGAAACGGTTGTGCCGGATGCTTCATCTCTACCCATGTAGAGGAGCTGCGGCACTCCCCAGCTGGTGGTCTCACATTCCACGCACTCAACACCGCCGACATTGACAGTATCAATGCTCTTTTCCTCTACAAGTTCATAGGCATCTATGCCGTTATAGTGCAGATCGTCTCTGTAAGAAAAAGCATCTTCCACCGAAGCGGATATGGAGACATCTAGAAGAGTGGTGTCACCGTCCGGAATGGAAAGTGATACGTAGCAATAGCTGTCACTGTCAGAAGTCTCATCTTCATTGTAGGTCCAGTCGTCTGCATAGGTGAGAGAGAACAGGGAGGTAGAGACTTCTGTGCCTTCGAAGGTTTTCTTTTCTGTTTCCTTTCCGGCTGCCTTGGTCTCTTCTGCCTTTGTCTCTGCGGCCTTGGTTTCTCCTGTCTTATTCTTGCCGGATCCGCAGGCCGTTACCTGCATCAGTGCGAGTAACCCGACGAGCATAAGCGCTGTTAATTTCTTTTCCTTTTTCAGCATAATCAATCCCTCCTTCTGGTCTTGCTAAGCTTTTTCTGCCGTTGTATGATATATTTGTTACAAGCTCACTATAGGCTGTTTCCCCTTTTTTTACCCCGTCAAAAGTGGGCAATTTGATGGGATGAGGCCTTATTTTTTTAAAATTTACAGCTTTTTTCTGATAATTATGAGAACTATTACTAAATTTACCAGCATTTTGCTGTCAGGGGTACTTGTGTCCTCTTCTTTTCTGTGCGGCTGCCAGAGCAGCAATCTCAGCGCCAGCGATCCTGTGACGCTGACTATGTGGCATGTATACGGAGAACAGGCGCAGTCACCGATGAATGAACTGATCGATGAATTCAATGAAACTGTCGGCAAGGAGAAGGGAGTCGTCATCGACGTGACCCTTGTCTCCAATGCTTCCGAAATCGGACAGCAGCTTCTGGATGCCCAGGCGGGCAAGGCCGGCGCCGGCAGCATGCCGGATCTTTTTACCTGCTACCCGGGTTCGGCCGCCGCCCTCGGCACCGACAATCTGGTGGACTGGAAGCAGGATTTTTCCGAGGATGAACTGTCCGGCATTGTGCCGGAATTTCTGGACGAGGGGATCATCGATGACCAGCTGACGGTCTTCCCGATCTGCAAGTCCACGAGACTGCTCTATATCAATGGAACGGAATTTAACCGGTTCAGCGAGGCGACCGGCATCACGGCCGACAGCCTCTCCACCTGGGATGGTTTTTTCTCCGCAGCCAGTGCGTATCATGAGTGGTCCGGCAGACCATTCTGCGCTTTCGACTATATTCTGCAGAATGTGGATTTCTATGCGCGCTCTCTGGGCGTGAACGCTGCCACGGAGGACAGATGGTATGATACGGAGAACGACACCTTCCATGCGGTATGGGATCAGTTTGCCGAATCGCTGATCCGCGGGGACATCATCGTTTCCGATCAGTATGCCAATACGCAGATGATGACCGGTGAGGTGCCGGCCGGTGTCGGCTCCTCCGCCGCCATCCTGTATTTCAATAACACGGTTACCTACAGCGACAATACGAGTGAGCCGATGAATCTGCAGGTTCTGCCGCTGCCGCAGCCGGAGGGCGGCGAGAACGTGGCGCCGCAGACGGGATGCGGCATCTGCTGCACGGCGGGGGATGCGAAGAAGGAAAAGGCGGCTGCCGTTTTCCTGCGCTGGTTCCTGGACAGCGACCGGAATCTGGAATTTGCGGCGGAGACCGGGTATATGCCGGTTGTGAAGGATTCTTTTGACAGCATCGACAGCTATACTTTTAAAGATGCTTCTTACAGTGCCGTATACAGCGCCATCCGGACGGTCAAAGACACCTGCCGGTTCGATCCGCTGCCGGAGGGCGCCGGCTACATCGAGAAAACCAACCGTTTCTACACGGAACTGCGCAAGCGGCGCAGTACCCTGACACAGGACTTTGAGAACGGCACGGACATTGCCGTGCTGAAGCAGCAGCTATGGGATCTGCTGTGCCAGACGAAGGGATAGAGATATGAAGGATGGGAGAAAACTCACCTCTCCTTTTCGAACTTTGAGGGGGAAATTATTTCTGTATATGCTGATCGTCTCCGCTGCCATCGTGACCGCCATTTTCATAGGCTACTTTATGATCGGCCGCTCGGAGAGCACGGGGAAAGTATACAATGAGAAGCTGTCTTTTCAGATGGATGTGTTCCGGAGAGATGTGTTCACCCGTATGGACAGCCTGGAGCTGAACACGTCCCTGCTCGCGGAGGAAACCAGGAGCAGTATTGCCAGCTATCTCAATGAGAAAAATATCCGTTTTGCCGACCTGAATGACAATCTGGAGGCGATCGAAAGTCTGGAGACCATCCTTTTTCAGCCGCTGATGGACCGGATCTACCGGACCGGCTGCTCGGGTGCCTTCATCATTCTGAATACAACGGTAAATTCGAAAATTGAAAACGCGGGTACGTCAAAGAGCGGTCTCTATCTGCGCAACGGGGAATACAACAGCTCCAGTGAGGAGCTGGTTCTCTACCGCGGCGAGGTCGACGCTGCCGACCTCTATTCGATCATGCCGCACCGGAAATGGAAACTGGAATTTGATACGCGCCAGCTCCCGTTCGACTTCGACGACGATTCGGTGAGAAACGGTACGGTCACCCTGTCCTCGATGATGACGCTGCCCGGCACTTCGGAGAGGTCCATGCTGATCTACACGCCGCTTTATCTGGACGACGGCACTTATCTCGGCGTCTGCGGGTACGAGCTGAGCCAGAGTTTTTTCAAAACAGCGCTGGTGCAGCCATCTTCCATGAAGCATCTGTCTTTCCTGGCATGCCGGGGCCCGGCCGAGGAGCCGGATACCGCGCAGTGCTTCAGCTGCGGCATCCTGAACGGATATTATCTGGCTCCGTCCGGCAGTTTTTCGCGGAAAAAGATCAGCGACGGGCTTTACCGCTATACGGACAGTACCGACTCCTATGTCGGCATGCAGAGCAGCCTGGCACTGCCGCAGAATGCCGGCACCATGGAACTCTACGTCATGGCGCCGGAGACGGATTTCAAATCGGACCACATCCGCTACCTGCTGGAGAACACCATCATTGTCCTGCTGCTGCTCGGCATCGCCGTCTTCTTCGGTTTCTTCATGAGCCGGCGATATGTCAAGCCGGTGCTGCAGAGCATCGCGGATTACAAGGAGGGAAAAAAGAGCGATTCTTCCGTACAGGAAATCGACGACCTGTTTGCCTTTCTGGAAAATAAAGACATCGAGCACGAGCGGGAAATGAAGCGGCTGGCGTATTCGCGCAAGAAAGAAGTGGACCCGGACCAGTATCAGCTTTTCCTGCAGGGCATGGAGAGCCTGACACCGACAGAGAAGGAGATTTTCCAGCTTTACATGGAGGGCAAGGGCACCAAGGAGATCATGCAGATCAAGAATATCAAGGAATCCACGCTGCGCTACCACAACCGGAACATCTACAGCAAGCTGGGAATCAATTCGCTCAAGCAGATGCTGCGCTACGCCTCCATCATGGTGCAGGAGAAAAAGGACGGCGCGGGGGATACACATCCCGCGTCCTGAATATTGCGCTTCCTGGCAGCCGGAAAAATCCGCATAATATTATGCTCCCCATATGGCAGATAATCTGTCATATGGGGAGCATTTTTCAGGTGTCCATTATCCGCGCAATACGTTTCTGCTGTATCGCCGCTTATTGTCTGAGATATTGCATATCCACGGGAACAGCCGTGTTATTGGTCTTTCGTCAGCACCTTTTTCTGCAGGCACCGCTTCCCGCAGTGCGGGCAGACCATATAGTGGCTCCGGAGCAGATGCACCGACATCAGGTGCCGGCTTTTCTCCGGCACATATTCATACCCGCAGCTGCTGCACTTATAGTATCCGCTTTCCCGCTCGATTTTCATGGCGAAGACGACGCCTGTCACAAGAAGCACAGCGCCGGCCGCCAGCAGCAGCAGTTTCCAGCCGGCTGCCTGCACGGCGATGATGCCGGTCAGGAGAAGGAGCACGCCCGCACCTGCACCGATGAACCCTACGACATTTTCCATGGCCAGCAGACGCCTGTTGGCAGCTTCCTCGTTTTTCTTCATTCTCAGCAGATTTTCTTCCGCCTGTTTCTGATAATCCGTCATGATGATCTTTTCGCCCGACAGAAGTTCGTTGACACTGATGCCGAGCTGGCCGCACAGCGCCAGCATGATGCCGGCATCCGGCATGGACCGGCCGGTCTCCCATTTGGAAACGGCCTGATTGCTGATCCCCAGCTTTTCGGCCAGTTCCGCCTGCGTCATATGCTGTTCTTTCCGGCAGGCGGCGATGAATTTTCCGGTTTTCTTTACGTCCATATCGGGCTCCTCCTTTCTGATCTCATCATGACATGCAGATGAGAGAAAATACACATACCAACGGTTGATTTTACGGGATTCAACCAATGGTTGAGTCCCTGTGCGGCAGAGGCAGTTATTTCTCCTTTTCCAAAACCGCAATTCCCTGCTTTATTGTACCATGTATCCTCTTGCCGGTCATATCAAATGCGCATCCCCTGCCGGCATCATTATGAAAGGAAAAAGGACGGCGCGGGGGTATACACATCCGGCATCCTGAATATTGCGCGGGCAGAGGCAGTCTGCTAGAATAGCTGTAAAAGTTCGAATATCAGCGGATTTCCGCTGCCATAAAAAGGGAGTTTTGATTTTCATGCAGATTTTCAGACATGTCAATAAGCTGCCGCACGGACACAGCAGTGACACGATTCAGGACGGCTGCCTCGTCCTCGAGGGCGGTGCATGGCGCGGCATTTACACGCAGGGCGCGCTGGATGCCCTGATGAAAGCGGGCATCAATTTTCAGACGGTGATCGGTGTCTCCGCCGGCGCTGTTTCCGGTATCGGCTATATGTCCGGCAATATCGGGCTCAGCGGACGGATCAACCTGACATACCGGCACGACCCGCGCTACTGCGGTGCCGGTGCCTTTTTCAGCGATCACGGCATCACCGGTTTTTCCTATCTGTTCAATACGATCCTGCCGACGATGGATTTTGACGTTGACCGCTTCAACGACCCGCACCGCCGTTTCGTCGTCGTCGCCACCAACTGCCTGACCGGCGAGGCGACCTATTTCGAGCGGGGCAAATGCCAGATTTTCAAGGCGATACAGGCGTCGGCCACGGTGCCGTACGTGTCAAAGCCTGTCATGATCCGCGGCATTCCGTACCTCGACGGCGGCATCGCCGAGAAGGTGCCGTATGACTGGGCGCTGCAGCAGAATTTTGATCATATCGTCGTCATCCGGACGCGGGATAAGGATTTCCGCCGCGATGACAAGGATCCGGGGGCATTCAGCCATCTGCTCTACCACGATTATCCGAATCTCCTGGAGGACATGGCCGCTACCCGCGACCGCTACAACAACATGTGCGATAAGCTGGAAAATGACTGCCGGCGCGGCCGCAGCTTCGCGCTGTATCCGTCGGAGCCGATCCACATGAAACGCTTTGAGGGCGACATGGATCTGCTGGCTCACTACTACAGCCTCGGCTTCCACGATATGAAAAATGCGCTGCCAGCGCTGAAATCATATCTAGGACAGTAAATTTCATCATATAAAAATGACAGCCGCATCGGATATGTCCGGTTTCCCGGGTACATACCGCATCGGCTGTCATTTTTATGTCACTGCAGCAGCTGCGCTTTGAGGAAATCCACGGCATACTGCAGCCGCAGTCCGTTCCAGTACAGCGATTCGTAGTCGTGATTGGCGCCTTCCACCGTGATCAGATGGCAGCTGTCACCGAGCACTTCCCTGAGCATCATCGAGTAGCGAAGCGGCACGACCTCATCCTGCGTGCCGTGCACGATCTGCACCGGCCCGTGATACTGCGCCGCGATGCTGTAGCTGTCGGTATTCACCGCATCGTCGTAATAGCCTTTCCCGACTTTCCAGGAGGCGCAGTCAAAATAGCCCTGCCGTTTTATCTTCTCTATGTCCTCCGGGGAAATCATCGTGTTGTCCCACTCGAGGCCGATACTGAATCCCGGCGACCAGAGGCTGACGCAGGCGATCTCTTCCGGATGCGTGCCCGCCAGCAGCATGGCTTCCAGGCCGCCCTGGCTCATGCCGTGCACCGCAATCCTGGCCGGATCCACAAAATCCAGTGTCTTCGCGTACTGCAGCAGATCTTCCGCGTCCCGCAGCTCGGTCAGCACCGTCATGTCCTCGAAATTGCCGTCGCTCTCGCCGCTGCCGATGAAATCCATCCGCAGGCTGGCAATGCCTTCCCGGCAGAGCTGCCATGCCAGCATCATGTTGGATTTGCCGTTTCCAATCCGGTTGCTGGTAAAACCATGCATGATAATCACCAGCGGCACCTTATTCTGCGGCGACGCCCCGTCCGGAACGTGCAGAAATCCTCTCATCATCAGGCCGTCGCGGCTGGCGATCTCCGTATACTGCGCCTTGCCGCTGTCATTTAATCTGAAAATATCACTCATCAGCCGATCTCCTTTCCGTTCCTGCATTCTACAGATGATTATAACAGAATTTTCCCTGTCCGACCCGTTTTTTCCATGATAAGATAGTAAAAGAAAAATCTGCGGCACGTGCCGCTTTATGAGGTGAAACACATGACCAGTACTTTTTTTGCAGCGGTTTCAAGGATGAAATACATCGAGCGCTGGGCGCTGATGCGCAGCGCCCGCCCGGAAAATCTTAGTGAGCATTCGCTCGAGGTGGCCATGATCGCGCACGGGCTGTGCACGATCGGCAATGTGCGCTACGGGCGGCATCTGAATGCGGAACGGGCGGCGCTGATCGGCCTTTACCACGACGCCGCGGAGATCATCACCGGCGATATGCCGACGCCCGTCAAATATTACAACGACGACATCCGGACCGCCTACAAGCAGATCGAGGGAATCGCGGAAAACCGCCTGCTGTCCCGGCTGCCGGAAGATCTCCGGCCGGCCTACGAGATCCTGTTCACGCCGGACGGCACCGAAGAAGATGCCTACATGCGCCGGCTCGTCAAGGCCGCCGACAAGCTGTCCGCCCTGATCAAATGCATCGAAGAGGAGCGCTCCGGCAACACGGAATTCCGCACGGCCGCCGAAAGCACGAAGAAGGCGCTGATGGAAATGGCCGGAGAATATCCGGAGGTGAAGGATTTCATGGAGGAATTTCTGCCGGCCTACGGCAGCACGCTCGATGAGCTGAAATAAAAAGATTGCAGGGCTTTCATATGAAAAACCCTGCGATTTTCTGTTATCTGCTGTTCTGCCGCGGCCGGCGCTCAGCTCTGTGCCAGCTCATCCAGCATCTGCGCCGGATTGTCTGCGGCTTTTACCTTGTCAAACGCCCTGACAATGATGCCGTTTTCGTCGATCAGGTAGGTCGTCCTGATCACACCCATCGACACCTTGCCGCGGCTCTTCTTTTCCTTCCAGACGTCATACGCCTGCAGCACGTCCAGATCCGGGTTGGAGAGGATCGTGAATTTCAGACCGTATTTTTCCTCAAATCTCTTGTGCGAGGCGACGGAATCCTTGCTGACCCCGACTACCTCTGCGCCTTTCTCCGTAAACTGCGGATACAGCTCGGAGAAGCCGCAGGCCTGCTTCGTGCAGCCCGCCGTGTTGTCCTTCGGGTAAAAATACAGAATCAGTTTCCTGCCTGCATACTCCTGCAGGCTGTGCATCACGCCGTTCTGATCCGGCAGCGTGAAATCCGGGGCTTTTGTTCCGACTTCCAACATGGGCAGCCTCCTTTACGCATTTCTGACTGAGCCGCAGGTATTCGCACCGTACGGCATGATATAGGTTGATAGATGTTCCTTTCCGGTCAGTTTGTGGGCCAGCGCAATCGCTTCTTCTACCGTCGCGCAGCCGTGAATCTTCGTCTTCCGGAAGATCGACGGGTCCAGCGAGGAGACGATGATCAGGTTGAACTCCTCAGCATAGGCCGTGATCAGGTACGCCACGTTCAGGCCGATCGTGTAGTGCTCGCGCGTGTAGACCTCGCGGTCATGCGCGTTGTCAAAGTCAAACAGCATCCGCTCCGTGTCCTCGTTGCCGATGCCGTCCCGGCACTCCGCGACGACGATCATGACGGAGTTTTTGTCGCGCCGGATCACGCCCAGCGCGTTGTTCATCGGTTTGGCAATGACCTGATACAGGTTGATGTCCTTCGGGTAGCCCATGCCGCAGCTGATGGCCATATCCGCCGGCTTGTCGACCGTCACGCCGTCGAGCAGGCGGACCTTCTCCACCGCCGCCTCATGGCTCTTGTGCAGGTCGCCGCCGTAGATAAAGGCGATCTTCTTGTCCGGGCCGATTACGCTCGTAAGGTTGAAGTCAATGCCGACCATCTCCGCCGCCTGAAACATCTCCAGGCTGACCGGGTTCTTCTCATACAGACCCGGCGCCACGAGCGGATTCGGGCCGCTGCCGACACCGCCCGGTGCGAAATACTGAGAGTGATTGCTCATGATCGTCTGCTTGCCCGCAATGCCCGGCAGCACATATTTGCGTGAACCGCCGAAGCCCGCAAGGAAATGGAAAACGGTCGCACCAACGATGATCTTCTTGTCATACTGCATGACCGTCGCATTGACCCAGATATCATTTCCGCGGAAAGAAGTGCCGACTTTGACCAGATTTTCCGTGCAGACGTGATCGACCACCTTGACGCGGTCATAGACCTCCTGCGTCACAATCGCGATATGCTGCTCCGGCGTCTGCTTCTTGTGCGTTCCGCAGGCGGACACGATCAGCATGTTCTCATCCTTCACACCGATACTCTCGAGCTTCTTCACCAGCAGGCGGATCACCGGACCCGGACGCCCCCACTGCCGCGTGGTATCCGGTACCAGCAGACAGACCGTATCATCCGGGCTGATAATCTCCTCCAGCCTGCCCGTGCCGATCGGATGCTCGATCGCATAGGTGATCTTCTCGTCCTCTGTTGTGTCCGGGATATCCACCTTCGCCGGCTCGATCACCTGCAGGATATCCTCGTCCGGATATGAAAAATGCATATAGCCGTCTCCATATCGAAAATCAAATTCAGCCATTCTTCCCAGTCCTTTCCTTAATGTACAATCATAGGATGCAGCGTCAGATTATGGCGCACGTTCTCGCAGCACTGATGGAAGGCCGCCTTCTCATCATCCGGAAGGCTGTATTCCACGATCTCCACAATGCCGTCTGAACCGACGATCGCCGGCACGCCGATGAACAGGCCCTCTTCTCCGTATTCACCGCACAGCTGTGTGCTGACCGGCAGGATCGCCTTCTCATCATGATAAATGACATGGACGATTCTTGCAAGTACGCTGCAGATACCGTACTCGGTGCAGTGCTTTCCGTGCACCGTAACCCAGGCATTCTGCACAACCTTGTTCTTGGCTTCCTCGTGGTCAAACTGGAAACGCGGGTCGTGCTTTTCCAGCTCGGTCAGCTTCTTGCCGCCGAACGTGATCTGTGACCACGGCACCATGATGGAATTGCCGTGCTCACCCATCATGCAGCCGTAAATAGACTGGTGCGCGATACCCGTCTGCTGATAGAGCACGTTCTTGAGTCTTGCGGAATCCAGTCCCGTACCGGTTCCGAAAACGTGTCCGCGCGGCAGACCGGAGAGCTTGGCGATCTGATAGGTTACGACGTCGCATGGGTTCGTGATGTTGACGATGATGCCGTGGAAGCCGCCCGCCATGATCTTCGGAATATAATCCGTCACCTGCGGAATCGTGAATTTCATCTCGCGCAGGCGGTCCTTGTCCGGCGTCGCGATGATGCTGACATCGCCGATCGCGTTGACAATGATGTCGACATCGCCGAGATCGCCGTAATCGCCGACGCTGATCTCCACGGTGTGCGGGAAATTCGCGACCGCATCGCGCAGATCCTGGCATTCACTCGTCACTTTATCCTCATTCTTATCCACCAGGACAAGTTCATCCACAATGCCCTGCAGGGCGAGCGAATATGCGCAGTGTGCGCCGACATGTCCGAGTCCGATAATGGCAACTTTTCTCTTCTTGATCATAATGATGATTCCTTCTTTCTTCTGCGGCAGCTTTTTTCTGCCTCTGCCGTGTTCTATAAAAGTATGATATAATAATCTGACTTGTTGATACTATATGAAATTATTATGCGGCCATAACTTCAGGTTATCTGCCGCCGTCACTGCATATATAAAATGCAGAGCGTGCTGCGGCGCAATGCCGGGCCGCTTCTGCACAGATAAGGAGTGGGCACATCATGCATTCTTCAGAGAAATTTCATCCGGGTCCGGGCGATATCGGCGAGTCCGTTTTCGACGCCGCCTATCTGCTCTTCGACCTGATCGCGGCCGTCATTTTCTTCCTGCATGCGTCCGGCAGCCGCGTGATTCTGCTGTACGGTTTTCTGACGCTGCTGCTCGGCGGCGGCGACGCTTTTCACCTCGTGCCGCGTATCGATATGCATCTGCGCGGCCGCCGGGAGAACACGGATTTCCGGCTCGGGCTGGGCACAATGGTCTCCTCGGTCACGATGACTATCTTCTATATTCTGCTTTCCTATATATGGAAAGAACTCTTCGGCGATCCCGGCATCCTGCTTGTCATCATCTGGATCACGGCACTCTTTCGCATCATCGTCTGCTGCCTGCCGCAGAACAACTGGTTTAACCCGGAAGGCAATATGAAGATGTCGCTGCTGCGCAACCTGCCGTTTGCCGTCACCGGCCTGTGCGTCATCCTGCTCTTTGCAAAAAGCGGCAGTGCTTACGGGCTCGGCTATATGGTGCCGGCCATCCTGATTTCCTTTGCCTGCTACCTGCCGGTCACGCTCCTGGCAAAGAAAAAGCCGGCCGTCGGCATGCTAATGGTGCCGAAGACGCTGGCCTACGTGTGGATGCTCTGCATGGGGCTCCGGCTGATCAGCATTCTGTAAAAAATCCGCATATAAATACAATCCCGGCCGCCGGTCGATATCCGGCTGCCGGGATTTTCGCATTATCTGTCTTCTCTGTGCTTTTTCTTCCAGTCCAGGATCTGTCTGTGGCGCTCGCCGAATTCCTTCTCCCGTCCCTGATCCGTCGGCTGATAATACCGCCTGTCCTTCAGCGAATCCGGCAGGCACTGCATCGCGGTCAGCTTCTCCTCATAATCATGCGCGTACTGGTAGCCCTTGCCGTAATCCAGATCGCGCATCAGCTTCGTCACGCCGTTGCGGATCACCAGCGGCACCGGCTCATCGAGGCTGTTTCGCGCGTCATCCCGCGCCGCATAGTACGCCGTCTCCATCGCGTTGGACTTCGGCGCCAGCGCCATGTAGACAACCGCCTCGGTCAGGTTCACGCTGCACTCCGGCATGCCGATGTAATGACACGCCTGATACGCCGCCACGGCAATCGGCATCGCCTGCGGGTCGGCCAGTCCGACGTCCTCCGCGGCAAAACGGACCACGCGCCGCGCCACGTACAGCGGGTCCTCGCCGGCCTCCAGCATCCGCGCCAGCCAGTAGACCGCCGCATCCGCATCGGAATTGCGCATCGACTTGTGCAGGGCGGAAATCAGGTTGTAGTGCTGTTCGCCCTTCTTGTCATACAGCAGCGCCTTGCGGGAGATGCACTGTTCGAGCGTATCGCGGGAAACTGTGATCACCTCGTGTCCCTCGTCGGTGCTGATATCCCCGTTCAGGATCACCATCTCCAGCACCGACAAAGCCGTCCGGGCGTCGCCGTTGGCAAAAGAGGCAATCATCCCGAGCATCTCCTGATCAATCCGGATGTCCTGCCCGCCGTAGCCGCGCTCATCCGTCAGCGCCCTGCGCAGAAGCGTCTCGATATTCTCCGGCGTCAGCTCGTGCAGCACAAACACGCGGCAGCGCGACAGGAGCGCCCCGTTGATCTCGAAAGAAGGATTCTCCGTCGTCGCCCCGATCAGGACGATACTGCCCTTCTCGACAAACGGGAGGAAGGCATCCTGCTGCGCCTTGTTGAACCGGTGAATCTCGTCCACGAACACGATGGTCCGCTCCCCGAAATGCCGGTTCTCCTCGGCCTGCTGCATGACCGTGCGGATCTCCTTGATCCCGCTCGTCACCGCAGAGAAATTGATAAAGGAAGCCTTCGTGTGCTTCGCGATGATCTGCGCCAGCGTCGTCTTGCCGACGCCCGGCGGTCCCCAGAAAATCATCGAGGAAATATTGTCCGACTCGATCAGCCGCCGCAGAATGCCGCCCGGCTTCACGAGCTGTTCCTGTCCCACGAATTCATCGAGCGACTGCGGCCGCATCCGCGCCGCCAGCGGCTGATACGCCTCTTCGCTGTAGTCAAAAAAAGACATCTGTTTCATAAAAATAGCTGCCAGAACGCGGCTGCCTGTGCCTCATCACAGAAACTCAACCAGTTCCGACTTATCCTTTCGATCATTATGCATATGTGACGGATGCGCGTTCTCCGCGGCATAGCCGGTCGGGAACAGCGCGATCATCTCGTAGCCGTCCATCTCCGGGAACTTCTCATGGAGCTTCGGCGCGTCGAAAAAGCCGACCCAGGTCGTGCGCAGACCGAGATCATGGATCTCCAGCATCATCTGCGTGCCGACGATCGACGCATCCACATCGGCAAACGGCCGCCCGTCAGAAGGGCGCACCCATCCGTCTTCATTTTTATAGCCCACCGCGAAAATCAGCGGCGCCCCGAAATGGCACTGCGTGCACTCTCTCGCCTTCGCCAGCGCTTCCTCGCTCCTGAGCACCCAGATCTTCTCCGGCTGCATGTTGTGCGCCGTCGGAGAAACGATGCCGGCCTTGAGGATGGCTTCGATCTTCTCATCCTCCACCGGCCTGTCCGAGAACTTCCGGCAGGAAAAACGATCTTCGGCCAGCTTCAGGAACGCGTTCTCCTGCCCGCCGTCCAGACCGAGACGCTTCTTCGCGTATGAACAGTCCGCCGTCAGCTTCACGCCCGCTTCCTTCGCGGCAGAAGCGACGCAGTCGACCAGCCGTCCGGCCAGCCCCTGTCCGCCGTATTCACTTTCCACGCCTGTATGCACGATATTCCACGTGCCCGCATCTTCCGTAAAGACACACTCGCCTGCAATGCGGCTGCCATCCATAGCGACAGCCCTGTTCTGTTCCTTTTCAAAAACCACTTGTATCATTGCGCCTCTCCTCCTTCCGAGGTAAAACCGGCAATCAGGTAATGAATCGCCCGATGCAGATACGGCAGGTATTCATCCAGACTGACCGGTGTGCTGTAGAGGATACAGTTGGTCGCCGTAGAACTGATCAGTTCGATAATCGTAAACAGCAGAAGCTCCAGATTCTCCGTGCTGTTGCCTGATTTGCGGAATTCTTCCACAAAGGACTCATAAATTTCCTTGAAAATCGCCCCTTCGGAAGGATCCCGGATCTCATGCTGAAACAGTCCCCACGAAAGATTCTTGGTAATAAACCGCAGCAGCGATCGGTTTTCGCTCAGGTACTGAAGAATGTAATCGGCAAAAGCCAGCAGATAGCCTTCGTAGCTGCTGTCTTCCGGCGGATTCTGCTCGACGTACTTCTGGGCTTCCCGGATAATCTCGCTGGACTTGCGCGCAACCAGCTGATCCCGCAGATCATATTTGTCATGAAAATATAAATAGAAGGTTCCCTTCGCCAGTCCTGCCTTTTTGGAAATATCCGACACGGAGGTC
The DNA here is from genome assembly GCA_900319355.1 of uncultured Eubacteriales bacterium. Classification (GTDB taxonomy): domain Bacteria; phylum Bacillota; class Clostridia; order Lachnospirales; family Lachnospiraceae; genus Bilifractor. The sequence goes on along the minus strand of ONOC01000013.1, from coordinate 5,802 downwards.
TTGGCAAACCCCTGCCGGGTAAAAAGTTCCATCCCGGTATTCAGCAAGGAGAGCCTTTTATTTCTCTTGTTTTCTTCCGCTTTCCCCATAATACATACCTCGACCATTCTATATATCCCCATTATTTGCCGAAATCCGGTAAATGTCAAACGGAAATAATTATCAACAAAATCCGGTCCGGTATTGCCCTGTAAATTTGTTTACTTTTTTATTATTTTCGTTATTGACCACTGGTCATAAATTTTGTATAGTATAAGAGAAGACAGATGACCTCCCTTTCATCTGCCGTCCTCGTTAAAGTTGATGCAATATATGTTGTATCCTTTTAATAATTCCCCAAAAGTAAGGAACCGATTCATAGCGATATGGACCGGTTCCTTATTTTATGCTGTAAAACAGGGTCAGGCATGCAAATTCCCCTTGCATTTCCTGCTGACTGGCTTTACAATGAAGGTAGTGATTGCACAGATATTCGTACAATCATGGACAGATTTCTCCTTTTATAAAGGGCAGATATATGCTGCCCGCTATTCTCCCCCAGACGGATCCGGCGGAATTCGCACCGCCGGATCCCTTTGGGACAAAATTTCTTCATTTTTTCTTATGAAAAGGCGGGGGCCGTCCGGATCAGATCCGGGCGGTCCCTGCCATTTTTGCGTCTACCGTGAAGAGCCGTATTATTTCTCTGCGGCTGCCTTTTTCTTTCTTCTCTCCGCAAGTGCCGTAAGCGCTGCGCCGGCTGCCAGCATGCCGCCCCAGACAACAGGGGCTGCGCCGTCGCCGGTCTTCGGCTGCGTCTTGCTGACAGATGCCGTATTCGATACTGTCCTGACGGCCGCCGCCTTTGCGCTGGCGCCTGCCTTTACGGCCGTATTTGCCGTCTTGTCATTGCCGTCTGTCTTTCCGGCTGTATCCGTCGGCTCGTCTTTGCTGCCTGTATTTTCTGTCTCATCTTTCGGCAGATCAATCTGCTTTGTATCCGTCAGCGTTTCCCCATCCAGAACCGCCGTCGCCGTATAAATTCTCTTTCCGTCTTTGTCCTCTGTGGTGATCTGTGCATCGGCCGTTTCCACGTGGTTTGCGTTGTTATTGCACACACGGACAACCGATGCTGTGCTGTAATCTTCGCTCCATGTCCACTGCGGATCGCCCCAGTCATGGCCTGTCGCCGGTATTGTCTTCGTCTTCTGGTCTACCCAGGTTCCCTTGTCATCTTTATAAGATGCGGTATATCTGATTTTACCGTTCTGCGTACAGGTGACCGGCATGATCTCTCTCTGGCTGACGTTGGCATCAAAGGTCTGCTCCGTGCCGCAGTTTTTGCAGGTGAGGGTCACCGTCGCTGTGCTGTAATCTTCGCTCCATGTCCACTGCGGATTGCTCCAGTCATGGCTCACCGCCGGTATCGCCGCTGTCTTCCGGTCTGACCAGCTTCCCGTCTCGTCCGCCGCCTCGGCCGTGTACTCGATTTCCCCGGTCTGAGAACAGGTGGCATCCTGCAGTACATTCTGCTTAACGGTGGCATTTACCGTCTTTGCGTCAAGGCATCTTGAACATTTCAATGTCACTGACGCCGTGCTGCAATCCTCGCTCCATGTCCACTGCGGATCTTCATAATTATGCCCAAGTGCCGGAATATAAACTGTTTTCACGCATTTACGGATTTTGTTGTCAATTTTAATGGAAGCCGTCAGATATTTATATCCCTGCTCCGTACAGGTTGGCGACTGCACATATTTCTGCGTAACCGAATTCGTATACATGGTCGATTTGAACCGGTGCTTTTTATCCCAGAGCGTAACACCGGCGCGGCTGTCGCTGATCCATGTCCATTTCGCCGTTGAATAATCCCAAAAATCCGATGATTTCGCGGCAATTCTGGACGCCGGTGATGCCTTCGGCGTACTGTTTTCCGCCGCTGCCGCTGACGGATCCTGCGCCTGCGCCGCCGAAGTATCCTGCGCCTGTGCCGCCGACGTATCCTGCGCCTGCGCCGCCGTATCCTGCACCTGTGTTTCCGAAGATGCCGCCGTTTCTGCCGCCGCATTTCCCGTTTCCGATGCGGCTGTTTCCGCCTCGGCTGTTTCTGTCTGCTCCTGCGTTTCCTGTGTCTGCTCTGTCACTGCGCCGGCCGTTTCTTCGGCAAAAGATGCTGTCTGCGGGACAGTCATCGCCATACCGGCTGCCAGGACAAATGCCAGCAAAGTTCTGTTCTTTTTCATAACTTCATCTCCCTATATCAGTCTGCTGTGTTCTGTTTTATCTTCCTGAAAAACCGCATGATCGAGGTGATAAATCCGAGAGAACCGATCGCCATGATCAGCCACAGTAACGGGTTGGCACTGTCTGCCGTCTTCGGTGCGGCGATGGCCGCCTGCCGCGCCTCAGTCTTCATCACGGCAGCAGTATTCTGCTTTTTAACGGCCGCCGTCTGCTTGCCATCCTGCTTCTGTCCGGCCGCGCTCTCCTGCTCCGGCTTTACGATTTCATACGTGAATTCCCGCTCCGCCGAATCTCCGGTGTCCGCCCAGACATAATTATCCGGGTCGGTCAGCGCCGCCGTCACACTGTAGGTACCGGCTTCTGTACCGCCGTCATTCCTGATGATTCGGTAGAGGCCATCCGGATCGCCGCTGATCGCCGCTTTCTGCAGGCTGCCATTATATGTCAGGTTCTCCGGCTGCGCCGGCGCATTCACGGCCGCCTTGCGAATTGTAAACGAAGACTGCGCAGAGGCTTCTTTATAGCTGGCGTTTGCCTTGAAAACGGCTTTCACAATATAGATTCCCGCCTTCTCCGGCACTTTCTCCGTGAAGGTGCTGTCATCCGCATCCGCTGCCTTGTACAGGAAAACCACGCCGTCCGTCCCGTTGGTATCCGATACGGCTGTCGGCACACCGGCCGCCTGCCCATAGGTCCAGTCATCCATGGTCACGCTGCCGCTGCCCTCATGCATATAATCGCAGCTGATCCAGCCAAGCGTCAGGGAACCGGCGGACTTGCCGTCCTCAAAACGATATACAGGCCGCTTTCCATTGTAAGTGTAAGAGGCATCGGCTATAGCCATGCCTTCATTATTAGCTGTTGTATCCACACCGGATGGCGGTGCGAGAAATACCACATCCGGTGTATCCGTGCCGTTAAATGTCAGCTGTGCCGTTATATTTTTATAACCGTTATCTGTGCCAGCCCGGAGCACATGCTCATAGGTATCGTAATCGAGACTCATGGCACCGCCCATCCGCGCATCGATGTCCGCGATCAGCACTGCCTCGCCGCCGCCGGCTTTCAGCGAAAATACATAGATATGGCCGTTGTCCTCCAGAGCCGTGAAGAAGAGGCCGCCGGCCTCCGCATCCGGATAGCGCGACGGATCGTATGGCTTGCCGGTATTGCGGTCGATGATCTTACCGGCAATTTCGCTGTTGGCTATCCATTCTACCGCTTCGATGCCCATATTGGCCTTTACGTCCGGCAGAAGAGCGGTGAGATTCCACTCGGCGCAGGCCGGGATGTCCGGACCTGCCGCCTTCGGGTCTGCCTTCAGAATAACATTGTAATTTACATTCTTGCTGCTGTTGTCACGTTCGGCTGCCACATAGATATAGCCGTTGTCCGCGGCGGTGATGCCCTCTGCATCAGGGCCCGCGGCATCGGCATCGCCGGCATCCTTCATAAACTGCACACGCTTGCCGTTTTCAAAACCTGCCGCCGGTGTGACGGAGCCGTCTTTTGCGGCATCCAGAACCCATATTTTACCGGTTCCGTTGTCAACCGCATAGAGCTGTCCATTATAAAAATCCAGTCCGGAAGAATCGGAAAGGAAGAATGATGTCTTATCAAGCACCGTTGTTCCCTCATCTTCTTTCGCACACGGCCATGGAACCGTCTCTGTCTCCACCGGGAATTTATTGGCTTCGCCCGGTGTGGCGTCCAGTGTCTGGCGATACTCACTGCCATTGGCATCCGGATACAGCCCGAGAGACGGGAGTACGTGCTCTTTTCCCCACTCTGCTTTGGAAATGAGCTTGCCGGTGGTGTCGAAAAGCCGGACGCAGTCCGGATTTCCGAGTCCGATCGGGAATTTATTGAAAACCAGAAATCCATGGGCAGGAATGATCGTGCCGTCCGGAATTCTGTAACGGTGGCTTTTTTTATCTTTGTTATCACGGAATTCATATCCGGAAATGTCGGCGTCCGTATCCGCAGTGTTGGCAAGCTCAACCCAGTCCGTGCCTGAGGAGTTGACCTCATTGATGACGATGGTGTTGGCCTGTGTCAGTGCCTTTGCGGCCGGCGCGTTCCGGAGCGGTGCGATCGCGTCGGTATTGCTCTCGCCCTGTGCCGCATCAATTGCCGCGCCCATGGCATTGCTCTCGCCCTGCGACGCATTATCTGCCGCGCCCATGGCATTGCTCTCATTCTGCGACGCATTATCTGCCGCGCTCTGTGCTGCTTCTGCCTCAGCGGATCCGGCTGCTTCCTGCGTCTGCAAAGCCTCTTCTGCTGCGCCCTGCGCTGCCTCTTCCGCTGCGCCCTGCGCCGTAGTATCTTCCGCCGCGCCCTGCGCGCTCACGGTGCTGCTCTCGCTCTGCACAGCCTCTTCTGTCTGCTGGCTCTCCTGCACCTGTCCATCTTCTGCCGCATAGGCAGTCACCGTCGCGCCGCCCAGCATCATCGCTGCTGCGCAGGCGGAAACCATGATGATGGGCGCCTGTTTCTTTTCTTTTTCCTTCATATTTACAGCCGGTTCGCCTTTTATGGTGATCGCGGACCGCTCTCCTTTCCCCTCACTATGATTATCACCTATGTTTTTACTTTAACTTTTTCTATGAAAAGGAGCTACCATGCATGCATTAAATAGCATGGAACTGTATGTAATCTCTGCGTTTCATTTGAGAACGCAAAAAAAGAGCCAGGATGCTGCCGCACCTGGCTCTTAATCGCCGGAAGACTTATGCCAACCGACAGAGGGGGGAGACTATTAAAGATATATGCAATCAGCTGTTCTCCTTCTTTTTCCTGCCGCGCAGGACCAGAAAAATTACTGCTGATGACATCAGTATCATGCCGGCCCATTCAGGCAGACTTGCTTCATCGCCTGTTTTTGGTCCGTTGCCTGTTTTACCGCCTGAAGGCGGTTCGTTCGAAGTTGTTTCCTTCGGAGGTTCCGTTTCCGGTGGCTCCGTTTCCGGAGGTGTCGTTTTCACGATCTCCAGCTTCGGCTCCGCTGTAACGTCGTAAATCCATTCATGGCTTGCCGGGTCTGCTCCAGGTACCATGACCAGAAATGGCTCTACATTCTCATAGCCTGTGGCTGTGCCCTCTTTTCCGGTCTGACTTACCAGATACATGCCGTATGGAAGGTCTGTGAAAACCGCTTTTCCATCGTTATCTGTCGTTACCTGTGTGCCCGTATAACCTTTGCTTTCCTTGACGGAATAAAGGTCTGCCGCTGCTTTATTCGACTCATCTGCTGTCATATCGTCAAAATCAATACCTGTTCCCTGATATTCGGGGAGCAGCGTATAGGTTACGCAGCCATTGTTTACCGACACATCTGCCACCTTGATCATTTCCAGCTGAACGCCGTCAATTTTGGTGACTGCGCCGTTATCGTCATACTGACATATAATCTTCGCCGTGCCTGCGCTGCCTTCCAGTGCGGGCATAAGATCGGATTCATCTCCGGCTGCCGAAGCGGTACCGGCCGACAGCAGTATCAACATGGATGTCAGCACCGCCAATACTCTTCTTTTTATTTTCCCAGTTTTCATGACTGCTCTCCCTTTTCATCATTAT
>ONOC01000001.1 GCA_900319355.1 uncultured Eubacteriales bacterium | reverse complement strand
CAGAACCTCAGAAAAGCCTTTATTTCAGGCTTTTCCAGCCCTATGCGCCATTGCTGACACAGATAGGCATTGTATCAAAGACGGTATGAAGATAGACCCCACATCAGGATCGGCGAGCCTCCTCCTCAATATCGGCCGGACGGCAGCGCGCTACATGGGCGACGAGAATCATATCCGCTACTATGCGCAGGAGCTGAAGCGCAACACCTACAACCTGACCCGGATGAACCTGGTCATGCGCGGCATCCTGCCCGACAACATCGTCACGAGAAACGGCGACACGCTGGAAGAGGACTGGCCGTACTTCGACGAGGCGGATCCGCAGGGAACCTATGAACCGCTTTACGTTGATGCAGTGGTATCAAATCCGCCGTATTCACAGCGCTGGGATCCCTCCGGCAAGGAAAATGATCCGCGGTATACGCGATACGGTCTCGCGCCGAAATCAAAGGCTGACTATGCCTTTCTGCTTCATGATCTGTATCACCTGAAGCCGGACGGGATTATGACGATTGTCCTTCCGCACGGCGTACTGTTCCGCGGCGGAGAAGAAGGCACGATTCGCAAAAATCTGATCGAGCAGAACAACATTGATGCCATCATCGGACTTCCAGCCAATATTTTCTTCGGCACTGGCATTCCGACGATCATCATGGTTCTTCGGCAGAAGAGAGAAAATACCGATATCCTGATCATTGACGCTTCCAAAGGGTTTGCCAAGGAGGGAAAGAACAACAAGCTCAGGGCATCTGATATTCGCAGGATCGTTGATACGGTTCGTGAGCGGAAAACCACGCCGAAGTTCTCCCGCGTTGTCAGCCGGAAGGAGGTCCGTGAGAACGACTACAACCTGAACATTCCCCGTTACGTTGATTCCTCTGAGGCAGCGGAAAGCTATGATCTGTATGCCTCCATGTACGGCGGGATCCCGGAGGCAGAGCTTCAGGACTTTGATGCCTTCTGGACGGAGTTTCCGTCACTGAAATCCGAACTGTTTTCCGGCGAGAACGGATATTTTCAGCTGCGCACAGAAGATGTGAAGGCGACGATTCAGGCCAATGGCGATGTCAGGAGATTCAGGGAAGCTTTTCGCGATGCATTCGCCGACTTCTGCGAATATATGGACACGACGATGATCGACGGAGCAGAAAAGCTTTCGATTCCCGTGGCGGAAGAAGAGGTGGCAGCGGATATTTTTCACCGCTTTGAAAAAATACCTCTGCTTGATCCGTATCAGGCGTATGAAATTTACGAGGATCAGTACGGTCAGATCTCCGGCGACCTGGAACTGATGCAGGCAGAGGGAATGCAGGCCGTGAAACAGGTCGACCCCAACATGGTCATCAAAAAGAAAAACGGTAAGGATGCCGAAGTGCAGGACGGCTGGAAGGGGCATATACTGCCCTTTGCACTGGTGCAGGAAGTCTGCCTGCCCGATCAGCTGAAAGCGATCCATGAAAAATCAGAACGGCTGGCGGAAATCCCTTCTTCCTGCGATGAGCTTCTGGAAACATTCAGCGAGGATGATAAGGAAACGATCTCCGATGCCCTGACCGATGAGAATGACGGCTTTGTGTTCAAGAACATCAAGTCAATGATCAGGACGCTGAAGGCGGATCCGGAAACAAAGCCTGAACTGATAGACGCTCTGAAGCAGGCAGACCAGCTGAATCAGACAGAAAAAACACTGAAGAGCGAACTTAAAACGGATCAGGAAAATCTTCACCTCGCTACGAAGGAGGCTATCGAAAACCTTTCGGATGCGGAGGCAAAGAAACTTCTCCATGAGAAATGGGTTCAGCCGGTTTACGACGGCATCATGAAACTGTCGGACGAACTTCTGAACACGTTTACCGGAAAGATCGAAGCCCTGGCAGATAAATATGCGGTTACGATGAGCGACCTTGAGAAGGAGATCCGGGAAACGGAAAAATCTCTGTCTGCCATGCTCAATGACCTGACCGGCACGGAAGCGGATATGGCGGGTATCCGTGAGCTTCAGAAACTGCTGGGAGGTGCGGAAGATGAATGAGAAGAAGGCACCTGAAATAAGGTTTAAAGGGTTTGAAGACGATTGGGAACAGCGTAAGCCCGGAGACTGCTTCTCATCGCTGCAAAATAATACGTTATCCAGAGCAGAATTGAACAATGAAACTGGCGTGGCGATGAATGTTCATTACGGAGATGTTCTTATCAGATTTGACGAGTGTCTTGATGTATCAAGAGAGACGTTACCATTCATCGAAAAGCAGTCGGTAGTTGACAAGTTTAAGACTTCATATTTGCAGAATGGAGATGTGATTGTGGCGGACACCGCGGAGGATGAAACTGCCGGAAAATGTACGGAAATCGTGGGTTTATCGGGTCAGAAGGTAATTTCCGGATTACATACAATTCCGCTGAGACCGAACAAGAAATTTGCGACAGGATATCTTGGATTTTATCTGAACTCAACAGCTTATCATGATCAGCTTAAGCCACTCATGCAGGGCATAAAAGTCACCTCGATTTCTAAGAGTGCGATGCAAGATACGTTCATCAAATATCCGGCGGATATTAAGGAGCAGGAACTGATCGGGAGGTATTTTTTGAACCTCGACCACATCATCACCCTTCATCAGCGTAAGGTAGATAAATTGAACAATATTAAGAAATCCATGCTGAAATTGATGTTTGTATAATATGCGGAACAGTATAAGCGATGTAATACATTACATTACTAAGGAGATACAACTACTTATAATCAGTGTAAGTCATATTTGGGATGTTTACTTCAGTTTGATCCGATTATGTATGAGATGAGTGTCGTTCAACGATGAATATATCTTGGGAACAGCGTAAGTTGGGAGATATCGTGAAACGAATCACTCGCAAAAATGAAAATATGGAATCCTCTCTCCCGTTAACAATTTCTGCTCAGTATGGCTTGATTGATCAGAACGAATTCTTTGATAAAAGAATTGCCAGTAGTGATATCAGCGAATATTATCTTGTTCGAAAAGGAGAATTTGCTTACAACAAAAGCACCTCAAATGATGCACCTTGGGGAGCTATTAAGAGATTAGATCGCTATGAAAAAGGTGTATTATCAACGCTTTATATAGTTTTTCGAATACTTGATGAAAGCAGGACTGATTCTAACTATATTGCAACATATTACGATACAAACCTTTGGCATGGAGACGTACAGGCGATTGCTGCCGAAGGCGCAAGAAATCATGGACTGCTAAATATTGCGCCAGATGATTTCTTCAAGACGACAGTGCTGATGCCCCAAGATGTTAATGAACAGCGATTGATTGGGCGGTATTTTACAAAATTGAATGATCTTATCACCCTTCATCAACGAAAGCTGAAATACATAGATCTTTATGGAAAAAGAGGCATTTAAATGGATCATTTTGATAAAGAAGCCGATTTTGAAAAAGCGCTTATCGCTGCACTTCAGAGTTATGGCTGGGAGCGGAAGGTAATCGATCATCCCACGGAGAAAGATCTGATTCAGAACTGGGCGGATATACTCTTTGAGAACAACAGGGGAATAGATCGTCTGAATGACTGCCCACTGATTCCGGAGGAGATGGATGAACTGCTGGAGCAGATCCGGGAGTTGCGCACACCCCTTGCCCTGAACGGCTTTATCAATGGCAAGACAGTTGCGATCACGCGGAAAAATCCGCAGGATAAGCTGCACTATGGGAAAGAAGTCAGCCTCAAGATCTATGATCGTATGGAGATCGCAGCGGGGCAGAGCCGATATCAGATCGTCGAGCAGCCGCTTTTTCCGCGGCATGAGAAAGTGCTGCAGGATCGGCGCGGGGATCTGATGCTGCTCATTAACGGGATGCCTGTCTTCCATATTGAACTGAAGCGCTCCGGCGTACCGGTGCAGGAGGCGGTGCATCAGATCGAGAAGTATGCGCACGAGGGCGTATTCACCGGGCTGTTTTCACTGGTGCAGGTTTTTGTCGCCATGAATCCGGAGGAAACGCTGTACTTTGCCAATCCGGGACCGGACGGAAAATTCAACAGTGATTTTTATTTTCACTGGGCGGATCTGAACAATGACCCGATCAATGACTGGAAGCAGGTCGCGGAGCGTCTTCTCTCCATCCCGATGGCACACCAGCTGATCGGCTTTTATACCGTGGCGGATGACTCGGACGGCGTACTCAAAGTTATGCGCAGTTACCAGTATTACGCCGCCAATAAGATTTCCGACCGTGTGGCAAAAAATGACTGGTCTGCGGGAAATCAGCTGGGCGGTTACGTGTGGCATACGACCGGCTCAGGTAAAACCATGACTTCTTTCAAGTCAGCGCAGCTGATTGCGAATTCCAGGGATGCCGACAAGGTCGTTTTCCTGATGGACCGGATTGAACTCGGAACCCAGTCGCTGAAGGAGTACCGGGCGTTTGCGGATAACTCGGACGATGTGCAGGAGACAGAGGATACAATTACCCTGATCTCCAAGCTGAAAAGCACTGATCCGAAGAACACGCTGATCGTTTCGTCCATTCAGAAGATGAGCAATATCAAAGAAGACGCAGCTGGAAAAATGCGTTCGAAGGATCTGGAGGCGATGAAGAGCAAGCGTCTTGTCTTCATCATCGATGAGTGCCACCGGTCGACGTTCGGTGAGATGCTCTCAACGATCAAGGAGACATTCCCGAATGCATTGTTTTTCGGATTTACCGGGACGCCGGTATTTGTGGAAAACGAGCAGGCCATGAGCACGACCGCGGATATTTTTGGCGACGAACTGCATCGCTACAGCATCGCAGACGGTATCCGGGATAAAAATGTGCTCGGCTTCGATCCGACCATGGTCTGCGTGTACCGTGATCAGGAGCTCCGGAAGATGGTGGCGCTCCGGGAATCCGGTGCCAGATCCGAACAGGAGGCGGTGACGGATCCTGTCATGAGCAGGAAATACTATCACTTCATGTCTTCTTCCGAGGTGCCGATGGCAGGCAGGAAGCAGGAAGACGGAAAGTATCAGAAGGGCATCGAGGACTATATCGGGAAAGAGGCCTGGCAGACGGATGAATATCAGAATGCTGTCGTCGATGACATCATGAATGGGTGGCTGACGCTGAGCCGGAATAATAAGTTCCATGCGATTTTTGCCACGTCCAGTATTCCGGAGGCCGTGCAGTATTACAGAAGGTTCCGCAGCAGATATCCGGATCTGAAGGTGACCGGTCTGTTTGATCCCACGATCGATAATGAGGGCGGGAAGAAATCGCTGGAAAAGGAAGACGGCCTGAAGGAGATGCTCGAGGATTACAACCGGATCTACGGGCAGAACTTTGATATCGGCGGATATGCGGCTTTCAAGAGAGATGTCTCTGCAAGGCTTGCACATAAAAAACCATATGAGAGAGTAAAACCGGAACAGCAACTGAACTTGCTGATCGTTGTGAATCAGATGCTGACAGGCTTCGATTCCAAGTGGATTAATACGCTTTACCTGGACAAGGTGCTGGTTTATCAGAACCTGATTCAGGCATTCTCGCGGACGAACCGGCTGTTTAATATCAATGAGAAGCCCTTCGGCTCCATCCGTTATTACCGCATGCCGCATACGATGAAGCGCAATATCGAAGATGCGGTGAAGCTTTACTCCGGCGATCGCCCGCAGGGACTTTTTGCAGATCATCTGCCGGATAATGTGCGCCATATGAATGTGTCCTATCAGGACATGGCGGAAATTTTTACCAATGCAGGCATCCCGGATATGGACAGGCTGCCGGAGGAAGTGCCGCTGAAGGCGAAGTTTGCGAAGCTCTTCCGGGAGTTTTCCACTTATCTGCAGGCCGCGAGAATCCAGGGCTTTACCTGGAACAAAACAGAATACGCCGCAGGAACGGATGAAGAAGATGGATATGCTTTCAGAACAGATGCGGAAGATAGATATGCTTCCGAAACAGATGCAGAGGATGGATACGCATCCGCGACGGGTGCGGAGGATGATCACGACGGAGAAAAAATCAGGCTGATTCCTACAGAGAGTCAGTATGAGATTCTGCTTCAGAGATACAAGGAACTCCGCACCGGAACAGTCGGCGGCGGAGAAGGGGGAGACGGCGAGATCACATTCCCGATTGATCCTTATCTCACGGAGCAGAATACCGGCGTGATCGACAATGACTACATGAATTCGCGTTTCGAAAAGTGGAAAAAGCAGCTGGATGATCCGAATGTCGATCCGAAGGATCTGGAAAATACGCTGGAAGAGCTGCATAAGTCATTCGCGTTTCTCTCTCAGGAGGATCAGAAGTTCGCTAATCTCTTCTTACACGATGTGCAGACCGGTGACGCGAAACTGAGTCCGGGCATGACCTTCCGGGATTACATCGTATCTTATGGGAAGAAAGAGAAAAAGGAACGTGTCAGAAAGGTGGTTCATTACCTGGGCGTGTCCGAAGAACTGCTTACGGATATGATGGATGCGCACGTCAGCCGGGACAAGCTGAATGAATATGGCCGTTTTGATGAACTGAAAGCATCGGTAGTCCGGGAGGAGGCGCAGCAATATTTTTCACGTATTGATGGTAAGAAGCTGCCGCCGTTTCTGGTAAATAATCGTGTGGATAAGCTGCTGACAAAATTTATCCTCTCTGATGGCTGTGATATTCCGGATCCGGATGAAAAAAAGTAAAAAACGAATACAGCAAGGCCGATCCTCCATCGGCGTAGGGAGGAGTATTATATGCCAAATGAATTTCACGAGGGCGACCAGCTGAAAGATTATTACAAAAACTGGATTTCAGTTTACAAGGAAGGAGCAATTCGGGACGTAACACTTTCCAAGTATAAGATGAGCCTTGTCTGGATAGAAAAGCTTGCCCCTGATTTAAAACTCTGTGATGTAACAAGAACGGTTTATCAGCAGATTATCAATGAGTATGCAAAGGAGCATGAAAGACAGACAACGATGGATTTTCACCATCAGCTGAAGGGTGCGGTTCTGGATGCAGTAGATGAGGGGCTGATACCGCGCGATCCGACAAGAAAGATAATCATCAAGGGAAAAACACCGTCTAATAAGAAAAGAAAGTATCTGAATCAGTTTGAACTTCATACCCTGCTGAAAAGTCTGACACTGGGTGATACCGTAAGCTGGGACTGGTTTATCCTGCTGGTGGCAAAAACGGGATTGCGATTTTCAGAGGCACTTGCACTTACGCCGGCAGATTTTGATTTTGCGCATCAGACGATCTCCGTAAATAAAACCTGGAATTATAAGGAGGGAGGCGGGTTTGCGCCGACCAAGAACAAGTCGTCCATTCGGAAGATTCAGATCGACTGGCGCGTTGTGATGCAGTATTCGACACTTGTCAGGGACCTGCCGCAGGATGAGCCGATTTTTGTTACGAAGGAAAAGGTTTATAACTCAACGATCAATGATATTCTGGCACGTTACTGTAAGAAACTGAATATACCAGTGATTTCAATACACGGGCTCAGACATACGCATGCGTCTATCCTTCTGTACGCCGGCGTATCGATTGCCAGCGTGGCACGGAGACTGGGACATGAAGCGTTTTTTATCGGAAACGGGAAGAAACCCATAAGCAGTCACCGGAAACCGTTGTGAAGGTGTTCAATGTAGACCACACCGAGAAGGACGATATCATTGGAGAAGTCTTCAGATCCAGGGCAATCGCCGTTGGATCGCCGACTATCCTGAGCATAGATGATATCTGTTGACTGTTGCCCATGCAGTAAATGAAAATTATCATTCTGGGTTAAATTCTGCGGATGAGGCTGATGCGGCACTTGCGAAGGATGTTGGCAGATGAGATTCACAAGCAGTCAATGGGGTATTGTTTAATGGGAATACTGCGAGATACAATAATATTAACGGACCCGGGGAAAAGCAGTACAATTCAGATCATGATATGGAAAGTGAGAGGAAATTTATGGAGAATATCAGATTCAATTATGAAAAAGAACGGAAACGCGTCGCTGCCTATGATGGCAGTAAGTGTATAGGAACCTGCAATTATGTGACCCCTGGCAGTTTCTGGATAATTACACACACAGAAGTGGACTCGGCGTATGGCGGACAGGGTATCGCGCGATCGCTGGTAGACCTTTTAATGCATCAGGCAATCGAAGCAGGGGTCAAAGTGAAACCATTTTGTTCCTATGCTGCAAGGGTATTTCAGAAGAATTCATCTTACGCAGAGCAGGAAGATTTTTCGGTCATTACGATATTTGGAATGCCAACATGTCCGGATTGTGCCTATGTGAAAGAGCAGATTAAGGACAACAAATCTTTCCGTCTGATCGATATTGGTGAGCATATAAAATATTTAAAAGCCTTTATCCGCATCAGGGATAACAATCCGGTATTTGATGATGCGAAAGAAAGTGGCAGTGTGGGAATTCCGTGCTTCGTGCTGGAGGATGGAACCGTTACATTGTCTCCGGAAGAGGTCGGCCTGAAGTCGAGACCGGCGGAAGGCGCGGCCTGTCGTCTTGACGGAAGCGGATGCTGATAATCTCACATGGTAAGTGATTTACTAAAACTTCCCACACCTTTTCGGTGTGGGAAGTTTTGGTTATTTAAATTCAAAATACTGAGCATATCCTTTAAAGGAAGGAAATTATTTTAACGTGCTTGCGTCGACCGGACTTTATGATTGACAGCAGAGCACCATCTGAAGGAAGAAGCCGGCTGTCGCTAAATGCGGCGCCGGTTTTCGGAAGCGGCAGCGCCGATGTCATCACAGCAGGAACAGCAGAATTGAATCCGCCTTTTCTGGAAGAAACCGGACGGCCGATGTGGTAGAGTTACCTCTGGAGGAAGAAAAGAGGGATACTGGTTTTGATCAGTATCCGGTTGAGGATCAGAGGGAAGGAACAGAGGGAAGGAACAGAGAAGCCCGATGATGAAAGATGATGAGATGTGGGAAGCGGTCAGAGACTGTGACGCTGCCTGTGACGGAAAATTTTATTATGGAGTGAAGACGACCGGTATTTACTGCCGTCCGTCCTGTAAATCAAAACTTCCGAAGAGAGAAAATGTTGTCTTCTTCAGGACCAGAGAGGAAGCTGAAAAAGCCGGCTTTCGTCCGTGCAAACGCTGCCGCCAGGATCTGCTGCAGTATGATCCGGCGCTGGAACTTTCGGAGAGAACAAAGGAACTGGTGGATCAGCATTTCAGCGACCGGCTGAAGCTTGGCAGAGACATGAAAGGGATGGGCGTGAGCCGAAAGCATCTGACACAGATCTTTAAGCAGCAGTATGATATCACGCCATCGGAATATCTGATGCAGGTGAGGATCGCCGCAGCGAGAAAGCTGCTTCAGGACGGCGCTGATATTCCGGATGCAGCCGGCATGGCAAGATATGAAAATCTGTCGGAATTTTATGATCATTTCCGCCGGCAGACAGGAATGACGCCGGCAAGGTACCGGCAGATTTTTGCAGACAACATCAGCCGGAGTGTTCTCGACACGCCGATCGGGCCTTTAAAAATTATCGCTTCGCAGGATGCCGTTCTCTGTGTGGAGCAGACCGGACGGGAAAGTCTGGATGCAGGCGCACAGGCCGGTCAGATCCCGGCCGACCGGATCCTTTCCGGAGACGCTTCGGGTGAACTGGTGAAGGACTGTAAAGCACAGCTGGGAGAATACTTTGCCGGCAGGAGACGTACCTTTGATCTGCCGCTGAGTCCTGAAGGGACGGATTTCCAGAAAAATGTCTGGATGCATCTGAGGGACATCCCTTACGGAGAGACAAGAACCTACGGCGAACTGGCGGAGATGGCCGGAAACAGAAAAGCATCCAGAGCCGTCGGCATGGCGAATCACTGTAATCCGATTCTGATTCTGGTGCCCTGCCATCGTGTCATTGGCGCCAACGGAAGTCTCACGGGATATGCTGCCGGTATCGAGGCTAAGAAATTTCTTCTGGCACTGGAAAAAAGGGTTGCGGCATAAAAGGAAGTTATGGACAGAACACAGATTCAAAGGGAACTGAAGAAACACGCGGATGAAAAATACAGGAAATTTTCCGCCGGTCTGCTTCCCGGCGTGAACGCCATCCTTGGCGTACGGCTTCCCGAGCTGCGAAAAATGGCAAGGCAGCTGGCGCGGACAGACTGGCGTGAAAATCTGAGACAGCTTTCGGATGACACATTTGAAGAAATCATGCTTCAGGGAATGATGATCGGCTATGTGAACTGTCCGGCAGAGGAACGGCTGGAACTGATAGAAGAATTTGTGCCGAAGATAGACAACTGGTCGGTCTGCGACAGCTTCTGCAGCGGTCTGAAATTTATAAAATCGGAACAGCAGCGCGTCTTTCGTTTTTTAAAGCCATATCTGGAATCAGATAAGGAATTCGAACAGCGTTTTGCCGCAGTGATCCTGCTGGATTATTTTATTGATGAAACGTGGCTGTTCCGCACTGTGAATGCACTGGAGCAGATTAAGGCAAAGGCTTATTATGCAAAGATGGCAGTAGCCTGGGCAATGGCGGAATGCTATCTGCATTTTCCGGAAGAAGTCATGCCGGTTCTCAGACAGAACAGACTGGATCCGGAGGTACAGCAGAAAACCCTGCAGAAGATCATCGAGTCGCGGACGATCCCGGACGGGACACGTGAGGAGATACGCGCAATGAAGAGCAAAGCAGTCAGACGTCACCTTTAAACAGGAAGCGGTTCATTTGTCTCGATTTGCTTTACCATTGATCTTTTCAGCATTTTCTGTGGCATAATGGTTCAAATAATTAAACGGACATGCGCATTTGAAACCAGAAACAGATCAGATCATCTGACTGCCGGATGGTGCCGGGAAAGGGATAACTTATGGTATCTGCTGAAGAGATAAAGAGACTGTCAGAGGAGCTCCAGAGCTCCAGAAAGCTGCTGACGGCGCTGGGAGATGAAGATGCAGGGCCAATCGACAGTCTGATTCAGATGCTTGAACACGCAAAGCAGATCATGTGCTCTCTGCCGGACAGGAGCGGAAATGATTAAGGTACATATTCTTCCGTGCGGAAGTACCGTTGTTGACGAGGCACTTCCGTTTTCGAATAAATCGAAAAATCCACTGGCATTCACGGGTCTCTTCAGGGGGAAGAAACATAAGATTTCCGTTCCGGTCAGAGCCTATCTGATCGAGCATCCGAAGGGGCTTGTTCTCGTAGATACGGGATGGGACGATGCCATACGTAAAGACGCGAGGGCTGCGGAAGGATTTTTCAACTATTTTGCTTCACCCGGACTTTTACCGGAGGGCGAAGGGATTATTGATCAGCTGGCAGCGCTGGGTTACCGGACTTCGGATCTGGACTATTGTATTCTGACACACATGGACATTGACCATGCCGGATGAATCGTTCGACGTGTTCGGCGACGGGAGCGTTGTCGCTTTTCCTATGCATGGACATTCTGCAGGCATGACGGCCATCCGCGTCGGCACCAGTGTTCTGGGTGTTCTGATTTTCAGGGAAGTGCTGAATCCGGCACAGATCGTCTGCATCGCACTGATCGTTGCGGGAATCAGCGGATTAAAGCTCCTGTCGTGAGCGATGTGACGGCAGGCTTTCATAATCCGGATATTTTCATCAGAAGACTTTCTCATTTCTGCCGGAATAAGGTAAAATATAAAAAGATGCTGGTCCTCAGTATATGACATTCTTATCAGCACAGGAGGATGAAAATAATGGGATTTCTTGAGCTTGCTAAAGAGAGGTATTCCTGCAGAAAAATTTCTGACAGGCCGGTAGAACAGGAAAAAGTACAGAAGATACTGGAAGCTGCACTGGCAGCACCCACGGCACACAATATGCAGCCGGAGCATATCTGGATGATCACAAAGCCGGAAGATATCGAGAAGGTTAAAGAGGCAACGACCTGTACATTCGGCGCCGGACTGTTCTTCGTTGTCGGTGCGAAGAAGGAAGACGGCTGGATACGCGATGCCGATGGAAGATCGTTTGCCGATGTGGATGCGGCGATCGTCGGAACGCATATCATGATGGAAGTCAAGGACCTCGGACTCGATACGACCTGGGTCGGATGGTTTGATCCGAACGTGATGAGGAAGAATTTTCCGGACATGGAAGGATATGATCTGGTGGCGATTTTTCCGGTGGGCTATGCACTTCCTGAAGCACACCCTTCCCGTCTGCACAGTGACAGAAAAAAACAGGAAGACGTCGTAACGTTTCTCTGATTTCACAGCATGGAAATGAGGGACAGGACAATGGCTGATTCTGAGAAGATTTCGAAAAATATATTCCGGCAGACGAGAGATGATCTCGACCTTTCGCGGGAGAAGGCGAGCGAACTGCTGGAATTCATCACGCCTGAGCGTCTGGAAAAAATCGAGAGCGGCAAGTCGCCTGCGCATCCGGAAGAAGTCCTGATGATGTCGAAGAAATATAAGCGGCCGGATCTCTGTAATTATTACTGCTCACATGAGTGCCCGATCGGAAAGCAGTATGTTCCGGAAATCCGGATGGATAACCTTCCCGGCATCGTACTGCAGATGCTCGCATCCCTGAATTCCATGGACAAAGAGAAGAACCGTCTGATCGAGATCACCGCTGACGGGAAGATCGAGAAGGATGAGCTCCGAGACTTTGTAAAAATCCAGAAGCAGCTGGAGAAAATCTCCGTTACCGTTGAGGCGCTTCAGCTCTGGGCAGAGAAAATGCTGGCCTCCGGCGTGATCGATATGGAAGAATACCATGCCTGTGTCCGGGAAGATTCATGAAAACCTCAGGACAGTAACAATGGGTGGCCGCTCGGCGGTCACCCATTGTTGTACTGTAATTTGCTGTTTCTGACAAAATTCATGACCGCTTTTTGCTGAAAATGACATGGTATAAGCGCCTGTCCGGAGCTATGCTTCTGTTATCAGTTAACTGAAACGGAGATGAAGGAATATGAAATCGGGATGCCTGCCCGACGCATTAAAACGGGATGCGGGGATTCGGGCAGACAGCAGCCGGCATCAGACAGAAGCCGGAGACAGGCAAAACCGATAGCAGGCAAAAGCCGGGAGCAGACAAAGATTGGCATCAGACAGAAGCCGGCAGCAGGCAGCAGATCAGGACAGAGGAGTATGGCAGGCAGGAAGTGGTGAAAATGAATACACGGGAACGAATTTTGTCGATCAGACTGGCGGAAGCGATGAAGAAACAGCCGGAATATGCAGCAGGGCTCCGGCTCAGGTTCGTGATGAAAGAACCAGCGGCTGAAGCCCGCGATCTCAGCGATCGCACAACAGAAAATGTCCGGTCAGATGAAGCATGTCAGATGAAACATGTGAATATATGAAGGGGGAAGCTATTCTATGATTATAAGTATCATTTTTCTGATTGCGGCCATATGGCTGTTCGTGAAATTTGTCGGTGTGATTTTCAGGATGAGCTGGGGACTGCTGAAAATCATCCTGCTCATTCTCGGGATTCTGATGTGGCCGGTAACACTGGGAATTCTGTTATCCCTGGGACTGATCATAGCGGTGCTGCCGGTGATCCTGATCTGCGGGACGATAGATCTGATAGGAAAAGCATTAAGCTGAAAACAGGAAACCGGTCATCGCCGAAAACAGTAAAAGTGTGGAGGGATCTATCCCGGGAGGACGAACATGAATCAGAACCAGAATCAGAACCAGAATATGAATCAGAATATGAATCAGGACCAGAACATGAATCAGAATCAGGATTTTAATCAGGTGCCGGAAACAAAGAGACCGGGAAAAGTAAAGAAGACGCTGGTGAGAATTTACCGGATCATTTCAGTCGTTGCCATTGTTCTTGTGATTGGCTTTATTGTCGGCCGCATGGATCTGAACAAAAAGAATACGAACGAACCAGATACAGAAGTGACTGCGAAGACGAAGAGCGTCAGTTTCGCTGATATTGGAGAACTGGCTACACAGGAAGTCTACTGCAATGAAATAGGTACGTCTGAGAAGCCGGCAAAGCAGATCTTTAATGTGGATATTCCTTTTACATCCAGCAAAAGTATCTATACCTGCGGCGTGATGGTCAAAGCAGGATGCGATTTCTCTGAAATAACGTGGGATGAGAATAATAACGTGGTGAAGGTTAAGCTTCCGGAGATGCGTATTCTTGATGCGGAAATCGATAATGATTCCTATGCTGTTTATGATGAGGAGAGCAGTGTGTTCAATCCGATTAAATCAGAGGATGTGAATCTCAGCTTTAAGGAGCTGAAGGCGCAGGCGAAGACGGATGCAGAGAAGACAGGCATTCTGACGAAGGCCACGGAAAATGCCGAGACACTGATCAAAGATAAGTTCATAGAGGCAGGATACACTGAGGATAATGGATATACCATTGTTTTTGAAACCACACCGTCGGAAAAAAACAGTGAAGCATCCGGGAGTTCTGAAGTATCCGGAAGCGCATCCGGAAGCGCTGAGAAAAATTAATCAGAGGGATCTGAGAGAGAGATGAGAAAAGAAACGGCTTACGTCTGCAGGCGGAAGCCGTTTCTTGTTATACAATTTTATTTTCAATCAGACAGGCTGCCGTATCCAGTACGGTCTCCTTTGCCGGGCGGGGATTCCAGCCGAGCAGCTTTCTGGCTTTGGTATTATCTCTGTGATATTTAAGCCCGATCATCGTATTTAATACTTTCATCAGTACCTGGAATTTTGCCATGATGGAAATCACAAAGTCAGGAATAACGGTTGTGCTGATTTTTCTGTCCGGATAAGCCTCCTTCAGGATTTTTGCCATCTCAGGCATGGTCATTTCTTCGGATTCTGCAATGAACCGCTGTCCGTCAGCAGCGTCATTCTCCATGGCAAGAATATGCAGATCGGCCAGATCCCGCACATCGCCAACCGGGTAGATGACATTCGGGCTCGGAGTTCCCTTCAGCAGCATTTCAAAAATCTGATCGGTGCTGCTCCGCTTTCCGGCCATACTCGGACCGAGGATGGCGCCCGGAAGAATCGTTGAGAGCTTTGTATGGCTCTGTTTTCCAATCATTTCCCAGGCTGTGCGCTCAGCAATGATTTTTGACCGCTGATAATTCGTGATCCACTTATTATTCATATCAGTCCAGAAGTCTTCATTTACAGCCGGATTCGGATCTTTCTTATCCGGATAGTTTGCGGCTTCGCTGGAGGTCATGACAATTTTCGGTACACCGGCTCTGATTGCGGCGGATTTGGAAATTCCATGCTTCCTGCCGTTGAGACGACAATCTGTTCCTGCGGTTTCAGGGTTTTATGGATTCTCACGGTTTTCCGGTATTTTCATACGCTGGAAGTCCTGTATCTCGTCTATCCTTTTTCATGGGGCATCACAAGTGTGGTCTTATGGATCAGCCTGATTTTTACCGGAAGGAAAATGCATCCTGCAGGCCAGGCTTCCTGAGACTCTTTTCAGTTTCCGATTGCATTCCGGTCATTTCTTTTATATTATCATTACAGTACTGTGGCATCTTGTATGATATAGATGCTTACTGAGAAGAATGGGGTGGTAACGTGAGCTATAAATACAGCGGCCTGGCCGTAGCGACAATAGAATTCGACCTGATGGTTCCTACATTAATGGCTATGGATGCGGCAACGAAGACCGCAGATGTCAGCGTTGAGACCGTGGAAAGAAACCGTCTCAAAGCAGGGGTGTGCCTGAAACTCAGAGGAAATCTCTCTGATCTTCGGGAAGCGCTGGATGCGGCGGTAAGAGCCGGAGAGGAATACGGTGGCAGGCTACTCGCAAAGAATCTGATACCCGCGCCGACGAAGGGAACGGATCTCGCAGTCAGGGCAACCATAAATAAATAAATACCTGATGAGGAAAGCAGGATAAAGATATGGCAGAAGCGTATGGATTGATAGAAGTGCTCGGCAGGGCAAACGGCGTGCGCGTACTGGACCAGATGTGCAAGGCAGCAGATGTTCAGTTCGTGACGGACTATACGAGAAACGGCGGGCACGATACGATTGTTGTGAGCGGCAGTGTATCTGCATGCACCGCGGCGGTTGACAGTGTGAAAGAGAATAATTCCTGCCCGTTTTTCAGTGCGGCAGTGATATCCGGCCCCTCTGCTGAGACGGACCGTATTTTCCAGGAGTGGAAAGACGGAATCAAATGACAGAAAGAAGATCTGATCAGGGGCATACCTGACAGTCTGAAAACCGAATATAAAAAAACCGAATATAAAAAGATAAAGACAGACTCCGAAGGCGTAGTGCTTTCGGAGTCTGTTCAATGAAACGGCAGCATATGGAAGCAGAAGAAGCCCCGCCGGGGCGGTGATGAGGAGGTAAGGAAGATGAGTTTTAAAGATTCGAAAGTTGTCATTGTCGGCTGCGGAAATGTCGGAAGTACAACAGCTTATACGATGATCAGTCAGGGACTCGCCGAAGAAGTGGTACTGATTGATGTGAACAAAGACAAGGCCTATGCTGAGGCACTGGATATGGCTCATTCGGTTTATTTTATGAACCGCAACATTAACGTTCACCCCGGAGATTACAGCGACTGCAGGGATGCCGATATCGTCATTATCACGGCCTCTGCCCCGATGCCGAAGGATTCAACCAATCGTCTCGACATGCTTGCGCCGAGTATCAGAATCATAAAGAGTATCGTTGGTTCGGTGATGGAAAACGGATTTAAGGGAATCTTCCTTGTGATCTCCAATCCGGTCGATATCATGACTTATCTGGTCTACAGGCTTTCCGGTCTTCCGAAAAATCAGGTGATCGGTTCCGGCACCAATCTGGACTCCGCGCGGCTCTGCTGCGAACTGGCCAGAATGTATGGCCTGGATTCCAAGAGTGTCTCTGCCTATGTATGCGGTGAGCATGGTGACAGCGAATTTGTTTCCTGGCACTCTGCTGTCATTGGCGGAAAGTCTGTGGAAAATGTCATGCGGGATAATCCGGACCGGACACGGAATGTGACTCCGGAGGATCTGCAGAAGCAGACCATTAAAGCCGGCTGGGATATCTTCAACCGGAAGGGCAATACCTGCTACGGCATTGCCGCTTCTACCGCGGCCATCTGCAAGTCCATTCTCTTCAATGAAAATCATATTTATCCCGTTACGGTCAGACTTTCAGGACAGTACGGCATTGACAATGCATGGCTTTCCATGCCCACCATTATCGACCGGACAGGCTCGAGAGAGATCGTGGAGATCCATCTGGATCCGGAGGAGGAAAAGGAGCTCCACCGGTCTGCGGAGCTCCTCACGTCCTTCTATGATGAACTGGGTCTGTAACAGTATAAAAGCTGATCAGCCGGTCTCCGCCAGCTTCAGAAAGACTGACGCCGCTGTCTGCAGGATATGATCATTGAAATCATATCCCGGCTGATGCGGCATCGGCCAGTTAACGCCGTTTCCTACATAAAACATGGCGCCCGGGCGCACCTTTGTATACCACCCGAAGTCCTCGGATGGCCGCCACGGCTGATCCATGGGAGCCAGCGTAAGGCCGAGCTTTGCTGCCGCGTGCCGTACCTTTTCCGCACACTGCGGATCATTGATCGTTGCCGGGAACGGATCATATATCGAAAAATCAACATGTAATCCATACTGCTCCGCCAGCTGCTCTGCATGCCGGCGGAGATTTTTTTCCATGTCGTCAAGCTCACTGTCTGATTCTGTCCGCAGAGTAAAGGCAATCTCGCCGTCGCCCGGAGAAATGCCGAAATCCAGATTTCCTTCATGCATATGAACGATCGTACAGAGATGTATGCCCTGAGCCGCTGGCAGCTGCTGTGTGTACAGTGCCAGAGCGGCAATGGCAGCGGCCGGGTTGCGCCCGTCTTCGGGCGTTCCGGCATGCGCTCTTTCTCCGTGGAATTTCACCAGAAGAGCAGCCATCCATATTCAGGATGCGATCGACGGCGTGGCACCGTTCCATAATGTTCCGGAGCGTTTCACAACGCCTTTCATGCTGCATTCAGATGATTATTTTAACGAAATCATCGATGTATCATCAGTGGAAGCCGGGAAAACCGCAAAGGAACTCCTGAGAACCGACGGCCTGTTTCTGGGATCTTCCGCTGCAGGCGCTTTCACCGCGGCCCGTCAGGTTGCCGCACGGCCGGAAAACCGCGGAAAAAATATTGTCGTTATCGCACCTGATGACGGTACAAAATATATGTCACTGAAGCTGTATAAGTAAGAGCACCCCGAAAGAAAGGAAGACTGCCTCATGAGTAAATATCTTCGAATCCGCAGCGGAGCGGAGAATGTGAATACAGAGGATTACCTTGCGGCAAGCCTGGAAATTTACGACTGGATCGAGAAAAATTCAGTCAGAGGAAACGCCGGAAAATATTACAGGGTAAATCCGGGCGGACCGTCAGACTACTCATCAAAGCCGGTTCACGGAATCTACGGGATGTACTCAGGTTCGGCCGGTACCGGATTTTTACTTCTGCGGCTCTATGAAGTCACACAGGAGGAGAAATACCTTCGTGAGGCTGTCGAGGTCATGGATGAACTCATGGCGAATGTCAGGGGAAAAGACTTCTACGAGGAGAAGCTGGCGACGGCACTGAACAGTGACCTGAAGGTGGCCGGCTGGCACACCGGGGTTTACAGCGGACCGTCCGGCGCAGGCATTCTGGCCATGGAGCTGTATAAGTTCCGCCCGGACAGGCGATATCTTTCTTTTGCAGAAAAAGCAGGGGAAGACATTCTGTCAGTCAGCAGAAAGACGGCGGACGGTTATACGCTGACAGGCGATCTGGATGAATTCAGCGACGGCGGTTTTGTCCTGTATTTCATCTCGCTGTACCGGCTGACGGGGAATGAGGCTTATCTGGCGGACGCCAGAGCATTTGCAGGATATATTTATTCAAAGCGTCAGGAAGACGGGCAGGGCGGCGAGTTTTATTATGCCAATGTGCTCGACCGCGTCGGGATGCCGAAAGGGAGTATTTATCCGGGATTTTCGCACGGCACCGCGGGCATCGGCTATCTGTTCGCTGTCCTGTATGAAGCGGATCGCCAGAAGTGGGAGCTGGAAGCGGCCGAAAATGTCGCGCAGTTTCTGTACCATATTGCGGATGACGTCGGTGACAGCAGGTTAACGCCGTACATTTACGGCGGCGAGCACAGTGAGGCATATCAGGGAAAGCACTACCTGGGATTCTGCCATGGTCCGGTGGGCATTTCCCTGCTGTATCTGAAGCTTTATGAGCTGACGAAAAAATCCGCGTATTTCGACTTTGTACTGACACTCACGCGGGGACTGATCAATTCCGGTGCACCTGAGTATAACTCGTGGGGACTCTGGAACAGCTACTGCATGTGCTGTGGCGTGCCGGGCATGATCGAGCATTTTGTGCGGCTGTATGAAATAACCGGTGAGCAGAAATATTATGAATATGCGCGGAGAAGCGCGGCGAGAACCATCGCAGATTCCTCGGAAACGGATGGCGGAAGAACGTTCTTCGGCTACTGGGACAGGACAGATCCGCGCGATGTACAGGCCTATACAGGACTCTACAGCGGGGCGGCAGGAGATGCCGTGAGCCTGCTCAGAATGTATGCGTGCGATAAAGGAATCCGGCTGACTCCGACATGGGAATATTCATACCTGTAATGGATGGATGCATATCTCAGGAGAGAATAAGCAACGAAGAAATTACACTGGGGAGGATCGCAGAGATCGCCGAAGTCAATGATCGTGCATGGCACGGGGACGGAGAATTCCGGAGCGTTGTAGATCGACACGCGGGATATGCGGTCTGACGTAAGACAGTAAGCCCTTCCGACGGTACTTTTATGACCGCCGGAGGGGCTTTTTCTCGAATTTTTCATAGGCCAGGCGCGGGTCCGGGTCTTCTTCTGCATGAATAATGCCGCAGAAGGTAAAACCTGATCGCATAGCCTGATGCTGCATAGCTTCCTCACAGACTTATTTTTCATAGATTGCGATGCACCGCGCTGTGAATCCGGTGGCGCCGACGACTCTCGGCGTAGTAACCATTATCATGGCACCGGATTCCGGAACAAGATCCAGATTTTTCATCACCTCGACCTGGAAACGTCCGGTGGACAGAATATAGCGTTCACCAATCCAGCCAAGTCCGGCCGCGGGGGCGTCAGTATCCGTTGGTTCGTGCCCAATCGCGCCGACATTTCTCTCCTCTACGAGGAATTTGAGCGTTTCCAGTTTCCATCCCGGATAATGAGGGTTTCCGTCTGCATCATTGTTTTCAAAATCGGAGCGTTTGGACCAGTCTGAGCGCATGGCGACGAAAGCACCCTCCGGAATAGTGCCATATCTGGATTCATATTCAAGTACGTCATCAATGGTGAGTGCATAATCATTGTTTGCTTTTACCTTATCAGCGGCATTGATCACGCACAGCGGAAACATGGTCGATTTTGTGGGGATTTGATCAAGGGATGCAGCTCCGGGAATGAAGTGGCATGGCGCGTCAACGTGTGTTCCGTACTGGGTGACGATTTTATAATAGTATGAAATCACGTCATAACCTTCTTCATGGTAATCCAGAGCCAGCCCGAGATTCTGAAATGGATCGAAACCGATCCAGTGTGGAGTTTCAGGACTTACCGGATGAGAAAGTTCAACCCATTCATACCTGTCGCTCTTTAATTCATTTACCAGGTCCCATAATTTCATGTTTCATACCTCCTGTTTATTCGTATTTTTATTCGTAACAAAATCCGAAAAAAGCGATGATACCGTGCAGGCACCATCGCTTTTCACGGATTCTAGACTTCATATCCGTTTGTGTCAACAAAGTGAGACAATAACAAAATAAAATAAAGAAAACCACGTTAATCTCCGAATCATATTAAAAAATCAGAATAAAATAACGAATTGACAGATTGTTCAGACCATTCTATAATCGTGCCTATCATCAACAAAGACAAATTGCACAAAACATGGATATGAAATTTGTTCGATATTATCCGGGCAAAGAAAAACAGTTATCGGAGAACAAATTGAATTTCCGAATAAACAAAGGTGTTTATGACATATGTCATAGACATCTTTTTTTATATTTATTCGGCAAAATTCAGAAAGGACCGGGATTATGGCGACGTCAGAGGATCTTGTTCTCAGAAATGTTTCAATGCAGTTCAAGGGTGTTCGGGCTGTTGACGATTTCAACGGTACATTTGAACATGGGAAGATTTATGGACTGATCGGAACGAACGGAGCAGGAAAAAGTACAGTCATCAATATGATCACAGGCAGTATTAAGCCAACGAAGGGAGAAATCCTTCTCGGAGATGTGAGGCTGGATAAACTGCCGGCTTACAAAATTGCAGGCTGCGGGCTTGCCCGTACCTTCCAGAACCTTCGGGTGTTTAAACAGATGACTGTGGAAGAAAATATCAAAATTGCAGAGCAGATGCATCACAGATACGGGTTTTTCGACATGCTTTTTTCAACTGGTAAATTCAGAAATCAGGAAAATGCCATGCGCGAAAATGCGAAAAAGTATCTGGACATGGTGGGAATCACCAGATATGCAAACCAGCGTGCAGATAATCTGGCGTATGGACATCAGAAGATGCTTGAAATTGCCAGATGTCTTGCTACTGATCCCAAAATCCTGCTGCTGGATGAACCTGCTGCCGGCATGAATCCGAATGAGAGCCTGCAGCTGGTAGAGGATATTAAAAGGATTCATGCTGAAACGAATATTACCATTATCCTCGTTGAGCACGACATGAAGGTTGTCATGGGACTGTGTGAATATATTTACGCCATGGCATCCGGAAAAATCATTGCCAGTGGAACACCGGATGAAATCAGTCATGATCAGGCAGTGATCGAGGCTTATCTGGGAGGTGAGCGCAAAGATGCTTAGAGTTGAAGATCTTGTAGTGAATTATGGAAATATCGTTGCACTCCAGGGAATATCCTTTCATGTCGAGGATGGCGAGACCGTATCCCTCATCGGTGCTAACGGTGCCGGAAAAAGTACAACACTGATGACACTGTCGGGAATCATAAAGCCGAAGACAGGAACGATTAATTTCAATGGAAAGAATATCGTCAACAAGAAAAGTCATCAGATTGTACAGATGGGGCTGATCCACGTCCCGGAGGGCAGACAGATATTTGACAAGATGACGATTGAAGAGAATCTGATCCTTGGCGGGTTCAACGTAACAGATCACGATGCGCTGCAGGAACGAAGAGAGCAGGTATTCAGGCTTTTTCCGATCCTGAAGGAGAGGATACACCAGAGTGCCGGAACACTTTCGGGCGGCGAGCAGCAGATGCTTGCCATTGGCCGGGCGATCATGGCCGGACCCAAAATGCTCCTTCTGGATGAACCTTCGCTGGGACTTGCACCTATTGTAGTGCAGGAAGTTTTCAACGTCATCCAGAAATTAAAAGAGGCCGGCATTACGATTCTTCTCGTGGAGCAGAACGCAAATGAAGCACTGAGAATTTCGGACAGGACTTATATTCTGGAAAACGGCCGGGTGGTAATGAGCGGAAAAAGCAGTGACCTGATAGGAGACGAACAGGTAAGAAAAGCATACCTCGGAGGTGAATGAGATGACCTTCTTTCTGGTTCAGTTAATCAATGGATTAAAAATGGGAAGCATCTACGCCCTGATTGCCATAGGCTATTCATTTGTTTACGGCATTCTGAGGCTGATCAATTTTGCGCATGGAGATCTTCTGATGATTGCAACTTATTCAGCATGGGCGCTGATGGCGGCGGGCGTGCCTGTCGGGCTGGCAATAGTCATCGGCATCATTATTACACTGATCACATCACTTCTTATGGAAAGGTTCGCCTACCGTCCTCTTCGTAAAGCCAATGTGGAGACAACGCTCATGACATCGCTTGCCGTATCAGTGCTCCTGCAGAATATTGTAACGTTGATTTTTTCTCCGCAGATCAAGGCCTTTAAGCTTCCAGATGCAGTGACACAGAGGATTCAGATCGGTTCGGTTCAGCTGCAGGTTCTGGATATACTGATTTTCGCTGTTACTATTGTGACGCTTGTGGTCGTCAGCTTTCTGGTAAAGAAAACAAAGCTGGGTATTGCCATGCGGGCCTGCTCTGACAACATGACTGCAGCTGAACTGATGGG
Source organism: uncultured Eubacteriales bacterium (assembly GCA_900319355.1). Taxonomy (GTDB): domain Bacteria; phylum Bacillota; class Clostridia; order Lachnospirales; family Lachnospiraceae; genus Bilifractor. The sequence goes on along the minus strand of ONOC01000001.1, from coordinate 72,650 downwards.
AGTCAATATCAACCATGCGATTGTATTTGCTTTTGTTCTCGGAGGCGTGCTTGCAGGTATTGCAGGTATCATGTATTCCGGCGAATATATATCCTTCAGTCCTGATATGGGATTCATGATAGGCGTCAAGGCTTTTGTAGCGGCAGTCATAGGAGGAATAGGAAGCTTCGGCGGTGCCGCCATCGGCGGACTGATTCTCGGTATTCTGGAGATGTTCTTTGCAGGCTATCTCCCGACGGAAGTTACGAATTACCGTACAGCTTTTGTATTTCTTGTATTGATTGTCGTGCTTCTGATCAAACCGAATGGAATTCTCGGTGTCAGCACGGAGAAGAGGAGCTGAGTGTATGAAAAATAAAAAGATAACCCAGAACAGTGGTTTCCGCTTTCTGATTGTGATTGCTATTCCGCTTGCATTTTTCATCATCTGTCAGTTCAGCATGTCTGCATACTGGCAGAAGATGATCACACTGTTTCTGATTAATGTTCTTCTTTGTGCAAGCCTGAATCTGACGAATGGATTCACCGGTATTTTTTCTATGGGCCATTCGGGATTTATGGCCATCGGCGCATATTTTACAACGCTGCTTATCATGAGTTCTGCGGATAAGACAGCCCGTATTGAAGGCATACCCGGCTGGCTCGCTAATGTGCATGCACCTTTCTGGGTGGCGCTTCTGATTGCCGGCGTTGTAGCTCTTGGCGTTGCGGCTCTTGTAGGATCTCTGGTGCTGAAAGCCAAGGGAGATTACCTGTCCGTCATGACGCTTGGTCTGATTTTTATCATTAAAGGCATTGTGGAAAACAATGATTCCATTACCAACGGATCAAGAGGTCTGAGCGGTATTCCCAACAAACTGAATCTGCTGGGCGTACTGGTGGTCCTGATCTTATCCCTGTTCATTCTTTACAAGGTAGTCCATTCCAGTTTCGGCAGAAGCATGCTGGCAATCCGGGATGATGAGGCGGCTGCATCATCTCTCGGTATTCATGCCGCTGCGATCAAGATTCTGTCATTTTCCATCGGCGCTTTTTTCGGTGCCGTCGGCGGAGGACTGTGGGCCATGCTTCAGGGAACGATTTCCCCGTCGTATTTTTACCTGAATGAAACTTTCCAGATCGTGGAAATGTCAGTTCTCGGCGGCATGTATACCTTAAGCGGATCGTTTTACGGGGCGGCCATACTTACCTTTCTGCCGCAGCTGCTCTCCAATCTGGAATCAGGATTTTCAATCGGACCCGTTGAAGTACCTGCACTTTATGGCTTATCCAATATCATTATGAGTATCATTTTTATTCTGGTCATCATGTTCCGGCCTCGTGGAGTCTCCGGCACGAGTGAATTCATCACGGATACGATGTTTTCTGCAAAGACATACAGGGATCTTTTTCACCGTGAGACATGGCAGGAGTTTGCAGACATTGTGAAAACAGTGTTTACAAAAAATAAAAGCAAGGCAGAAGTATTACACACCACCGAAAAAAAGGAGGAGAAATTATGATGAAGAGAAAGCTTATGGCTCTGGTTTTATGCGCTGGTATGACAACGGCTCTTTTCACCGGATGCGGGGGAAGTACAGGTTCAGGAAGTTCTGCAGCCGATAGTTCTGCTTCTGCAAGCTCTGCAGCAGGGAGTTCTGCATCTGCGGGTTCTTTGGATGCTGTCAGCACTACTTCGACGGATGCAGCAGCTTCCGGTGACAGCATCACCGTAGGTTGTGTGGTGAATACAACCGGTCAGATGGCAGCATATGAGGTTCCGGCTGCAAATGCGATGCAGATGGCTGTCGACGAAATCAATGATGCCGGAGGCGTTAAGGGAAAGAAAATTAACCTGGAACTGATCAATGCACAGTCGGATGCCTCTCAGAATTCTACCGCGACAACCAAACTGATCGATGACGGAGCCCCGGTTATTATCGGTGAATGCGAGTCAACACTTGCCATGACAGCAGGCTCTGTAGCACAGGCTGCCGGGGTACCGTTCATCACCTATGGTGCAACACTTCCGGATCTGCCGGATCGTGTGGGCGACTGCTTTTACATGACCTGTTACAGCGACAAGGTGCAGGCATATGCAATGGCTGAATATGCATACAACGACCTTGGTGCCAGGACAGCCTATGTCATTGAGGATACCACTTCGGAATATACGGAGGCGCTGAGTAAGTATTTTAAGGAGCACTTTACAGAACTGGGCGGATCCGTTGTACTGGAAGATTCCTATGATGAGAACGGATATACGGATTATTCAGCCGAGATAGCCAAGGTTCAGGCTCTCGACGCAGAACCTGATATTTTATACTTTGCAAGTTTTTCTGATCAGGCTCCGACGATGCTTTCGCAGTTCCGTTCTGCCGGACTTTCCATGCCGATTCTTTCCGGTGACGGCTTCGATGCCATTTCAATCGCTGAAGTAGCCGGCAAGGATGCCAATAACGTGTATTACACCACACATATTGATGTGACCTCCACGGATTCCAGCTATACAGATTTTGTAAAGAAATATAACGATCTGTATGGTTCGGATCCGGAGAACGCCTTTGCCAGCCTCGGTTATGATACTGTCTATTTCGTAAAGGATGTACTGGAGAGCATTGACGGAGACATAACTAAGGATTCCGTCAAGGAAGCCATCGGTCAGGTAAAGGATTTCAAAGGACTTACCGGTGCGATTTCCTTCGAAGGTGACAGTCACGTACCGAATAAGCAGGTTGTCATTCAGGAATTCAAGGATGGCGGTGTGGAGCATGTGACCACGATTCAGCCGGAATAAATACGGATGGAGAAGGATACAGATGACAGAGATCAAGAATGTTTCAATGATTGGTCTCGGCGCGGTCGGCTGCTGCGTTGCGCCGCAGCTGATCCGCGCTCTTCCGGAGAAAAACTTTCGGGTGATAGCCGGAGGCAGCCGGAAGGAGAGACTCGAAAAAAACGGGATTACGGTTAACGGTATACATCAGGAGGTCTATGTGACAGATCCTGATGAAGATGTTGATCCGGCAGATCTGCTGATTGTCACAGTGAAATATACGGCGCTCCCCCAGGCGATAAAGGATATTCGGAAACATGTGGGCAGAGATACCGTAATTCTCTCGCTGATGAACGGTGTAGACAGCCGTGAAATCATCGGAAAGGAATATGGCGCAGACAGATGCCTGTATGGTATCTGCAACATGTCCACCGAGAATCTCGGCCATGGAGAATTCCATGTGTCACCGCATCCCAATGGAATCCTGATCGGAGAGGAAATCAACAGAAAGCCGTACAGTGACCGCCTGCAGGCGGTCGCAGATCTTTTTACCAGAGCCGGTATCGACTACGGCATACCGGAAGATATGCAGCATGAGACCTGGTGGAAATTTCTGATCAATGTCGGCGGAAACTGCGTTAATACCGTCCTTCGCGGAACACAGAGCTATTTTCAGGTCCTGAAGCCCGCCAATCTGGCCCGGCGCATGGTCATGGAAGAGGCTCTGAAAGTAGGACAGGCCATGGGTATCAGGATCAGTCAGGCGGACGTGGATGGACTGATGGATGTGTATAAGAACTATCCGGGTGGAAATAAATGCTCCATGCTGCAGGATTTTCTGTCCGGCAGGCCGACGGAAAATGACATGCTCTGCGGATATGTCATAAGAAAAGGAAACGAACTGGGCATTCCGACACCGGTAAACCAGTTTTTATATTATCTGATACAGTCACTGGACGAGGTGAACGCGGGAGCGTCCGTCGTGCGGTGTGACATGGCCATGATGGAGGCGAATAAGTAATGGTTAAATACGCGGAAAGAATAAAAACAATGGAAAAGACCGGAAAAATCATCCGAAATCTTTTTAACGCCATGACTGATCCGGAAACGATTTCCTTCGGGGGAGGTGCCCCGGCCAGGGAAGCACTTCCTGTAGATATCGTGAGACAGATCACGGATGAAGTCATGAGGGTTGACAGCCGTGGCGTTACGGCACTTCAGTACGGCGATCCGCTGGGACTGGAAGACCTGAGGCAGGTCGTTGTGGATTATCTCCTGAAACCCAAGGGGGTCATAGCAGATCCGGATCAGGTGCTGATCACTACCGGCGGCATAGAGACTATGAACCTTATCTGTCAGATTTTTATTGATCCGGGTGATGTGATTCTGGTCGAGAGTCCTACCTTTGTACATTGTGTTGAGATTTTCCAGATGTTTCAGGCCAAATGTGTCGCCGTAGAGACGGATGAATGCGGCATGGTTCCCGGGGATCTGGAGAAGAAAATCAAAGCGTATCATCCGAAAGTCATTTATGTTGTTCCCACGTTTAATAACCCGACCGGTGTAACCACAACGACAGAACGGAGACAGGCCATTGCGGAGCTGGGAAGCCGGTACGATGTGATAGTCCTTGAGGATGATCCTTACCGGGATATCCGCTATTCGGGAGAGGATCTGCCCCCGATTAAAACTTTTGATAAAACGGGAAATACCGTGATGGCAAACAGTTTTTCCAAGATTTTTTCGCCGGGTTCACGGCTTGGTTATGTCGTGGCGACGAAGGAACTGATTTCTCTGTTTTACCAGATTCAGACGGCGACGGTTTCTGTCACCAGTACGCTGAGTCAGGTCATATGTGCTGAATTTTTCAAGCGTGGTTATTATCCTGCTCATCACAGGATGATCTGCGATCTGTACAGAGAGAGAAGAGATACGATGATGGCATGTTTCGATAAATATTTTCCCGCCTCTGTAAAACATACCTTCCCTGACGGAGGCATGTTTACCTGGGTCACCTGTCCTCCGGAGATTGATACGACGGCACTTCTTCCCGAGGCGGAGGCGCACAAAGTTGCCTATGTGGCCGGCGAAGGTTTCTATGTTGAGGGAAATGGAAAAGGCAGGAACTGCATGCGAATGAGTTTTACAGGGGTGACACCGGATAAAATTGAGACTGGCATGCAGAGACTGGGAAAACTGATAACGGAAAAACTTTCCTGACGCAGCTCAGGCAGATGACCGGAGGTATGCCATGGATGATCTGGACATCAAAATCATTAATATTCTTCTGGAAGATGGACGGGCTACGGTCAAGGACATTGCATCAAAGGTTAATCTGTCATCACCAACTGTCTCAGAGCGCATTACAAGACTGAAAAAGAAGAAAATCATCCAGGGCGTTCACGCACAGGTGGACCCGTTTTTCTTTAATTATCAGATCAAGGCTTTTATATCCATTGCGCTACCATCCGGGATGAAAGAGGAATTTTACGAAGTTGTTAATGCAAAGATCAATGTCATTGAATGCGATCGTATAACCGGTGAATATAATACGCTTCTTATCGTTCTTTTTGATTCGACAGAAGAGCTGAATTCGTTTATTGAGGAATTACAGAAATACGGGAAAACAAATACACAGATTGCATATGCTGTGTCTATTCCCAACCGGACAGCTCCGGTCAGAGGAAGAAGGGAGTCCGCAACATGAATAATTTTGTGATCGCAATAACCAGAACCTGCGGCAGCGGCGGGACGACAATCGGCAAAATGCTCGCCGAACATTACGGTATTGAGTGGTATGACAAGGAGCTTCTGAAACTCGCGTCAGAAGACAGCGGAATCAGTTATGAACTTTTTGAAAAAGCGGATTCAACACTGCAGAAAAAACCGCTGTTCCGTGCATATAAAAAAGTTTACAGAGGAGAGCTGATACCACCGGAAAGTTCAGATTTTACATCGAACGACAATCTTTTCAACTATCAGGCAAAGGTGTTAAAGGAACTTGCAAAACAGGAGTCTTACGTCGTTGTCGGACGTGCGGCTGATTTTATCCTCAAAGATTTTCCGCGTGTTCTGCGCGTGTTCATCTATGCTTCCCATGAGAACTGTCTGCGCCATGAGATGGAGGTGATCGGATCTTCAAGAGAGGAAGCAGAAGAAGAGATTGCGCATAAAAACGCGTACAGAGAGGCCTACTATGAATATCACACGGGAAATAAGTGGTTAGATGCAAGAAATTATGATCTGATACTGGATACGGGCCGTTTTTCCTACGAAGAATGTGTGATGATGATCCGCGGCATTATAGAGAATACGCTGATAAAACGCTGAGGAGAAACCTATGGGGCGGATACAGACGATAGGTATTATCGGTTTCGGTGCGCTCGGTTCTATGTATGGTGCATACCTGACAGAGAAACTGGGGAAAGACAGAGTTTTCATACTGGCTGATCATGATCGTATTGCACGTTACAGAAAAGAAAAGGTCTATGTGAACGATAAGGAATATGATCTGAATTTTACTGAAACAGAGAACTGTACGTGTAAACCGGATCTGCTCATATTTGCTGTGAAATTCGGAGGATTCGCGGCGGCGGTTGAAGAAGTGAGACCTCTGGTAAAAGAGGATACGGTGATGATTTCGCTGCTCAACGGCATATCCAGTGAAAGGATTCTCATTGAAGAATTCGGGCCTGAACATGTTCTTTACTGTACCGCGCAGGGCATGGATGCGCTGAAAACAGGGAACCATATGTACTACAGAAATATGGGGACGCTGTGGACAGGAACAGCGGATGGAACAGAAACCGACGATGTAAAAGCAGTCGATGACGTATTCAGTGAAGCGGCGCTTCCGCATGAAGTCCATAACGATATGCTGAAAAGACTGTGGGGAAAACTTCTGCTGAATACAGGAGTAAATCAGGCGGTTACGGTGTACGAGACGGATTTTGGAGGTGTACAGAAAAAGGGTGCACCCAGGGACGTTATGATTGCAGCAATGAAGGAAGTCATCCGTGTGGCCTGTGCAGAAGGGGTCTCGATGTCAGACGATGCGTATATCTACTGGGTAGATCTGGTTGACAGGCTGAATCCGAAAGGAAAACCATCAATGCGTCAGGATATGGAAGCGGGTCGTATGACGGAAGTGGATTTATTTTCCGGAACCATCAGAGCACTTGGAGAAAAAGACGGCGTGGCCACTCCGGTGAACGATCTGCTTTATCTTCAGATAAAAAGAATGGAAAGCCTGCTTCAAATGAAGAAACCGGAAGGGAAGGAATAACACATGGAGAAAAAGGCTCTGGATTGGGCAAATATTGGATTTCTGTACAGAAGTATTGATAAAAGATATGTGGCAGATTATAAAGATGGAGCATGGGGAGAAGGATATCTGAACGATAATCCGAATGTGACAGTCAATGAATGCGCCGGAGTACTTCAGTATTCGCAATCTGTTTTTGAAGGACTGAAGGCTTATGAAACAAAAGACGGACGTATCGTATGCTTCCGCCCGGATCTGAATGCTGAAAGAATGTATAATTCTGCACTACGGCTGGAAATTCCCCCGTTTCCGAAGGACAGGTTTGTTGATGCCGTAAAACAGGTCGTAAAGGCAAATGAAGCGTGGGTGCCTCCATACGGGAGCGGGGCCACGCTTTATATCCGTCCTTATGTATTCGGAAGCAGTCCTCAGATTGGTGTTGCACCCTGTGATCAGTATCAGTTCAGGGTTTTCGGCACGCCTGTAGGTCCGTATTTTAAAGGAGGAGCAAAACCCGTCTATGTATGTATTTCTGATTTTGACCGTGCGGCGCCTCGCGGAACCGGAGATATCAAAGCCGGTCTCAACTATGCCATGAGCATGCATGCCATAGCGACTGCGCACAGAAACGGTTTCGCCGAAAACATTTATCTCGATCCGGCGACCAGGACAAAAATCGAGGAAACCGGAGGAGCGAACATTCTTTTTGTGGACAGAGACGGGAAACTGGTAGTGCCCAGATCTGATTCTATTCTTCCGTCTATCACGAGAAGGTCGCTGGTATATGTAGCGGAGCATTATTTAGGTCTGACCGTTGATGAGCGTCCCGTTTACTGGAAAGAAGTTACAGATAATAATTTTGTGGAATGTGGTCTCTGCGGTACGGCAGCGGTTATCAGCCCGATCGGAAAGATAAACGATCATGGAAAGGATTTTACCTTCGAATCCGGCATGGAGACCATGGGACCGGTGATGACAAAACTCAGGGAAACGCTTCTCGGTATTCAGCTTGGAGAAATCGAAGCACCGGAGGGATGGATCTGCACAGTAGAATAAGGGAGGCGTTTGTTTCCAGGATGGCAGATGACATCAGCTGAACAAGGCTGGCGATTTATCTGACGGTGGTTTGCCGCGTCACAGGATAAGCGGATGGCAGATTGGAGAGAGGATGGATGCTGGAATCGCTTTCAAACAGATGCTTGTCATTTTTCTGCTGATACTGGTGGGCTGGGCGTGCCGCAGACGCGGAATCATTGATGATGACAACAATAAATGTCTGTCTGACATCATGTTTAACGTGTTTAATCCTGCCATTATTGTTTCCGGACTGTTAAACAATCCTGCCGGTGACAGAAAATCCGTTCTGCTTTCCATGGCCGGCGCTGCCCTGATGTTTGCCATGACGATTATCATTGGTGAAGGCGCGACACGGCTGATGTCTTCTGACAGGGATATGCGCCAAATTTATCAGCTGATGTTTGTGTTTTCCAATCTGGGTTTTATCGGAATTCCTGTCGTTTCCGCACTTCTTGGCAGTGAGTACATCATTTATGTGGCTGTTTTTATTTTTGAGTATAACGTTCTGATATATACCTATGGTACGCATCTGATTGCCCCGCCTTCGGACACAGAGAAAAGCCTGTGGCAGAGCATCCGGCGTTTCATCAATATGGGAACGATAAGCAGCGCATTTGCCATAATCCTGTTTTTTCTTCAGATCCCGCTTCCGGAAATTCTGTCGACAGCGATTGGCTATCTCGGTGATGCGGCGGTTCCAGTATCGCTGATCATTATCGGCGTTAATATCGGTAAAGAGCCTGTCGTAAAAATGTTTGCTGTTCCACGGAATTATCTGTTCTGCGCATTGAAATTAATTCTGATTCCGGTCCTGGAAATATGGATGATGAAAAAACTGCCATTTTCAGACGGATTTCTTGAGACGGCTGCCATTCTGATGGCATTGCCTACCGGGACTATGCCGCTTGTCATGTCCATTGAGAGCGGTGTCGGAGAGAAATGCTGCTCAGAGGGAATCATTCTTTCCACACTGATGTCGGTTGTAACCATTCCGCTGATCGTATGGATCTATCCATTCCTGTAAAAGTACGAGGTTTTTGCTGTTCGTGACCGGGGAAAAATGCTAAACTGTGATCAGAGCAGACATCATACACTTTTATAAGGAGGAAAAATCATGAGCAGGGTACTGGTAGCTTATTTTTCAGCAAGTGGTGTCACGGCAGGCGTGGCGAAGAAACTGGCGGCCGGAACGGGCGCGGATCTGTTTGAAATCAGACCGGAAACGCCGTATACCGAGGCGGATCTGAACTGGCAGGATGCCGGAAGCCGGAGCTCGGTGGAAATGAAGGACCGTTCTTCAAGGCCGGCTATTCTTGAAAAGAAAGATAATATGGCAGATTATGATGTCATTTTTGTGGGCTTTCCGGTATGGTGGTACAGAGAACCCTCCATCATCGATACCTTTATGGAACAGTATGATTTCAGCGGGAAGACGGTTGTGCCGTTCGCGACGTCAGGTTCAAGCGGCATCGGTGACTGCGGCAGGAATATGCAGGCTCTGGCAAAGGGTGCAAAGGTTGCAGTCGGTAAGCGATTTGCCGGCAGCGTGAGCGAGAACGAGCTCGCGGCCTGGGCAGAAGAGTGGCTGTAAAAGACTGAAAAATCTGTGGACCGGCCGGCAGAGCGGCTTCAGGTATTTTTCGACAGCCGTGCACGACGTGAGTGTTCCGGGTTGGAGTAGAAGCGGGATTTTGCGTCTCGCATCTCTTTTTCCGCCTCCATCAGCATCTGGTCGGAGTCGATTTTGCCGGCGGGCTTCTCCGTCATGCCCCAGGAAACAAAATATTCCCTGTCTTCAAGTTCCTTCTGTACTGAAGCCATCTTCTTTTCGGTCTCCGCAAGAGGTGCATCAAAAACGATGGAGACAAATTCGTCTCCGCCAAAACGGAAGGTATTCTCTCTTCCGAAGGCCTCTGCCATGGCCCTGGCCACCGTCTGCAGCATGAGGTCGCCGGCGGCATGTCCCTCCTGATTGTTTTTCTCATGGAGACCGTTCACATCAGCAAAAATGCAGATGACATTTTTTTCAGCCTGCTTCAGTTATTCGTCGCAGATTTCCTCATAGCTGTTCCTGCTGCGTACGCCGGTCAGCAGATCGCTCTCAAAGAGATAACGGTTTTTCCGCGCAAGGGACAGGCTGCGGAACTTGATGAGCGTGATTTCTGTGCCGGCGACGATGCCGACAACGCAGAAAACGGTTGAATTCCACAGATCTATATGCCATATGGCAGGCTGCTTGATCTGCATTGTGAGCAGATCAAAGAAGACTGCCATCGCTATCGTCAGGGGGACAGACTCTGCCGGACGAAGCGCAAAAATTACCGGGATAACAGCAAGGCAGACCATCATTGTGGTTGCCTGACTGGCGGGATTGATGACCGTGGTCATTACCGCATAGCTGTACAGCACCGCAATGCATATCCAGACAAAAGGGGTAATCATCCTGCTTTCTTCTGACACGTCCGGCTGTGCCGCCTCATCTGCTGTACGGGTCTCATTCTGTAGTGATCCTGTATCGTTTTATCTTATCATTTTTTCCCCGGATTTTGTACCGTTCTGTGGCTCATAAGTGTGCCGTTTTTATCCGGCGCAGAGTGTGGTATCATGCATTCTGTGGTTTGAATGACAGACTGATTTACTGAAGTTTTCATGACAGACTGACATTCCGTGAAGCAAACGGCCTGTGACGGCCGTCTGATGGTTGATCATGCAGCCGATGCGGCGGAGGTACAGGCAGATGAGGAGAGGAAGGCATGAAGACTGAGAAGGAAGGACAGATGCAGGAAAGACAGATGCGGGAAGGGCAGATGCAGGAAAGACAGATGCATATTATGTTTGCAACGCTACTGGCAGCGGCAGCTGCCGTTCTTGTTGTTCTGTTCGGATACAGGAACGTACTGGCAGCGGATTCTGTGGATATGTACCGGATGTACAATTCGGAGAGCGGAGAGCATCTGTATACGGCGGATTATCATGAGCGTGATGTGCTGATGATGCACGGCTGGGACTATGAAGGCATCGGCTGGACGGCACCGGCTGTTTCGTCTACACCGGTTTACCGGGTATTTAACCCGAAAGACGGCATGCATCTCTATACGAAAGACAGTAATGAGAGATCGGAGCTGCTGAAGCAGGGATGGAACGATGAGGGGATTGCTTTTTATTCGGATGACGGGAAAAGCATACCGATGTACCGTGAGTTCAATCCGGCGGGTAATGCCGCATCCAGCCACAACTTTACCGCTGATGCGCATGAAAATGATGTGCTTACGAAGGAGCACAGCTGGAGATATGAAGGCATTGCGTGGTACGGGATCACGGATCCGGATCCCTCCATTACGCACCCCGTGACGGTGTACCGGGGCATGGATTTTTCTCCCGTTTATGATTACAGCTTCTATCGCAGCGCATATCCGGAAGTGCAGAAGAGCTGCCATGATGATGCAGAGACGCTGCGGTACTTTGTTATGGTCGGCCTCAGGAACGGACAGCAGGGGAAACAGGGTGTGCCGGCAGACAGCAGTGTATATCAGACGCTGTACAGTCAGGCGCATCCGGGCAGTCAGCGCATCGCGGAGCTGCTGCGGAAGTCAGAGACGGCAAAGAAGACGGATCAGATCATTCTGGTGGTGGATCATTCGCTGTCACTGTGGAACAAAGATGCCTTTGGTTACTGGGATATGGTACAGGGCGAATGGTACTGCGGCTACGGCAGCCATGGCCTCAGCGTTGAACATACGGAGGGAGATTACAGGACACCGATCGGATCTTTCCCGGCACTTTTTGCCTTCGGCAGTGCGGCAAACCCGGGCTCCGGTATGACGTGGCGCCAGATTACGCCGAATTCTTACTGGTCCGCCGAGATGAACGGACGTTACAACACCTGGGTGGAAAGTGCGTCTCCGATCCGCGGAGAGCATCTCAGCACGATTTACCAGTATGAATACGCCATAGCGACGGGATTCAACACGAATCCGGTGAAGCTGGGCGGAGGCAGTGCTATTTTTATTCATGTGAAGGGAAGAAACAGCTGGAATACCGCCGGCTGCGTCAGCCTGTCACGTGACAACATGATCAGCCTGATCCGGAGCTGCCATGACGGTGCATACTGCCTGTTCACGGCGAATGAAGGGCAGATCGCAGCATACTGAGATACGTGATAATTCTTTTTTGGTTTCATCATAATGAACAGCAGACAATGGATATAAGATGCTGAACTGAGCCGCCGGCGTCAGCCCTCACGGTACATGGCAGAGTATCGATCACGGTCGATATGTCAGGTACCTGAAGGGCTGCCCGGGGCTCTTTTTTGTCATTCGGATCACCATACAGACTGTTTAAAATCATTTCCTTGAATATCTTCTAGCTTTGCTATAAATCATATTTATAACTACTGATAGATTATCTGTATTTCCGCCGTTCTGCCCTGCGTGATATCCTAGCCATGAACTAAGAAATGTATGAAATACAAACGCCCGGACTTAAGGGGAGTCTGGAACAGGAGGAGAGAGAAAATCATGAAAAAGACGAAGGAAATTACAGCATTACTTACAGCAGTTGTTATAACGGTTGGGCTTACGGCCTGCGGTTCTGCTTCCGGGAGTTCATCATCTGCGTCATCGGCTGCAGGTTCAGCTGACGCATCATCCGTTTCGTCTGAGGCAGCAGTCAGTGCTTCATCCGCTGCGGACGACAATCCCGACGCAAAGGTCGTAGAGATCGGTCTCAGCTCCACCGATGAGCCGTACTCCTACGCCGACGACAATGATCAGCCGGCAGGTTCCACGTATGAGACACTGCAGCTGATCGACGATTATCTCAAAGATTATACCTTCCATTATAATGTGCTGGATTATGAGACAATTCTTGCAGGCACAACAAACGGAAAGTATGACGTCGCAGCGGATTCATTTTTCAGAACTGATGCCAGAGAAGAGGCCTTCAATGTATCGGATCCGTATGATTACTATTTCATGAATCTTGCCGTCAAGGCAGACTCGGGCATTGAGAACATGGAAGATCTGGACGGCAAGAGCATCGCACCGATCGTAGGAACTGACGGTCGTGTGGCGGCACTGAAGGACTGGATCAAAAATCATCCGGATGTCAGCATCAACTTCGAGACACTGGCCTCAAGCGGAACGATCGCCGATGAGATTCAGCAGGTTGAGGACGGCACATATGACGCTTGCTATGCATCTGCTGAGCAGGAGAATGCCGTGATCAAGGAAGCCGGCTACGACGATCTCAAAGTTACGGATATCGTTGACGGCAGAGATCTGGTATTCCTGATCAACAAGGACGAGACAGACCTGCAGAGCGCATTCAACGAGGCTATTGATGCGCTGACCAAAGACGGATCACTCGGCAAGGTTACCGAAAAGTGGTTTGGTCAGGATAACTTTGCAAAGGCTAAAGAGATCGGACTTATTTCGGACTGAAAGATCTGATAAAAGGTCTGGTTCAATCTGAAAAATCAGTCAGAGAATAATGATCAGGAATCCTGATCAGATACAGATATAAGCTCAGGGCCCCGGGTGTAAAAATCCCGGGGCCCGGGAGCAAAGGGAGAGCGGAAGGATATGTTCAGAGGCAGCGAACTATTTACTGAAAGCCTGGCAGAACTTGCGGGTTATGTGCCGGTGACACTTTTTTATTTTCTTGTGCCCACGGCTGTATCCTTTGTTCTGGGATGGATCCTGTGCCTCATCAGATCAGGAAAGAAGAATGTTCTTTATTATATCGCCAGCGTGTTCGTATCCTTTTTCCGCGGCACGCCGGGACTCGTTCAGATTTATCTGTGCTTTTTCGGTCTGCCGCAGCTTTTTGATCTGTTTGGCGTGGATATTAACTCCTGGGATGCCGGGATTTTTTACATCATTGCAACGTGCTGCAACTTTTCCAGTTTTGTTTCCGAAGCTTTTCGAAGCGGATGCAAAGCAATCGATCCCGGACAGATTGATGCCGGCTATTCCATCGGATACAGCAGAAGCCAGTGCTTTTTCCATGTGATCATGCCGCAGGCGATGGAGATCGCGCTGCCCAATCTGAAAAATCTGGAGATCGACCTGCTGAAGGGAACGGCAGTGGCCTATGTCATCGGCGTGACCGATATTATGGGCAGGGCAAATCAGATCATCAATCATCACAAGGGATATGGCCAGATATGGATCCTTCTGGCGGCCGCCATTCTTTATTTCCTTATCAATGTGCTGGTCGAGATCGTATTCAGCCTGATTTCTTCACATAATAAAAAGTACAGGAGGGCAGCGGCATGAATCTGAATTATGCGTTTATGCTGAAGGATATACCGGTTGTTCTCAGTGCCCTTCCTCTCACGCTTGCGCTGACCGTGATTTCCATGGCCCTGGCTCTTCTTCTGGCGGGACTCATGGGCGCATGCCGGTTAAAGCGGATCCCTGTTCTGAGTCAGGTGATCGTTGTTTTCAATACGTTTATCAAGGGCGTGCCGCTGGTCGTTCAGCTGTTGTTATGCTACTACGGAATTCCGCTCATTCTGAAGAGCATGGACGGATTTCTCGGCTATACCTTTGATCCGAAAAATCAGTCCTACTTTGCCTTTGCCTGCGTGGCTTTCGCCTTCAATTACGGGGCATACATGACAGACATGGTTATCACATCATATGAGGGCGTTGATCCGGGACAGTCAGAGGCGGCAGCATCCGTCGGCATGACGAGATCTCAGACGCTGACGTGTATTATTATTCCGCAGATGATCGTGATCGCGCTTCCGAATATATCGAATTATTTTATGTGGCTGTTCAAGGCAACCAGCCTGGCGTCGATCGTCAATGTCTTCGAGCTTCTTTCGGTCGCAAGAGCGTCGACTGCCGATAATTATGCCATCCTCGAGGGCTATCTCATTGCGGCCGGTATTTACTGGATCATCTGCATTGTGGTCGAGCGGCTGCTGAACAGTCTGAACAGAAAGCTGACATCACATGACCGTCGTCCCTCCGTCGCAGCTGTGACAGAGAAGGTGCAGGTAAGCTGAGACAATCACGGATCAGGACACAGGGTCGATCAGGACACAGGATCGCAGGAGAGAATGCTGAATCGATGGTGAGGACTGAGGATCCCGGGTGAGAGGTCAGTATCACAGGTGAGAACAGAGGATCAGGAGAGGTACAGACAATGGGAGCAATGGTTGAATTAAACGATATTCATAAAAACCTTGGCGGCAAGGCCATCCTGAACGGTGTCAGCCTCAAGGTGGATAAAGGCGAAGTTGTCGTTATTCTCGGCCCGTCGGGCGGCGGAAAGACGACACTGCTCCGGACGATCAACTTTCTGAATCCGGCGGATTCCGGGACTGTGACGATCGACGGGCTGACCGTGGAAAGCGGGAAAAAGCAGAATGCGAAGGTGCTTGAACTGAGGCGCCGGACGGCGATGGTTTTTCAGAATTACAACCTGTTTAAGAATAAGACGGTTCTCGACAATATCACAGAGGGCCCTGTCACGGTTCAGAAAAAAAACCGGAAAGAAGCAGAAGAAAAGGCGATGGAGCTTCTGAAGAAGGTTCATCTGGAGGATAAGAAAGACAGTTATCCGTCGGAGCTTTCGGGAGGACAGCAGCAGCGTGTCAGTATCTGCCGGGCACTGGCCCTTAAACCGAAGGTGATCCTTTTCGATGAGCCGACATCCGCGCTTGATCCGGAACTGGTCGGAGGTGTTCTGGCCACGATCCGGGACGTCGCGGCGACCGGTATCACCATGATCATCGTGACACATGAGATCAAATTTGCGAGGGAGGTCGCGGACAAGGTTGTCTTCATGGAGGGCGGCAAGGTAGTCGAAGAGGGACCGCCGCAGCAGGTTATCGATCAGCCGAAGAATCAGAGAACAAGACAATTTCTCTGCAGCCTCCTCGGTGAGGATTATGGTACGGATTACTATATCTGAAAAATCCCGAACAGGGAAGAATGGAAAGTAACGGAGGGAAAAGAAATGGCTTTTGAGAACAATGTACCGCATATTCAGAATGATGTGGCTGAAGGAATGAGAGATATCAGCGAACGCAGGGCTGCGACAATCGCGAATATGATCGACGAGGCAAAGAAGCGCGGGATCGACGACAGCTTTGCCAGTGATGCCATCGCGTCTTACGGCGCTGAAAATGCCGAGGCTGACAGAAAAGCCATGAAGGATCCCGATGATTTTAACGAGTTCAGAGCGATGTTCGGATCGGATCTCAACAGTGTACTGTATGAGATGGAGAGAGTGAAAGACACAGAGGATGAGCTGGAGATCGCCTTCCACTACTGCCCGTATGTGAACAAGTGGAAGAAGCAGGGACGGACGCCGGAGGAGATTTCCCATCTCTGCGAGGTAACCATGGCCGGTGATCACGAGTATGCGAAACATTTTCCGTGCTGCAGATTTGATCTGGAAGGAACGATTGCCGATGGCGACCCTGTCTGCACACTGCGGTTCACCAGAAATCCCGATTTTCATAAGTGAACTTCCGGTATATAATTGTTCTGTTGAAAGAAAGCTTCAGTGCAATACTGAAACCGTATTCTCAAAGAAAGCTTCAGTGCAATACTGAAACCGTATTCTCAAAGAGAGCTTCAGTGCAATACTGAAACGTATCTGCAGGGAAAGATCAGAACAACAAAAACGGAGGATTTTGATAATGGAAGACTGTATTTTCTGCAAGATTGCGGCCGGTGAGATTCCGTCTGCGACGATTTATGAAGATGATGATTTCCGGGTGATCCTTGATCTCGGACCGGCAACAAAGGGTCACGCTCTGATTCTTCCGAAGGAGCATTACGCCAATATCACGGAGATCCCGGATGAGCTGCTGCAGAAGGCAATTGTCTTGGCCAAAAAGGTCGTGACATATATGATGAAGGCGCTTCCCTGCGACGGATACAATGTCGTTCAGAACAATGGTGAAGCGGCCGGCCAGACGGTGTTCCATTTCCATATCCACCTGATCCCCAGGTATAAGGGAGATGGCGCGGGCGTTACCTGGCAGCAGGGAAAGCTCACCGATGAGTGGAAAGCCGAGATCCTTGAGAAGACAAAAGGTCTGCGCGGCGAATAAAGAAAGCTTATACCTTCTCGGTATGCCGGATCAGCCACATCTGATCGAATACCCTGGTCTGATCACTGAATTTCATAGAGATGCGGACGGAATCCGGCTGAGCTGCGATATCGACAATCTCACCGATACCGTAGCGGGGATGCCGGAGCCGTTCGCCGAGCCTGTACCGGACCGTCCGGGCCCGTTTTTTCCGATATTCCATTTCCCGGTGATATACATCTGTCACCGGGATTGTTTTGTCACTGACGGGACTTGTCAGTGCCTTCTCATAATCGTGATCCATGCTGCCCTCGCCGGCGCGATACAGCGGTGTCGGCGCGGCTCCGATCAGGGAACAGCAGTATTTCCATGCGCTTCCGTGGGTTCCGTACTGCCACCGGTATTCCTTTGGAACCGGCATATGGTACTGCATATAATGGGCGTATTCATGCTTGTACAGGTCCAGCCGGTCTTCCTTCGACAGCGGATGAGGCAGACTTCTTCCGATGAAGAGAAGAGAAAAGTGGAACTCCTCTTCACTGTAATCTTTGCCCTGCGTATAGGATCCGAGCTGATCAGTTTCGAAGCCGAATGTCACGGGGATGCCGGCGCCCCTCAGATGAAACCGCCGGTCCAGATCACTGTATAATGTATGTATTTCCAGAAGCAGCGTGCTGCACTCCCGGAGGAGCGCATCCCGCTGCTGTTTATTTATCTGCATCTGCTCTTTCTCCTCCCTTATCAAAGCGGCCGCAACGGCCGCTTTTGTTATGTCACGAAACGGCCATCACATCTTTCCGGCGTTTTCTGCTTTTCATCGGCAGTTCCTGATCCGCTCGCTTTCCATATCCGGTAAATTACTATAAAATGAAAACTGTCCATCGACAAAACAGAATCACGGGAAGCCAGTGAAGAAAACCGGCGGAGAGGAGAAGGTATGAAACAGTATCTGATTGCACTGGACCTTGGCACATCGGGAACCAAGGCTTCCCTGTTCGACACGGATGGAAGTCTTGTCAGCAGCTGCACGGAAGGATACGAGGTGTATTACGGACCCGCCGGGGAAGCGGAGGAGGATCCTGAGGACTGGTGGAAGGCCGTCGTCCGCGCGGTGAGAAAAATCACCGCCGGCCGATCCCGTCATGTGGCCGCCATCTCTTTTTCCGGACAGATGCAGGGCTGCCTGCCTGTGGATGCGGAAGGCCGGCCGCTCCGGCGTTCCATGATCTGGGCGGATACCCGGGCGAGAGAACAGGAAAAGGCACTGGCGGAACGGATCGGACGGGCGCACGCGTATGATCTTCTCGGCCACAGGATCAGCTGCAGCTACACACTGGAGAAGCTGATGTGGCTGAAGGACAGCGAGCCCGATGTGTACCGGCGCACGGCCTGTGTGCTGCAGGCCAAAGATTACATTATTTTTCGTATGACAGGGCGTATGCTGACGGATCTGTCCGACGGTTCGGGGACAAACGGCATGGATCTCAGGAAGGGCGTGTGGTCGGAGGAGATTTTTGATGCTGCGGGTGTGGACATGGCGAAGATGCCCGAGCTTCATGCCTCGACGGATGTGGCAGGGAAGCTGACGGCCGAGGCGGCGGAGGCACTCGGCCTTTCCGGAGAGGTCAGCGTTGTTGTCGGCGGCGGGGACGGTCCGTGTGCGACACTCGGCGCCGGCTGTATCCGGGACGGGCAGTATTACCTGACCTTCGGGACGTCAGCCTGGATCGCCGGCACATCAGAAGTGCCGGCGCAGGACAGCGGGCACGTACTGATGACTTTCCGGCATGTGATCCCGGGAAAATTTTCCCCGACAGGGACCATGCAGGCGGCCGGCAGCTCTTTGTCCTATATCGCCGGAACGTTCTGCGGTGAAGAAGCAGCGCGTGCAAAAAAAGAGGGCCGCAGTGTATATGCGGTCCTCGATGAAATGGCAGAGCAGGTTCCGGCCGGTTCGGACGGTCTGATGTATCTGCCTTATCTGCTCGGAGAGCGGTCACCCCGCTGGAATCCGGACGCTTCGGGTGCTTTTCTCGGTATGCGGATGGCACACACAAAGGCGCACTATATCCGTGCGGTTCTGGAGGGTATCGCGCTGAATCTGAACGTTATTCTGGAAGCGCAGAGAAAAAACGGCGATATCCGCGAACTGATCCTCACCGGCGGCGGGGCAGAGGGCGATGTGGTTGCGCAGATCCTTGCGGACGTGACCGGCTGCCGGATCATACGTCCGGATCATGTGGAGGAGTCGACGTCCATGGCCGCGGCTGTCCTGGCGGGTATCGGAGCCGGCATCTACGACGGATTCGACGCAATATCAGAGTATATTCATTACGGCGAACCGCTGGAACCCGACAGGAAGGCGCACGCGGTTTATGAAAAGGAAATGAAGATTTTTAATGAAGCGTATGAGGCATTGAAGCCGATCTATCCCGAAATGCGGGGTAGTCAGAGCTCATAAATCTTCTTCGTGCCGTAGTTTTTCTCCCAGTCTTTTCCGAATTTCTCCAGGGCATCGCTTACATCCGGCGTGTTGACCATGGCGCTCAGGTATTCCGGAGCGGCTGTCACCGCGTGGGCACCGGCAAGCAGGGCATCCATCACCTGCCAGGTGTTGTGGAAGCTGGCGGCGAGGATTTTTGACGGAAGGTGCCAGCGGTCGATCAGGTATACGAGATCGGCGATCTGCTGGTGTGCGTCGTAGCCTGCATTGCTCATCCTGTTGTAGTACGGCGCCAGATAATCGGCGCCGACGGAGAGAGCGAGCATGCCCTGCTGTGCCGTGTAAATGGCGGTCGCCGTGACCAGATATCCGTCATTTTTGAGCCGCCGGATGGTTCTGATGCCCTCTTCGTTGGCCGGCACCTTCAGATAGGTGTGCTCCCTGCCGAAGTGTTCGCCGATCGTCTCGGCTTCGCGGAGCATCTCGCTGCAGGTGGGCGCCGTGAGCTGGATATGCAGTTCCTTTTCAGGCCCGATGATGGCCCGTATCTGATCCAGAATTCCGTAAAAATCCGGCTTTTCCTTCGCGAGAATCGACGGATTGCAGGTCACCCCCGTCAGGTTGTAGATGTCGTTGTATTTCTTAACGGCTTCAACGCTGGCAGTGTCTATTAATATCTCCATGGTAAAATCCTCCCTCTTCTGGTACTCCGATATGGATACCTCTTTTAGATGGCGGCTTCATCAGGCATCGGCTGAAAAGCTCACGCCTGATGAGGCCGGTTCATTGTCGGAGCTGTGATAGCGGTATTTTCTGGCAAGCTTTGACTGATGTACCTTGCGCTTCGCCTCCTCCGTCGGCTCCTTCTCCATGGTGACTCTTTCCATGATCTGTTCTGTTTTCTTTTCAGAGACACCGGATTTCAGAGCAGTGTCGCCGGCATGGACCAGGTGAGATCTGTGGCCGGATTCAGCATCTTCGGTCCGTGCTGTCTTTTCTGCCTCGGCCTGATCTTCGGTCGAAGCGTCGGCATCTGCTTTTCCGGTTACGTTTGTCTTTTCAGTTTCGTGCGTCTTTTCGGCTTCGTTTGTCTTTTCGATTTCGTCCGTCTTTTCGGATTCTTCCGTTTTCCCGGATTCTTTCGTTTCTTCGGTTTCCGACGGATTCTTTTCTTCTTTTTCGGCACGCTCCACTTCGCGTTTTTCTTCTTCGGTGGGAAGAGCATCATAGGCGCCGCTCCTGATAAATTCCTTCTCCACCTTCTGAGCGTCTTTTTCCTCTTCGTTGATGGATATATACTGTTCCAGCTTTTTCCCTTCCGGAATCGCAGGGTCGTTTCTGATAAAATTGATCCGGCTGATCAGCTCGGAAGATTTCATGGTTCTGATCCGCTGAAACTCTTCTTTTGTTTTTGCCTGTGAAAGCTGATTTTTATAGGCTTTTTCCTTCCGGTCGCGGTTCTGTAACTCCTGGTAGAGCGCCGGGTCCTTTTCCCTCAGCAGACTGAGCTCGTCGGGAGTGAGGGAATCGCCGTTCTGAATCTTTATAAGGATATCGTCAAGGCCGCCATCCTTATTTTTGTCTTTTTTCATCTGCTCGACGCTGTCATCCCATATGGCATGTTCCTGGCGGATCTTATTCTGACGCCATGCCTCCGAGACCGTCATGGTGCCGTCAGCTTTCATATCGCCGGTGGCCTTTTTCATCTGCCACTTATTCTTCATTTCGCTCTGCTTTATGTAGCTGCTTACAGATGACAGTGATTCAAAACTGATCATAAAATCCCCCTGACCCATCGGCTGTACTTTCGGGCATTATCGGATATGCTCTCTGAAACGGTTTCTTACCGAAAATATCGGCGCGAGCAGGCGCATGATAACTCCATGCGGGCACAAAATTTCACAGCTTTGTCAGGACACCCTCCATGCGGGCGCAAAACTTCACAGTTTTGTCAGGACACCCTCCATCCAGCGGGCGAAGGCAGTGTGCCCTTCTTCCGACAGGTGAATGCCGTCAAAGGCGAGCTGCGGGTATGCCTCTGCGGCGTTCGCAAACGAAAGGTGCAGCTTTTCAGCCACGCGGGCATACGGGCCGGCCAGCTTCCGGCTTTCCGCGCAGCATGCGGGACCTGCGTCAGGCGTATCGATCCACGGCGGCGAAACGAGAAGAATCCGCAGACCGGTTCCTTTCGTGCTGTCCTGAACATTTCGGATAAAATCTTCCATGCGGGCGGCGATCCGGTCTGCCGAAGGCTCCAGCGCATTCAGCAGATCGTTTGTTCCGAGCATGACAGAGAGAAGACCGGGCTTCTCATCTTCGAGCATCTCCAGGAAATGCTTCATCTGCCAGCTGGTCTGAGGGATCATGCGGCCGTTCAGTCCGCCGTTGCTGATCTGCCAGCGTCCCTCCGATTTCTGTGCGAGCTGTGAGGTCCAGCGGACACCTTCAGGATATCTTCCGCCGGCGAATCCTCTCGGGTCAAATCCATATGTATTCGAATCTCCGTAAAATAATATGCTGATCATGATAAAGAGCCTCTTTTACCTGTTTTCCTGTATTTTACCATACTCTGCGGTCTTTGATACGCTGCATGGCATTCGCTGCCGGTTTTTCCGAATGGAATCGATTTTCTTTACCATTGATCATCTGAGAGGATTTTGTGGCATAATGGTTCAAACAATTAAACCAAGACAACGAACTGAAACGGGAGGTATCAGATGATGGATATGATGGAACTTATGAAACAGAGACATTCTGTGAGACAGTTTACGGATCAGCCGCTGGCGGCGGATGCAGTGGAGGCGCTGCAGAAGGAGACGGAGGAGGTCAACCGCATAAGCGGACTGCACATTCAGCTGATCACCAATGAGCCGGATGCGTTCCAGGCCGGAAAGCCGAATTACGGTAATTTTGCCGGATGCAGGAATTATTTCATGATGGCCGGGCCGAAGGGAAAGGATGAGGAAATCGGTTATTACGGGGAGCGCCTTGTCCTGAAGGCACAGGAACTCGGTGTCAATTCCTGCTGGGTTGCCATGACCTATAAGAAGGGAGAGGCACATGGCGATATTGCGCCGGGTGAAAAGCGCTATATGGTCATCGCCCTCGGCTATGGAAGGACACAGGGCGTGTCTCACAAAATCAAAGGAATCTCTGAAGTCAGTGATTATAAGGAAGGCGATCCCGACTGGTACAGAAAGGGAATTGAAGCCGCGATTCTTGCACCGACGGCGATCAATCAGCAGAAGTTTTCCTTCACACGTCACGGCGATCATGTCACCGTGAAGGCGGGACTCGGCTTTTATACGAAGACGGATCTGGGTATTGTGAAATATCATTTCGAGGCCGGCTCCGGAAAAGACTCAGAAGTCTGGGCGTAAGGCGGCAGGAGCAACAAGAGCCTGACATCCGAAAAGGAGGTCAGGCTTTTACTGCCCACCGGAGTTTGGCGGAATGGGCTCTGGGATTCCGGTGGCATTCCTCTGCCGAGGGCCGGATGACGTTGCGTGCTATGCTGCTGTAGACGCCCTCTGAGTGAAAACAGCGGAAAGCCTTCTTGACAATGCGGTCCTCGCCCGAATGGAAGGTCAGAATGGCGATTCTTCCGCCCGGGTTCATCACACCGGGCAGCTTTTCCATCAGAGATTCCAGTACTTCAAACTCACTGTTGACATCGATCCGGACAGCCTGGAAGACGCGCCCGCAGGTCTTCGAGATTTCTTTCCGTTTCTCCGCCTTCGGCAGGTTCTGAAGCTTCCTGTCCATCACGGCTTCCACGGTTTCACGGAGATCGCGGGTGGTGCGGATTTTGTCCGCGGTCCGGTTTCTTCTGCAGATTGCCTTCGCAATATCTGCGGCACAGGGTTCATCGGCGTTTTCCGCCAGCATGCCTTCCAGTTCGTCGGGTGTGACGGAAAGCAGACGGTCGGCGGCGGAAATTCCCCTCTCCGGATTCAGGCGGAGGTCCAGCGGGCCGTCTGTTTTGAAGGAAAATCCCCGGGTCGGATCATCGATCTGCATGGAAGAGACGCCGAGGTCCGCAAGCATGAAGTCAAACCGTCCTGTCTCACTGACGATCTGATCAATGTCCGCAAAATTCATCAGCTTTATCGTAAGCAGATCAGGCCCGAAGCCGGCGTCTCTCAGGCGCTGCTCCGTTTTCGCGGATTCGATCGGATCCACATCAAGGGCATAGAGATGCCCCTTTTCCTGAAGGTTTTCCAGCATGTGTCTCGTATGTCCGCCGTACCCGAGCGTGGCATCAAGACCGGTTTCTCCGGGCTGAATATCGAGGAACCGCATGATCTCATCCACCATGATCGGGATGTGCATGCCGGCCGGCGTACTGCCCTTGCTGATGACCTTTTCCACGACATCAGAATATTTTTCAGGCTGATGCTCTTTGTATTTTTCCGCATAGGTATGGGGATGCGTCCCGCTGTAATGCAGCCGGCGGCGGTGCGGGGTGCTGCCGTTGCTGTTCGTATTTTCAGTCATGATTTTCTTCTCCGTTCATAAGCTGTGATTCACCGGGATTCTGATTTCAGGATCTGTGGTTCACTGACGTTCAGGTTTCATGACCTGCGATTCACTGATGTACCGGTTTCGGAATTTATGATTCGTTGACAAGTTTTCCGGTCATGTGGTCAATCGTCAGTTCGATCATCTGAAGGTGATTTTCGTTGCGGCGGATATCGTCATCCACATAATCCGTTTCACCGGGGAAATACTTCAGGCCGAGATGACGGCAGCGGTCGAGTGCCTCTTCATGGTCATCGATGAAGCGCACGGTTCCGAAAATAATCACACTGTTGATGTTCAGACCACGCTTGCCTTCCTTCAGGTAACCTTCGTCCATCACACAGAAGCTCACCCTGGGATCCTTCTTCATGGCATCGATTTTGTGGCCTGTCACGGCACCGTGGAAGTAGATTTTTCCATCTTCGTAGAGGAAATTGATCGGAAGCGCATAGGGATAGCCGTCTTCGCCGTGAACCGCCAGAACGCCGCGGGGAGCCGACAGCAGGACCTTCTCGCAGGCCTCGTCGGAAATCTGCTGTTTGAACCTTCTCATTTTTCTGAACATATTGAGCCTCCTGTAAGTCGGATTATTTTATATCATACCATGATTCTCAGAGAATCAGCAGATTACAGTAGAAATCTCCGGACTCATCTGCTATGATAAGGTGCGTTACAGAACTGAACAGAAGCTTCCAGTGTCCGTCAGAACGGAATAATAGGGAACCGGGTGGGAATCCCGGACGATCCGGTCACTGTGAACAGCGAGGAAGACGCATGGTATCCATTGTGTTTCCGCATAAAAGGAGACATGAGAAGGAGTGCGCCGGCCGTCTGAGCTGCTAGTCAGGAAACCTGCTGGAAGTGATTTTAAAGTAATGTTTCCGAAGAAAACAATTACGATATTCTGGCATGTGCAGAAGTCCGCTTTGGAAGAGGCGGGCTTTTTTTCGTGCAGCGTGCCGCATCCGCACATCGCCGATGCGGTGAGCCCGGCCGGGCATATGCCTTAATATAAAAAAGTTCATTTCACGTAATACAAAGGAAGGAGAATAAAAGAATGAATAAGAGAGTGATGTCAGTTATCGCAGCAGCGGCAATGACGGTGTCCATGCTGGCCGGCTGCGGCAGTACGACGGGCAGTTCGTCCTCATCAGCATCTGAGGCAGCTGTATCGGAAAGTGCCGGAGCAGCCACGGAAGAGGTGGCAGCATCGGTTTCTTCCGGTTCTTCTGCGTCATCGGATCAGGCGAAAGCAGATCACGTGGCGGATCTGATCGATGCGATCTATGTGCAGGAGCGGACGGATGATACGGACGCACAGTGTGAGGAGGCAAAGAAGGCCTGGGATGCGCTGACGGATGCACAGAAGGCACTGGTTCAGGGAGAATATGCGGATCCGGATTACTTCGGACGTGATACGGGCGATGCGTCTGCCGACGACCCGCTCAACGAAGACGGCATCGGCGAGAACGAGCTTCTCGTGGTAAGCTTCGGTACATCCTTCAACGACAGCCGTGTAAAGGATATCGGCGGCGTTGAGAAGGCACTTCAGGCAGCATACCCGGACTGGTCGGTACGCCGGGCTTTCACAGCGCAGATCATCATCAACCATGTACAGGCGCGTGACGGTGAAAAAATCGACAACATGGACCAGGCACTGGAGCGTGCTGTCGACAACGGCGTGAAAAATCTCGTCGTTCAGCCGACCCATCTGATGCACGGCGCAGAGTATGATGAGCTGACAGAAGCCGTCAATAATTACGCAGACAAATTTGATTCCGTAAAAGTGGCAGAGCCGCTTCTGGGCGAAGTCGGTGATGATACCACAACGGTTAATGAAGATAAGAAAAATGTAGCGGAAGCCATCACAAACACAGCAGTGAAGACAGCAGGCTATGACAGTCTGGATGATGCCGCCTCAGACGGCACGGCTTTCGTCTTCATGGGCCACGGCACTTCTCATGAGGCTGCGATCACCTATGACCAGATGCAGTCTCAGGTAGAGGATCTGGGTTACAAGAATGTCTTCATCGGAACGGTTGAGGGCAAGCCCGCTGATACAGAATGCCAGGCGGTTATCGGCAAGGTAAAGGATGCCGGATATAAGAAGGTTATCCTCCGTCCGCTGATGGTGGTAGCCGGAGATCATGCCAATAACGATATGGCCGGCGAGGACGATCCGGATTCCTGGATCAGCCAGTTCAAGGCTTCAGGTAACTTTGATTCCGTTGACGCGCAGATCGCGGGTCTCGGTGAGATTCCGGAAATTCAGCAGATCTATGTAAGCCATACCGGTGACGCCATCAACGGTTCATCAGAAGCCGTTTCGTCCTCATCCGCATCTGCCACATCGGCATCTCTTGAGGACGGCACCTATTCCGCAGCCTTCACGACGGACAGCAAGATGTTCCATGTCAATGAAACCTGTGACGGACGCGGCACACTGACGGTTAAAGACGGACAGATGACCATCCACATCACACTGACATCCGAGAATATCGTGAACCTCTTCCCGGGAACGGCAGAGGATGCGCAGAAGGACGGCGCACAGCTGCTTCAGCCGACAACGGATACCGTCAAATATGATGACGGAACTACCGAAGAGGTGTACGGATTCGACGTTCCGGTTCCGGCACTGGATCAGGAATTTGATCTGGCGCTGATCGGCACGAAGGGCAAATGGTATGACCACAAGGTAAAGGTTTCCGATCCTCAGGCCATGTAATAAAAATCTGATAAAACAGAAAGCAAAAAGGTAATTTCCGGTCCGGAAGCGGCTGCTGATGCAGAGCTTCCGGATTTTTTTTATGGCATCAGCAGGATCTGAAGAGAGAGAACACTTCCGGTCGTGATGATAATTAGTTAGTGAGAACTGTAATTAATAATATGAAATTACAATTAGCTTTGAAAAAAACTAATTAATTGACTTGAATTTAGATTAATTATCGCTATAATAAACAAAGGTGAGGTTATGAAGAACCGGGCTGCAGCGAAAGAACGGGAGGCGTACATGAAAATTCTGAGGTCTTCAGAGGATTATCTGGAGGCGATGCTGGTACTGAAGCAGAATAAAGGATATATACGCTCTGCGGATGTGGCAGATCTGCTGAATGTATCGAGGCCCAGCGTGAGTGCAGCCGTTAAGAAGCTGCGTGAGAACGGCTATCTGACTATGGATGAAGCAAGCATGATCACGCTGACAGAGTCAGGCAGAAGCATTGCCGAGAGAATTTATGAAAGGCACAGAGTGCTGACGACTATTTTCAGGGGAATCGGCGTAGATCCGGTTACCGCACGCACGGATGCATGCAAGGTCGAACATGACATCAGCGACAGGACATTCCGCGCGCTGTGTGATTATGCAAAGCAGTTTCCTGCCGATGAGGGTTCGCTGGAGGATGTACAGGCTGTCGTACAGGACAGGAACTGATCAGTGCTGTGAGAACTGCAGAAAGGAGTCGGTCATGTTTCCACTGACATTTGGAGAATCGGGCGACAATCTGATGATAAAGCAGGTGAGTGGTTCCGAGGAAGTCAAAAAGCATCTGGGTGATCTGGGATTTGTTCCCGGCGCCGTCATCAGGGTAATTTCGTCGCACAACGGCGATATGATCCTGGATCTGAAAGGTACCAGGCTCGCGGTCACGCGGGAGATGGCAACCAAAATCAGGACAGACAGGGTCGAAATAAAAGAATAAAAAGAGAGGAGAAAGTGATTATGACATTAAGGGAAGCACCGGTCGGAAGCACGGTAAAGGTTGTAAAAATCCATGGCACCGATAAGCTGAAACGCCGGATCATGGACATGGGCATTACGAAGGGCACGGAAATCTATGTGCGCAAGGTGGCTCCGCTCGGAGATCCGATCGAAGTTACCGTAAGAGGATTTGAACTTTCGCTCAGAAAGGATGAAGCTGAAAATATCGAGACAGCATAAGGCCGGGGCCGGCGCCCGCTGCGGCGCTGGACAACGCGGCTTTTTTCAGACAACTGAGTTAGAGAACGCAAATAATAAATAAACATACTTATTTTCCCATGCGTGGATTTTTGCGGGAGAAAAAATCAGAGAAATTTTCTTCCGGACGAAATTCATGAAGAGAAGCATCAGGGATGAGGAGGCTTATATGGCAATCAAAATCGCACTTGCCGGAAACCCGAACTGCGGTAAAACAACGCTGTTCAACGATCTGACAGGAAGCACGCAGTATGTAGGAAACTGGCCGGGTGTTACGGTCGAGAAGAAGGAAGGAAAACTGAAAGGACACAAGGATGTCATCATCGAGGACCTTCCCGGTATCTACTCTCTGTCTCCGTATTCACCGGAGGAAGTCGTTTCCAGAAACTACCTGATCGATGAGAAGCCGGATATCATTCTGGATATCGTCGACGGTTCCAACCTCGAGCGCAACCTGTATCTGACGACGCAGCTGCTTGAGATCGGTATTCCTGTCGTTGTTGCCGTCAACATGATGGATGTCGTTGAGAAGACAGGAACAAAAATCGATCTCAACGCGCTCAGCAAAGAGATCGGCTGCGAAATCGTTCCGATCACCGCACTGCACAGCGAAGGAACAAGGGATGCGGTTGAGAAGTGCCTCGAAGTGGCAGAGCGGGTTAAGGAAAGAGATCCCCGTGTACCGCATGTATATGAGGGCGCGCTGGAGCATGCCCTGGCCCATATCGAAGAGGCCATTGAAGACAGAGTGCCGGCTGCACAGGTTCGCTGGTACGCTGTCAAGGTATTCGAAAGAGATCAGCTGATCACTGATAAGCTGCAGCTCAGCGCTGACAGGCTCGAGCATATCGAGAACCATATCAGAGAATGCGAGAAGGAGCTTGATGATGACGCTGAGTCGATCGTCACCAATGCCCGTTATAATTACATTCAGAAGATTGTTGCCAGAATGGTCAGAAAGAAAAAGACGAAGGATGAGCTGACCGTTTCGGATAAAATCGATAAAGTCGTTACGAACCGTATCCTTGCACTGCCGATTTTTGCAGGTATCATGTGGTTTATCTACTGGGTAGGTGTAACGACCATCGGTACGATTGTGACAGACTGGACAAACGATGTCCTGTTCGGTACTTATATCTCCGGATGGGCTTCCTCAGCGCTGGAAGCTGCGGGTGCGGCTCCCTGGCTGGAAGGACTGCTCGTTGATGGTGTGATCGGCGGTGTCGGCACCGTCCTCGGATTCGTACCGCAGATGCTGATCCTGTTCTTCTTCCTGAGTCTCCTTGAGGATTCCGGCTATATGGCCCGTGTCGCTTTCATCATGGACCGTCTGTTCCGTCACTTCGGTCTGTCAGGAAAGTCCTTTATCCCCATGCTGATCGGTACCGGCTGCGGTGTTCCGGCCATCATGGCATCAAGAACCATTGAGAACGAGAAAGACCGTCGTATGACGATCATGCTTTCTACTTATCTTCCGTGCTCCGCCAAGATGGAGATCATCGCCATGATGTCGATCACCTTCTTCCATGGCAGCGCATGGTTTGCACCGACAATGTATTTCATCGGTCTGGCCATCATTGTTCTGGCAGGTATCGCACTGAAGAAAACAAGTTATTTTGCAGGAGATCCGGCACCGTTCGTTATGGAGCTTCCCGCATATCATGTTCCTACGGTAAAAGGTGTGCTTGTTCATGTCTGGGAGAGAGCTAAGGCCTTCATCAAAAAAGCCGGAACCATCATCTTCCCGATTACCGTTATTCTGTGGTTCCTGATGCACTTCGGACCGTCCATGCAGATCCTTGAAGATACCCAGATGGACCAGAGCTTTATGTATTACATCGGCCAGTTCTTCGCTTTCCTGTTTGCTCCGATCGGACTGGGCACATGGCAGGGCGCCGTTGCCTCCATTTCCGCAGAGCTTGCGAAGGAGCAGGCAGTCGGAACCCTTGGTATGCTGGCTCATGCGACCAGTGATGCAGAGACAGCTGTTTCCTCCGCTATCTTCCAGATGTTCGGCGGAAGCGCTATTACCGGTCTGGCATTCACCATCTTCAACGTATTCGATGCTCCCTGCCTTGTTGCCATTGCGACAGCATTCCGTGAGCAGGGATCAAGAAAATGGGGCTGGATCACCTTTGGTTTCCAGATGGCTGTAGGATACGGACTTGCTCTGATCGTATATCAGATGGGCAGCTTCTTCACCGGCGGCGGTTTCAACGTCGGAACGGCAGCAGCGATTCTGCTGATTGTCTTCGTTGTTTACGCAGTCTGCAGACCGGCTCCGAAGAAAGCAGCTGATTCTGTAGCAAGAGCAGGTGCCTGAAAAATAAGTTAAGAGGTGTATTTCATGTATGAGTATAAAGTGGGTGTTGATGGAATGATGTGCGGCATGTGCGAAGCGCACATTTCGGACACGATCCGGAAATACGTACCTGATGCAAAGAAGGTCAAGGCGTCCAGAAGAAAAAATCTGGCGACGTTCCGGACGGAGAGGCGGCTGAATGAAGAGGCGCTCCGGAAGGGTATCACGAATATCGGATATACGATGACCGATGTCGAGGAGAAGGAACTCTGATCCTCCAGATGACCGCTTTCCGGGCGGTTGACGGGCCGGGCTGGCAGATGATGTCAGCCCGGCTCTTTTTTTGTCAGATGAAGCCTGCCGCGGATATGTTCGCTGTATGACTTCGTTGTTGTACGACAGCCGCCCCGGATGTATTACTCGTGGCCGAAAGCGTATGTTATGCACTGTCCATGGCAGATAAACGGCAGATGTGGATAATCATATGGATAACCAGAGAAAACTGGATATGAGTGACACAGACAGAGATGTAATGATAAAATGCGGTTGAACTTATTCAATACAGGTAATTCATTCAAGCGTGGATGAACCGGGGATTAAGATGATGTCGAGCCGGAATAAGCCGGCATGAATTGGTATTTTACAGAACGTGACAGGAAGAATGAGGTGGATGACGGCGCATCGGTCAGCGACATCGGGGTGATTTTTTCTGCGGAGGAGAAGCCGGATCTGGCGGGCACGTATCTGGTTGATGAGGAGACCGGGGAAGCTGAGAAGATGACGGATGATCAGGAAAAATCATGGAGAGATGCCAGAATTTCTGCTGCGGAAAGCGGAAGCAGAGCAAAGGCCGGAAGCGGTGTAACGAAGGAGCTGGCGGCGGCAGATACGAAGGGTACGCCGTTTGAAAATCACGGCGTTCTGTCTGTGGACGGCGCTGACCTTATGGATGAGAAGGGAAAGGCGTATCAGCTGAAGGGCGTGAGTACGCACGGTCTCGCGTGGTTTCCGCAGTATGTCAATGAGGACGCTTTCCGCACGCTCCGCGATGACTGGGGCGCCAGTCTCGTAAGGCTTGCCATGTATACGGCGGAGAGCGGCGGATACTGTACGGACGGCGACCGGCAGGCGCTGGAGAAGACGATCGACACGGGCGTGAAGGCAGCGACGGATCTCGGCATGTATGTGATTATTGACTGGCATGTACTTTCTGACCTCACACCGCTGAAATATGAAGATCAGGCCGTGGATTTTTTCGGGAGAATGTCGAAGAAATACGCAGATAACGGGAATGTGCTCTATGAGATCTGCAACGAGCCGAACGGCGGCACGTCGTGGAGCGACATTAAGGCCTATGCGGAACGGGTGATCCCGGTCATCCGGGCGAATGATCCGGATTCGATTATCATCGTCGGCACACCGACGTGGTCACAGGAGGTAGACAAAGCGGCGGCCGATCCGATTTCGACATATGACAATATCATGTACGCCATGCACTTTTATGCGGCAACGCATAAGGAGGATCTGAGAAACAGACTCATCTCCGCACGGAAGAGCGGACTGCCTGTCTTTATCAGCGAGTTCAGCATCTGCGACGCCTCCGGAAACGGCGGCGTGGACTATGATTCGGCGGCGGCATGGAAAAAGCTGATCGTGGAGAATAACCTGAGCTATGCGGGATGGAGCCTCTGCAATAAAAATGAGACCTCTGCGCTGCTGAAACCGGAGGTGACAAAGGTTAACGGAGGCTGGACGGACGATGACCTGTCTGAAACCGGGCTCTGGCTGAAGAAGATGATGGAGTAACTTTCGTTATTGTTCACTCATTGTCAGCCACTGTCGCACGCAAAGGGGTTCAGTAGCGTTTGAACGGAAACTAATTAACGGGCGTCATAAGATGAAAGCATTGATTTTTTAGAAGCTGTGTGGGTAGAATGTATCTGTATGGTTGTTTTTCCTGAAAGGATATGCAGAGTATGCTTTATTACATTGCTTATTCAGATCTGATCTGTGTGGCGATCGTCATCTATATATGGATCCGCATGCATGCAAACCCGGTTTTCTCCGGAAGAGCACGGAGAAGCTTTATCGGGGCGGGCAGTACGCTCATCATGATTCTTTTTCTCGACGAAGTATGGACATATTATTACTGGATGGGCGAGACGACGATGAAGACGGCGAATCTGCTGAACACGATTGCGAGCGTTGAATTTGCTCTCGCACCGGCGGCGCTGATTTTTGTCATCATATTTCATGAGGATATGAAGGATATCGGGGACTGGATTTCGATTTCGGTCTGCTGTCTGCTGATTCTTCTGAATCTCCTGAATATCCGGTATCCGATTATTTTTCACCATAAAAAAACGTTCAAGATGGTATACACGTCGAATGTGGTCTGGATCTATCTGATTTATGATATTCTGATTCCCTATGTTCTGTTTCATGATTTCGCGCATACGTACCGCATCGACAGAGAGGACCGCTTTCTGATCATCTTTGTGATCGTTATGCTGGGAATCGGACTGACTGGCAGTTATGTCACGTCCGAGATTGATACGGTCTGGATCTGCTGCTCGATTGCCCTTCTTATGCTTTATCTCGCGGTCACCCACATTTACGACAATCATGATCCTGTGACCGGGCTGCAGAACAGGAACGCTTTTGCGAGGGAACTTTACCGGATGAGAAACAGGCAGATGACCGTGGTGTCATTTGACCTGAATCACCTGAAAGTGTTTAATGACAGGTACGGACACAGGGTCGGAGATCAGTATTTGCGTGCCTTTGCGCTCACAATGAATGACGCGCTGAAGGAATTCGGTGAATTTTACCGGACCGGCGGTGATGAATTTTTATTTATCACGGTGCTGCCGGATGAAGAGGTGCAGCAGAAGCTTGAACAGATCGCTGCCTGGCCGAAGTGTGATTCGAAGTACGGTGATTTTCCGCTGGATTTTTCTTTCGGTGTTGCGGGACGGAAAGAAGGAGAGTCGACGGAAGCGATGATGGACCGTGCCGATGAAATCATGTATGCGTACAAGAGAAGCACGGAGAGAGGCTCGAGGGCCTCTGTTCCGCCGGAAAACTGAGAGATTGACTTTAAACGCAGAACAGCTACAATGAAGTTGTTATTATGAAGCTGTTATTATCTGTAAGGTAAGATACGGCAAGGCAGAGTAGGATTTTTCGCGTAAAGTGCCGGATGAACAGGGAGTTGTCATCTGGACGAAGGGCATGAGGTGCCCGCGGTGGAGAGTTCGCATCCCGCTGCTGCATAGGCTGGACGGAAATCCTTCTTATGTAGTTAGACGAGACAACTGCATAAGGAGGTATTTTTATGACTGAAAGAACCGGCAGCAGGAGATCAGGATCGACATTTTCTGTTCAGCTTATTGTGTTTCTCGGACTCATGGGAGCTCTGGCGGTCGTCCTGTCGTACGTCGGAACGATCCACATTACGAGTTATCTCCGCGTGGGTATTTCGGATCTGCCGAACCGCCTGACGGATTTCCTGCTCGGACCGTTTATCGGCGCGCTTTTCGGCGGTGTGATGGATGCGGTGAAATACCTGCTGCAGCCTGACGGTCCGTTTTTTCCGGGCTTCACGCTTTCTGCTGTCTGCGGGAGTCTGATCTTCGGCGCAGTTACACACGGAAGGCACGGACACAGGCTTTCCCTGGCGAGGATTTTTACTGCGGAACTGCTGATCAAGGTATTTGTGAATATGGGTATGAATACGGCATGGAGCTGCATGCTGTACGGCAAGTCGTTCATGGCGATTCTGCCCGCACGCGCGATTGCCAACCTGATTCAGCTTCCGATGGATACGGTTATTATATACAGTGTTCTCCTGGCGCTGGACAAGGCCAGGGTGCTGTCGAAGATGCGCATGTGGCTGAAGCTGGCTTCGGGGTGAAGGGGTGCAGATTTTTTAAGGACATACTTTTATGGCAGCGTGTCCTTTTTCTGACAGGAAACAGCATTTATCTATGAGGCTGCTTCCGGAACAGGAGTAAGAGATGTTTGCTGAGTGTCTTGAGCATGTGAGGAAAAAATCGCCGCTGATCCACAATATTACGAATTATGTGACGGTGAATGACGTGGCCAATGCGGAGCTGGCCTGCGGCGCCAGTCCGATTATGGCGGATGAGCCGGACGAAGTGGAGGATATTCAGACGATCTGTGACGGCCTGAATATCAACATCGGAACGCTGAATAAAAGGACGGTGGGATCGATGCATATAGCGGGTGAGAGAGCGCTGGCGCTCCATCATACGCTGCTGCTGGATCCGGTCGGAGCGGGAGCAAGCCGGCTTCGTACGCAGACGGCCGTGGAACTGGCTGATTCGCTGCAATTCGATGTGATCCGCGGCAATATGTCGGAGATCAAAGCGCTCACGACAGGCAGCTCGACGACAAAGGGCGTGGACGCCGACGCGGCGGATGCGGTGACGGATGAAAATCTGGACTCAATGGCAGAGTTTGCGAAAAAATGTGCGGCTGCTTTTCATACGATTGTGTCGATCACCGGTGCCATCGATCTCGTGGCGGATCCGCAGCGCTGCTTTGTTATCCGGAACGGCCGTCCAGAGATGAGCAGGATCACCGGAACCGGCTGTCAGCTCTCCGGGATCATGACCGCTTATGTCGCGGCCAACCGGGACAATGCGCTTGCAGCAGCGGCGGCGGCCGTCGTGCTCATGGGAGCTTCCGGCGAGGTCGGATGGTCGCATATGCAGGAAGGCGACGGCAACGCAACCTACCGGAACAGGATCATCGATGCCATCTGCAACATGGACGGGAAGACGCTCGACAGCATGGCAGTATACGAGATACGGTAACGAGATACGGTAAGTCCGGTATTACAGGCGGAAATGCCAATGTAAGAGAAACAATGTCAGAGAAAACGGGAGGAGTACAACCCGGAGAGATACGTGAGAAGTACAGCCCATGGAAAACGGGAGAGATGCTGCCCGGAGAGATACGGGAGCAGTACAGCCCGGAGAGATACACCGACTGGCATAGAGATGCGGAGATAAGTATAGAGATGCTGAGATCAGCATGAAGATACGGAGATGAGCACAATGAACGGGAAAAATACAGAACAGCCGGTGCGCTGCGTGGATTTTGATCCGGAGACGCTGCGCTGCTATGCGGTGACGGACCGGCACTGGCTGAACGGACGCAGACTGGTCGATGACGTCCGCGCGTGCCTGGACGGCGGCATGACGTTTGTACAGCTTCGGGAAAAGGATACGGAGCATCCTCTGACGCATGAGGAACTTCTGAAGGAGGCCGTGGAAATCCGTGACCTGTGTCACGAACGCAGGGTGCCCTTTATCATT
This sequence comes from uncultured Eubacteriales bacterium, assembly GCA_900319355.1. GTDB lineage: Bacteria > Bacillota > Clostridia > Lachnospirales > Lachnospiraceae > Bilifractor. Next base: position 36,933 of record ONOC01000001.1, on the reverse strand, counting down.
GATGATGATGTGGATCTGGCACTGGCCTGCGGTGCCGACGGTGTGCATGTGGGACAGAGTGATATGGAAGCGGGAACGGTCCGTGAAAAAATCGGTCCTCACCGGATTCTCGGTGTTTCTGCCGGAACGGTGGAGGAGGCGCTGCTTGCTGAAAAGCGAGGTGCTGACTATCTCGGCGTCGGCGCGGTTTTTCCGACTTCGTCGAAGGATGATGCGGAGGTCGTCAGCCATGAGACACTGAAGGCCATCTGCGAGGCGGTATCCATCCCCGTGATCGCCATCGGCGGCATTACCCGCGACAACGTGACGGCGCTGGCAGGAACGGGTATCGTCGGCATCTCCGTGATTTCCGCTGTCTTTGCCAGACCGGATATCAGGGCCGCCGCAGCGGATCTGAAGGCCCGGACGCTGGAGATGCTCAGTGCATTTCCCTGCCCTTGAACTTCAGTCTTGACAGGGCTCTCGCCATGGCTGCCTGCGTCATGCGGTACTCGCGGAGACTCTGCTTCTGACGGAGGCGCTCCTTCGCTCGGTCGAGCGCTTCCTCTGCACGGCGGCGGTCCAGTTCGTCCGGTGTCTCGCAGGTTTCCGCCAGCATCATCGCACGGTTGTTGGCGAACATGACGGTGCCGAAGCCGGCGACGGCGCTGAGGCGCTCACCGTTCTCCGTGACAATGTCCAGTTCGCCCGGAACCGTGGCCAGGGTGGTATCCGCGTGATGAGCGAGGAACTGGCGCCGGCCGTCTTCTGCCTGAACGTTCAGGGAAGAAACCCTTCCCCTGAAATAAGTTTTTTCGGTCGCGATCACCTGAAGATAAAAGGTGTGAGACTTATTTGCCATATCTTTCCGCCCCTCGACTTATCCTGCTTACATTTCCTTCGATTTCTTTATGACGTCGTCTATCGTTCCCACATTGAAAAAGGCAGATTCCGGATATTTATCCATGTCGCCGTCGATGATGGCGCGGAATCCTTTAATCGTGTCTTCAATCGGTACATAGACGCCCGGGATGCCGGAGAACTGCTCCGCCACATGGAACGGCTGAGACATGAAATTCCGGATTTTTCTCGCGCGGTAGACGGTGGTCTTGTCGGCATCGGAGAGCTCCTCCATGCCGAGGATTGCGATGATATCCTGCAGCTCTTTGTATTTCTGTAAGATCTGCAGCACCTGCTGCGCCGTCTCGTAGTGCTCTTTCCCGACGATGCTTTCCTCGAGAATTCTGGAGTTGGATTCCAGCGGGTCAACGGCAGGATAAATACCTTCCTCGACGATCTTTCTCGAAAGAACGGTGGTGGCATCCAGATGCGCGAAGGTTGTCGCGGGCGCCGGGTCTGTCAGGTCGTCCGCAGGCACATAGACGGCCTGAACGGAGGTGACGGAGCCGTTCTGCGTCGAGGCAATGCGCTCCTGAAGCTCGCCCATTTCGTTCGCGAGCGTCGGCTGATAGCCGACCGCGGAAGGCATACGGCCGAGAAGTGATGACACCTCTGAGCCTGCCTGAACGAAACGGAAGATGTTGTCGATGAAAAGAAGGACGTCCTTGTGCTCGACATCACGGAAATATTCGGCCATGGTCAGGCCGGTCTCCGCGACACGCATACGGGCTCCCGGCGGTTCGTTCATCTGACCGAATACCAGGGCGGTGTTCTTTATGACGCCGGATGCGGTCATTTCGGTCCAGAGGTCATTTCCTTCACGGGATCTTTCGCCCACACCGGTAAAAATCGAGTAGCCGCCGTGTTCTTCGGCGACGTTGCGGATCAGCTCCTGAATCAGGACGGTCTTGCCCACGCCGGCACCGCCGAAGAGGCCGACCTTGCCGCCTTTGGCATAGGGCGCGATGAGGTCGATGACCTTGATTCCGGTTTCCAGAACCTCCTGAACCGGCTTCTGTTCCGTGAAGGCCGGCGGTTTGCGGTGGATTTCCCAGCGCTCACCGTCAGGCTCATCGCCGCCGTCGATGGTGTCGCCGAATACATTGAACAGGCGGCCGAGATTTTTATCCCCGACGGGAACGGTGATGCCGGTGCCCTGCGAAATGACAGGCATGTCCTTCTGCAGGCCTTCACTGGCCGACAGGAGGATGCAGCGGACCGTATTGCCGCCGATATGCTGTGCGACTTCCATGATGCATTTTTGTCCGTGGTTATCGCACTGCAGAGCTGTTTTGATGCAGGGGAGCGGCCGTTCTTCAAATTCCACATCAACGACCGGGCCCATAACCTGAGTGATTTTTCCGATCTGCATGTTCTTTTCTCCCTCTGCGGTTATGATTCTTACAAAAGCTTTCAGTCTGTGTGCCGGGTGCGCTCAGAGGCACGCGCAAGCTGCTGCTTCCGCGCTCTCGCGCCGGCGGCGACTTCGGTAATCTCCTGTGTGATGGCGGCCTGTCGTTCGCGGTTGTACCGGATCGACAGCTCGGATACGAGCTTCCGGCCGTTTTTATTGGCAGAGTCCATGGCCTGCATGCGGGCGTTGTGCTCGGAGCAGTAGGACTCGATCAGCGCGCTGTAGATAAATCCGGTCAGGTACTCCGGAATGATCCGGTCCAGCAGCGTCGAGGGATCCGGCTCCAGCCGGAAATCCTCCTGCGAAGCGATGCCCATCTGTCTGACGAAGAGGCTCTGGTCGAGTCTCTGCAGAGGCAGGAGCTGCTGGCAGATGACCTCGGTCTGCATGGCGTTCTTCATCTGCGTATAGATGATGTACACCTCATCGATATCATCTTCGCCGTAAAGTTCGAGAATGCGGGAGGTGATCACACGCGCTCTCGGCAGCGTCGGCTTCTGTGCCGTGTAGCTGAACTCCTCATCAATGTGCGTACCCTGACGCAGGAAGTACTGCCTTCCGACTTCACCGACAACGAACAGCAGATCATTGGCATCAGGCCTGAGTCTGTCCTCCGTCATCTTCAGCACATTGTGGTTGAAAGCGCCCGCAAGACCCTTGTCGGCGGTGACGCAGATGATCGCACGTCGGAGATCCCCCTCATTTTCCACTGTCCGGTGATCCAGATACCGGTGGTGATAATCCTCCGGCAGATGACGCAGGATACGCGCCATCAGGGACTGAAGCTGGAAATAGAAGGGCTCCGTCGCTGCCAGAGCATTCTTCGCGTAATTCAGTTTAGTAGAGGAGATCATGTACATCGCGTTGGTAATCTTCAGCGTGCTCTGAATACTCGCGATTCTCTCCTTGATTTCTCGCGTAGCTGACATAGTTGTCACCTGAATTTCTTATTGTATAAGCTCTTCGAAGCGCAGACGGACTCGTCACACGCGAAGCACGGAGCAATCCGTAGCTTATACAGTACTGCGGCATCTCAGCAAACCGGCAGGTTCATACACAGTATCATGCTGCTGCGGTATCTCAGCCATCCGGCAGGCCGTACGCGGGATACTTCCATACGCGACATCCGCAGACGCCGGTGCTTGGTGAATCCGAGCGGCAGCGAAGGATGAACTTAGCACCGCTGCGTCGAGGACAAGCGCGAGCGCGTCGCGGATGGAAGTATCCGCGCACGGCCCTGACATGTATTCATTACTGAGTATCCGCAGTCGTCTTCTTCCGCGATGCCAGGAACTCGTCGGTGTACTTCAGAATCAGGCCTTTGGCCTCATCGTCGAGCCGTCCGGTATTTTCAATATTTTTCATCAGATCCTCGTGCTTTTCATGGAAAAAGGCGAGGAGTGCGTTCTGGCAGTCCTTTACGTCTTCGGGGGCCACATCGATCAGCTTCTTACCGACGCCGGCCGTCAGCGTGACGACCTCCTCGGAAAGGGAGAGCGGATGCCCGAGCGGCTGCTTCAGAAGCTCCATCAGCACATGCCCCTGTTTCAGCTGGTTCTTGGTCGCATCATCCAGATCCGAAGAGAACTGGGTGAAGACCTCCATCTCGCGGTACTGCGCGAGGTCGATACGGAGCGATCCGGCCGCTTTTTTCATGGCCTGCGTCTGTGCGGCGCCGCCCACACGGGATACGGAAAGTCCTACATTGACGGCGGGGCGCTGTCCTTCGAAGAACAGGTCACTCTCGAGAAAAATCTGTCCGTCAGTGATGGATATGACGTTGGTCGGAATGTATGCCGACACGTCGCCGTCCTGCGTCTCGATGATTGGCAGTGCGGTGATGGAGCCGCCGCCGAGTTTATCGGAAAGACGCGAACTGCGCTCAAGCAGTCTTGAGTGCAGATAGAAGACGTCGCCGGGGTATGCCTCACGGCCCGGGCTTCTGCCGAGGAGCAGCGAGAGGGCACGGTAGGCAACCGCGTGTTTCGAGAGATCGTCATAGACAATCAGCACGTCTTTTCCCTGATGCATGAAATACTCTGCCAGAGAGGTTGCGGCGTAAGGCGCGATATACTGCATCGGTGCCGGGTCTGCCGCGGTGGAAACCATGACGGTCGTATAGCTCATGGCGTCATGTTCCTTCAGGGTATTCACGAGACTGGCAACGGTCGAAGCCTTCTGGCCGATCGCCACATAGATGCAGATGCAGCTCTTTCCCTTCTGGTTCAGGATCGTGTCAAGTGCGATCGAGGTTTTTCCGGTCTGACGGTCGCCGATGATCAGCTCACGCTGGCCGCGGCCGATCGGAAACATCGAATCGATGGAGAGAATGCCGGTCTCCAGGGGCACACCGACGGATTTTCTGTCCACAATGCCGGGGGCCGGTTCCTCGATCGGGCGGTAATCGCTCGCCTGAATCGGATCGCCTCCGTCGATCGGTGCGCCGAGCGCATTGACCACGCGCCCGATATAATTCTCGCTGACGGGAATGCCGGCGCGCTTGCCGGTTGCCGTCACACGGGTACCCTCACCGATCGTGCCCTCCTCATCGAAGAGGATGGCGCCGATGCCGTCATCGGTAATGTTCTGGACCATGCCGCGGACGCCGTTTTCGAAGACGACGATCTCGCCGTACTGCGCGTGATCCAGTCCGCTGATCCGGACGATGCCGTCTCCGGCCGTCTCCACGAAGCCGACTTCACTTTCCTTCGCAGCCAGCTGAAAATCTGCGACCGCCCCTTTCAGGATGGTCATGATATCATCGCTGCTGTGATTTTTCGCCGCATTCTCCCGCGCCGCGTCAATCTGGCTTTCAAACTGACGGGTGCGTCCGCTGGTCGACCAGTCGTATTCGGTGGATCCGATCTGAAGAATGAAGCCGCCGTGGATGGAAGGATCGACCTTCGTCTCCAGTTCAACCTCATCGGTGCTGTATTTTTTCTTTAAAAATCGTTCAAAACGTTCCAGCTGGTCCGCGTCCGGCGGGGTTGCACACCTCAGGACCGCGTGAACCGGCTTTTTTTCGCTCATTTCACTCATGTCTGCCTCATTTAAGCCGGGGTATTACTTCTGTTCTGCGGAAGATTCTTTCTCCGTCTGATCCAGGAAGGCGTTATAGAGAGACCTGTCGCTCTCGGATTCGGCGATTTTTGCCGCAGCCTTCTTGACCATGGAGGAAATTTCATCCTCCGCCCTCTGTCTGGCCTGTGCGCTCTGCGCCTCTGACTTTCTGCGGGTTTCCTCGAGAATCGCGTCGGAACGGGTGCGCGCATCGGCTACGATGCGGTCATATTCCGCGGTAGCGTCTTTGCGGGCCTTCTGCAGACTGTCTTCTTTTGTCTGTTGAATCGACGCCACTTCCTGCTCATACTGCGCCTTCAGATCTTCGGCTTCTTTCTTTTTCGCGTCGACTTCAGCGTATGAATCATCGATCTGTTTTTTGCGCTCTGCCATGATGTTGCGGACACGGCCGAACAGAAACTTCTTCAGAATGAAGTACAGAATCAGAAGGTCGATGATGATAAAGACCAGGTTGATGTCCAGTTCCAGCATAACTGCTCCTTTTTCCTTTCCGTCTGCTGTGCGGCTTACGACATCATAATAATCATGATACCGATGACGAAGCCGTAAATTGCGGTTGCCTCCGCAAGGGCGCATCCAAGTACCAGGTTACGGGTGATCTTGGAATCTGCTTCCGGCTGACGTGCGATTGCGTCTACGGCATGAGCCGTTGCGATACCGATGGAAATACCTGCTCCGATGCAGGCCAGAGCTGCAATACCTGCGCCAAGTGCTGCCATATTCATTACCTCCGTTGTTAAAAAATAAAAATAGTAAGTGTTCTGTATACAGGGTCAGATGGAAGTCCGGGGACTTTCCATATTTATATCTGAGCGGTAACCGTGCCTGCGGTTATCGTGCTTTCTGCTGCGGCAGTTGTTGCCGTGTTTTCTGCTGCAGGAGTGGTCTCCGTGCCTGCGGCTGTGCCGTGTCTGCGGCGGGATTTTTTCTTCTTTTTCGGTTCGGCTTCCGGCGTCTCGCAGGCTTCGGAGATGAACAGCGAAGTCAGGAAGACGAAGACGTAGGCCTGAATGAAGCCGTCGAAGATATCAAAGTAGAGACTCAGAATAATCGGAACCACAACCGGAAGTACGTGCTCGATCAGTGTCATGATGACATAGGAGCCGAGGACGTTTCCGAACAGACGCATGCAGAGGGAAAGCGGCCGGATGCCGATCTCCAGAATATTGATCGGAACCACGACGGCGACGGGCTCGGCGAAGCTGTGGAGCCAGCCCTTCACCTTCCGCGCCCGGATGCCGGCGGCCTCGATCAGCACGATGCTCATGAGCGCCAGCGCGGCGGTGACGTTCAGGTCCTTCGCCGGCGGCACAAAGCCGAAGATGCCCATGATGTTCGCAAGGCCGATGTAAAGGAGTACGGTCTCAAGGTAGGTGGTGTATTCCTGCGCGTTCGGCCCGAGCATGCCTCCGACGAGCGAATCCAGTTTGGACACGACCATCTCGACAAAAATCTGCTTCTTCGATGGATTTTTGACGGTCATTCCGTGAGTGAGCCACAGCGCGAGCACAATCAGCACCCCCATGACGACCCAGGTGACGACGACGGATTCTTTTATTTCGATGCCGCCGAACAGCGGAATGGTAAAAATCGTTTTAACAGTAAGGCCCGATTTCAGGTCTTCAGCCAGACTTTCCATATACACGCCCCTTGTTTACACAAAACTTTATCTTTAACGGGATTATAGTTTCAAAAATCAGAAATGTCTATCACCATTTGCATGATGATTCCGACATCTGCAGGCCGGGAAGCGGAACATTATCACCAAAGGAAGCCGCGGAGCCGGGGAATTTTCATCTTTTTTCCTGTGAAGAGCGAAGGTTTTCAGCCGCGCCGGGTGCGAAGCGGGGTATAATAGATAAAATACGGGCTGTAAACAGGGAAGAAAATGATCATTTTATAACAGGAGGATAAACAGATGAAGATTGTACTGCTTGAGCCGCTCGGGGTACCGAAGGAGACGCTGGACAGACTGTCCCGGCCGTTCACGGAGAAGGGCCATGTATTCGAAGCTTTCGACTCGTTTACGACGGACGAAGAGGAACTGAAAAAGCGCAGTGCGGGCGCGGATGTCCTGATGATCGCCAACCACCCGCTCCCGGGAAGCGTCATTGAGGCGGATCCGGCGCTGAAGTTTATTTCCGTTGCCTTTGTCGGCATCGATCATGTCGACACCGGGGCATGCCGGGCAAAAGGCGTAAAAATCTCGAACACGGGCGGTTACTGCAATGATGCGGTCGCGGAACTTGCGGTAGGCCTCACCCTTGACTGCCTGAGAAATATTTCCGCCGGCAATGCTGCCGTGCAGGCAGGCAGGGGCAAATCCGGCCTTCAGGGCCATGAGCTTGCCGGCAGGACGGTCGGCATCATCGGAACCGGTGCCATCGGCCTTCGGACGGCGGAGATTTTCCGCGCCTTCGGCTGCCGGCTGATCGGATACAGCCGCACGGAGCGCGAGGCCGCCAAGGCACTCGGCCTCAGGTACAGAACGCTCGATGAGGTCATGGCGGAGGCGGATATCGTTTCCGTTCACACGCCGCTCACCGGAGAGACCCGCGGACTGATCGGCAGGAAACAGATTGAGGAAATGAAGCAGGGCGCCATCCTCATCAATACCGCACGCGGACCGGTCGTTGATACGGAGGCGCTGGCGGAGGCACTCCGCGCAGGAAAGATCAGCGCGGGCACCGATGTCTTCGAAAAGGATCCGCCGCTTCCGGCAGGACACCCGCTTCTCGGTGCGCCGAATCTCATCTGCACACCTCATGTCGGCTTCGACACGAAGGAATCCATCGAGAGAAGAGCTGTCATGGCCTTTGAGAACGTCACCGCATGGATGGACGGAAATCCCGTCAGGATTATGCTGTAAACATCTGTTTAAGGCAGCGAAGCGGCAGCACTGTGATATAATGAAAAATGCGTATCCTGTGGAGGCAGAAAGCGATGCGAAGCTGCACGGCGCAGCAAAAAAATGTGAAATGAGGTTTGGGTATGACGGAGTTATTAAGCAGACTGACTGATTTTTCAGCAAAAATGGATGCGGCGGTATGGGGCATACCGATGCTGATCCTGCTGCTGGGCACGGGAATTTTCCTGACAGCGCGCCTGGGATTTCTTCAGTTCAGGAAATTCGGCACCATCATGAAAAATACAGTCGGCCGGCTCTTTGAGAAGGGCGAGAAGAAGGATGGCACGCTGACGCCCGTGCAGGCGCTGACAACAGCCCTTGCCGGAACGGTCGGCACCGGTAATATTGCCGGTGTGGCCGGTGCCATCGCCATCGGCGGTCCCGGCGCGATTTTCTGGATGTGGGTGGCCGCACTTTTCGGCATGTGCACGAAATATTCTGAAATTATTCTTGCCGTTCATTACAGAAAGAAAAACGAGAAGGGCGATTACGTCGGCGGCCCGATGTACTACATCGTCAACGGACTCGGCAGCAGATGGAGATGGCTCGCCGTTGTGTTCTGCCTGTTCGGCATGGTTGCCGCACTCGGCACCGGCTGCATGACGCAGATCAACACCATCGCCTCCTCCATCGGATCGGTTTTCCAGTCCTTCAATCCCGCCATCGATGAAGAAACGCTTCATATGATTTATATCATCGTCGGCGTGATTGCCTCGATCCTGACGATCCTTGTCCTGTTCGGCGGACTTCAGCGGATCGGAAATGTCACGGAAAAACTGGTTCCCGTGATGGCGGTGCTCTACATCGTGGCGGCCCTCGTGGTTGTCATTTCCCACGGCAGCAGAATCGGAACCGTGTTCGCGCAGATTTTTGAGGGCGCGTTCGAACCGTCGGCCATAGGCGGCGGACTGGCCGGCGTGGCCATCCAGCAGGCGATGAGAGCCGGCTTCGGACGGGGTATTTTCTCCAATGAAGCAGGTCTTGGTACCGCACCGATCGCCCATGCGGCAGCGGATGTCGAGCATCCGGTGGAGCAGGGCATGTACGGCGTCTTCGAGGTATTCGCCGATACGATCGTGATCTGCACGCTGACGGCGCTTTCCATTCTCTGCTCCGGCTGTGCCGGTCAGTATTACGGAAAATCGGCGGCAGCGGACCTGACCATTGCGGCCTTTTCCACGACTTTCGGCGGAAAGCTCGCGTCACTGATCATTGCGGTCTGCATTACCATGTTTGCTTTTTCCACGCTGCTGTCCTGGAGCCTTTACGGCGGACGCTGCATGGAGTTTCTCTGCGGCACACGCGGCATGATGGTTTATCAGGCCATCTATGTGGTCTTTGTTGTCATCGGTGCCGGCACGAAGCTTGATCTCGTGTGGAACCTGGCGGACAGCATGAACGCACTCATGGCCATACCGAACCTGGCTGCGGTACTGGCGCTGTCGCCGGTGGTCGTCCGGCTGTCGCGGGATTACGCGGCGAAACACACCAAAAAGGCGTAAAACGGCAGAAATATAAAAAAAAGACTTGCGTTATCCTGAAATTAGCTATACGATATCGGTGTTAGCAATGGCTAACGTTGATCAGAGCGGAGCCGTTGATCACCCTCCTGACGCGGTTTCGACAGATTCCTATACAACACCGACGTTCCTTACAGCTTAATGAAAGAAAGGGGGAGGACGCGATGAATCTGAGTACCATTATTATTCTGGCTGTTATTGCGGTGGCAGTTATTACAGCCATCCGATATGCGCTGAAGAACCCCGATCCGTGCAGTACGTGCGGCGGAGATAAGCTTTCCTGCACCATGGACCATTGCGGCCGCACCCCCGAGGAGCGTCACAACTTCTACAGGGAACAGCAGCTGAATGACCTCTGGAATCAGACCAGCAGGAGGACAGACTGACAGATGTTTCCGTAAAAATTAAACAACAGGCGTAAATGTCAGGCTCCGGGATCTGTTCCCGGGGCCCTTTCTGTGTCCTGATTTCACTTTTCTGTGGCCCGGATTCAGATATTCTGACCATGTCCGGAAGAGTTTTCAATGAGTTATTGACAAGTGCCGTTGACTGGCTTATAATGATAATCGTTATCAATAAGGAGACCACATGGAAAGAAGACTTACCCGACAGAAAAAGCTGATCATGAAGGCGATCAGCGGCACAAACGTTCACAGAACGGCCGAGGAAGTGCTTGAGCTGGTGCGGAAGGATGAACCCGGCATCGGTCTCGCCACGGTTTACAGGAATCTCAACCTGTTCGTGAATGAGGGACTGATTCAGAAGATTGAGGGCCCCGGCTGGAGCTGCTTCGACGGCAATCCTGTACCGCATGACCATTTTCACTGCGTGCACTGCGGCATGGTCACCGATTATCCGGCGCAGTACAGTCACACGATGGATGATGACGCAGAGAAAACGGTGGGAGGCAGGGTCCTCTATCACACGACAACCTTTGAAGGCATCTGCGGGGCGTGTCAGAAAGCTGAAGCTGAGGAGGGACGCTTATGAATGACAATGTTATGAGAAATCTCACTTACGGTCTGTTTGTCTGCACCGCGAAAGACGGCGACAGGGACAACGGATGCATCATCAACACGGCCCTTCAGGTGGCCAGTGCTCCGAATACGATAGCCATCTCGCTGAACAAGACGGATTTTACGCATGACATGATCATGAAAACCGGCGAGTTCAACGTATCCATCATCAGTGAAGACGCAAAGTTCGACGTTTTCCGGCGTTTCGGTTATCAGAGCGGACGCGATGCGGACAAGATGGCCGGCATCGAGTTCAGACGTGCTGCGAACGGCATCACTTATCTGACGACACCGGATGTCAACGGCTATCTGTCCGGCAAGGTGAAACAGACCGTTGATCTCGGAAGCCATACCCTTTTCATCGCCGATGTAACGGACGGCGAGGTTCTCTCCGGCACCGCTTCGGCGACATACGCCTATTACTTCGCGAATATCAAACCGAAGCCGGAAGCACCGAAGGCAGACGAAGCGCCGAAGAAGGGCTGGATCTGCACCATCTGCGGCTATATCTATGAAGGTGAAGTTCTTCCGCCGGATTTTATCTGCCCGGTATGCAAGCATCCGGCATCAGATTTCCGGAAGCTCTGATTTTTTTCAGCACGGGTTATGGCAGGTGCTGTTAAACAGGGACTGTGAATAAATCAAGGTAACAAAGAGCATTTTTCATATAAATATACATAATAAAACGAAAGGTGGTAACGTATTATGGCAAAGTACAAATGCACTGTCTGCGGACACATCTATGATGAGGATGTTGAAGGCGTAAAGTTCGAGGATCTTCCGGATACCTGGACCTGCCCGACCTGCCATCAGCCGAAATCCAAATTCGTCAAGGTAGACGAGAGCGCTGACAGGGTATGGGCTGCAGAGCATCAGGTTGGTATCTGCGATGATATCCCGGCTGACATCAAGGAAGGCATCCAGGCGAATTTCACAGGCGAGTGCACTGAGGTTGGTATGTATATGGCCATGGCCCGCGTAGCTTATCGCGAGGGATATCCGGAAATCGGCATGTACTATGAGAAGGCTGCTTCCGAGGAAGCTGTTCATGCGGCAAAGTTTGCTGAGATGCTCGGCGAAGTCGTTACCGATTCCACGAAGAAGAACCTTCAGCTTCGTGTAGAGGCTGAGCACGGCGCTACCGAGGGCAAGACCGAGATCGCCAAGAGAGCAAAGGCTGAGAATCTTGACGCCATCCATGATGCGATGCATGAGGCTGCCCGTGATGAAGCAAGACATGGCAAGGCATTCGAAGGCCTGCTGAAGAGATATTTCGGTTAATGCATCAATATACTGAAATACAGCGAAACTGAATAAGAATAAAAGGGTCTCCGCATTCACAGCTCACCGAAATGCGGGGACCTTTTTTATGTGCATTTCCGGGGCGGCATGCTATCATGAAACCATGACAGACCAGAATCATTTTTCAGGAAAAAATCAACGCAGCCGCGAGCAGGTGCATTTTACGTCCGGTTATCAGGATCAGCCGATCCGCTTCCGTGACAGAAAATCCGATGACGGGGATGCTCAGGATCAGCCGATCCGCTTCCGTGACAGAAAATCCGATGACGGGGATGCGGGCAGTGCACTGTCGGGTGCGCAGGAAAGCAGCGGCAACCGCCGCACCAAATGCCACCAGTCCAACAGTAGTGCGCTGCCGGGGACACAGGAAAGCAGCAGGCAGACGCCCGGCGGGTACGGCGGGGTCCGTATCAGCAGAACCCCGGGAAGGGAATACACGGACGGACTCAGCGATGAGGCGAAGGTGCAGCTCATGAGAATGTATGAGGCGGCGCCGCTGGAAGCCTCGAAACCGGAAACGGAGGCGCGGGATTTTTATCTGCAGGGCCGGGAGGTGTCGGCGCTGGAGGATCATTTCCCGCTGCAGGACAGGATTGTCATGTATTATCCGTCGTATCAGTCCATGACGCTGAGGCAGCTGCGCGTCTACTTCACCTGGCGGACCGTGTGGCGGAAGCTGGAATCGGATCTGGAGGGAAAAATCCACACCGGAGGCCCGATTCAGGACCGGGTGGAGGAGCTGCGGAAGGAATTTGCGGAAAAAAACGGTGCGGATACGTTTATCACGCAGAATTATTCCGCAAGAAACATGACGTTTGCCTATATGCACGCCTATGAACTGATCAATAATACCGATGACATTGCGCCGGAAGAAGGATACCTGCGGCTGGCGGTGCTGTATGTGACTTTCGGACGGTATGACTCATGGTTCCGGGCGCATCTGCGCCGCTGGATGAGGGATTTTGCCATCTACTATGATCTGGATCCTGGACTCGCCTTCGACCGGCGTGAGTCTGTGTTCGAGCAGCAGGTGAAGGTGCTGGAAAACTTCGAGAGCCGGATCAGGGAGAACCGGCAGGCAGAAGAAGACAGCGAGCCGGTCCATGAGAACTGCGGGTCAGCCGATGGGAACAGCAGAGCTGCCGATGGAAACAGCAGAGCAGCTGATGAGAGCCGTGGGGCCTCCGCAGCGCTGCAGCTCACAGCGGAGGAAATTCACGACATTTTTGTTTCCTTTTCGAATCTTTCCTCGAGGGATGCGCTGTCGTCGCCTTTTTACCGGAAGTATCCGCAGGACCTGGAGCGGGCGGCAGTGCACTCGTATGCCGGGATCTGCCGCTTTTATCTGAAAAATCACCGGCGGATGGCGCTTGAGACGGCATTCGGCGGAAAAGAGGACTATCCTTATTATATGTTCCAGTCGGCGATTTTTTATGACAGGATTCCGCATGACGATTATGAGTACGTCGCCGGGCCCGGCCGCGTATATGTGTGCCGGAACGGCAGGTGGACCTGCAGGCGCTACCTTTTTGCAGAGAAGAAAAATCAGTTCCTCGGTGAAATTCTGCATGAAACGGAGAGAATTCTCCGGATGCGCCTGTCCTTCGGACCCGCACTGAAGCAGAAAATCAGCAGCGGGGCGCTGGCGGAAGTGATCCGACAGTCGGTGGATGATTATCTGAAGGATAAGAGAGAAGCCGCGCGGCCGAAGGTGGATATTCATTTTGAGGGCCTGCAGGAAATCCGGAGGGCAGCGGCGCATACGCGCGACCGGCTGATCGTGGATGAGGATGCGTTCGAGGATCCGATCGCCGCCATGCATACGGCAGCGGAAACGAATCCGAATGCGGCGGCGGAAACCGATCTGAACGCGGCAGCAGGAACGAATCCAAATGCGGCAACGGGAACAAATCCGAATGCGGCAGCGGAAACGAACCTGAACGCGGCAGAAGAAACGAATCTGAACGCGGCAGCAGGAACCAGTCCGAACGCGGCAGACGAAATAAATTCCGCCGCGTCAGGCGGACTCAATCCGATGGATCCGGGAAGTTCGGATTCAGGCGGGGCTGCGTGGAATCCAGGCGCCGGAAACGAAGAAACCGTAGAAAACGAAGAAACCGGGGAAAACAGCGCCGGTGACGGCCATGCTGCCGGCCCTCTCTCGGAGGAGCAGACGGCGTTCCTTTCACTTCTCATGAATGGCGGGGACTGGAAGGCCTTTGTCCGGTCGCATACGGACATTCTTTCGGTGTCTCTTCTCGTGGATTCGATTAACGAAGCGCTTTACGACGAGATCGGAGACACCGTGATCGAACTGGACGGGGATACGCCCGTCCTCATTGAGGATTACAGGGAGGACCTGGAGCGTATCCTTTATCCGTGATCTGTCCGGGGCCATTTTGCGGCAGTCAGGGCTCAGGTTCCCCTTCCTGCATCAGCCGGGGTGAGCTCTCCCTGCCGTCAAGCTTACCTCTGATGAAGCGGCGCCATGAGCGGACGCGCGCGAGCATGCCGTCGGTGTCGAGAACGCCGAAAGCAAAGCCTTTCCGCAGCAGTTCCACGGGCACGAACTCGTCGTATTTGTCGAAGAGCGGCTCCTCCTTCGGATACAGAAGCGCCATCGGGTCGAGCGGCTCGTCCGCGGCGCGCGTCACCGTTTCGTAGAACTCATCGCGGCCGGCCTTCATCGTAAACTGAATGTAATACGGGCGGGCGCTGTCCAGATTTTTTATGCCGAGAAGCGGGCCGCACCTGAGCTTCAGGAACCGCTCGAGCGCCAGAAAGGCATAGGTGCCGAGCCACGGAAAAATCGCCCAGCTGTCTCCGCCGAGTGAGATGAGCGGCTCACTGACGATGCCGGAGTGACGCGCCATCCGGCGGGCGGCAGCGAGGCGCGCCGTCGCATTCGTCATCAGATACGGATAGGTGCTGTCCTCGGCAAGTACCCGCTGCATCCTTTCCAGAATGTGCGTGTTGATATCGCCCGGACAGTCGCCGAAATACGCGGGCACATTTCCCTTCACCATTTCGCAGTACACATTGTGGCGTTTCCGGTCAATCTCCTCCACAACCCAGACATGACCCGCGATGGCGATTTTTTCGCCGACGGGCGGGGGCGCTACGATCGTGCCGAGCTCCTGTGAGTCCGCGCGCACGGTATATTCCTCGTTTTCCTGAAAAACCGCATAGAACCGGAAGGAATTCGTGATGCGTTCGCCGGCGAGGCCGGTGATCAGGCCGCCCCGCTCCGTGACCTCGATGTGGTCGATGGCGATGAGGTGGCGCAGCAGAATCCGGTAGTCATCCTGCGAGATCCGGCAGAAGACGGACAGGGAGAGCACGCGCGAGGCGAGCTCGGCCGGCGTCATTTCGCCGCCCGCCGTCAGAATGCTCATCGTCTGGTGATACAGCAGGCTGTACGGCATCCGGTCGAGCCTCGGCGGCTCCACCCAGCGCTCCTCGAGATAGACCTGCACCAGAGCGATGCCCTGAATCAGCTTCCAGGGGATGTTTTCAGGCAGCATCGCCCGCGGCTCCGGCGGATCCTCGCGCATGACGAACCACATTTCCGGCGGCTGGCCCCTGCGTCCGGTCCGGCCCATCCGCTGAAGAAACGAGGAAACCGTGAAAGGCGCATCGATCTGAAAAGCCCGCTCGAGCCGGCCGATATCAATGCCGAGTTCCAGCGTGGAAGTGGTCACGGTCGTCAGGAAACGGTCGTCGTCCTTCATGGCCTCCTCGGCCGACAGACGCAGCGA
Organism: uncultured Eubacteriales bacterium; assembly: GCA_900319355.1. Classification (GTDB taxonomy): domain Bacteria; phylum Bacillota; class Clostridia; order Lachnospirales; family Lachnospiraceae; genus Bilifractor. The sequence goes on along the minus strand of ONOC01000001.1, from coordinate 21,055 downwards.
GGAAGACAGGTTTCCGTGGTGGATCAGGAAACGGTCGGGCTCATGACGCGCCTCGCAGTACTGGCGCAGGGTGGTTGTGACAGCTTCCGCCTCCTCGCGGGAATTGCAGAAGACGAGGCACTTTTTCCCTCTCGTGTGTTCAAAAATATAGCCGATCCCCGGGTCTGCGGCGACGGGCGCCTGATCCGTCGCGGGAACCGCTTCGGGGAGAGGAATGTCGGCCGGGTCCGCTGTCGGGTCCGCTGTGATATTTCCTGCTGTGGCTGCTTCTGTCGGCTCCCCCGATGTTGTCCCGGCTGTTGTCCCGGCTGTTGTTCCGGCAGCGGCCGGCCGCACGGAACTGATGACGACGGTATCCTCATCGGGTTCCGGCTCCGCTCCGGATTTCCTTGCGGGATCGGCGGCCTGTGGGCCTGTCGTATAGAAATGCTCCATGGAGAGATGCCAGGTTTCACGGGGACCGGTCACCTTCGGGATGACGGTGCCGCGCCCGGTACCCGCCGCGAGAAAACGTCCCGCCGCTTCCAGATCACCGATGGTGGCGGAGAGGCCCACACGGCGCGGATGGCAGCCTGCCGTCTGCGACAGCCGTTCGAGCAGGCACAGCGTCTGCCCGCCGCGGTCGCCGCGCATCAGAGAATGGACCTCGTCAATGACGACAAAACGCAGATCGCAGAAAAGCCGCACAATCTCGCCGTGGCGCCGCAGCATCAGCGCCTCGAGGGACTCGGGCGTGATCTGAAGGACGCCGGAGGGGCGTTTCAGCAGCTTGCGCTTCTGAGACTGCGGCACATCGCCGTGCCAGTGCCACACCGGGATCTCCGCCTCAGCGCAGAGGTCATTCAGCCGTGAAAACTGGTCATTGATGAGAGCCTTCAGGGGACCGATGTACAGGGCACCCACCGAAGCAGGCGGATCCTCCGAAAGCAGCGTCAGAATCGGGAAAAAAGCCGCCTCCGTTTTGCCGGAAGCGGTTGAGGCGCAGAGAAGCAGATTCTCATCCGTATTAAAAATCGCATCGCCTGCCGCCGCCTGAATGGCACGGAGCGACTGCCAGTTATTTCTGTAGATAAAATCCTGCACAAACGGTGCATATCTGTCAAATATATCCATGTATGAAGATATCCTGTTCTTATCCTGTGCTCCGCGCCTGTGACGGCACTTCGGCTGTCACAGCGTAAAGCTCGCGAAGTTTTCTTTCGTATGGGCGGCGCTGCTTTCCGTCAGTGCATCGGCGGCGCCGGCAAAGTCGTCGGAGGCGAGAAGCTCCTTCACGTTCCTGTCAGGATACTGGTAGAGGATGTCCAGAAGTCCGATGAAATCCCGGATGACCTCACGCGGCGTGATATGGGAGTCCGCGCCGATCCGGCCGTACTCGATTTTAATAAAATCAGCGAGATCCTGATCCGTCAGCTTCGGGTCCCACTCATAGAGACGGGAATGAATGTCGGCGATTTTGCCGCAGAGGACCAGCATCTCCTCGGCCGTCAGCGGCTCGAGCCGGATCACCGGTCCCAGGAGATCCCTTGTGCCGTCCTTCGAAAAACGGGCCTCCTGCAGGCGGGAGCGCAGCGCCTCATAGCTGTAGATCCCGCGCCGCGTGTCCTCGACGCACTGAGGCGTGCCCGACATCAGGAATCCCAGATAGCGGGCTTTTCCCTGAAGAGTATCATTATACATTGTCAGAATCTTCTCGTAATTATACTGGCGCGAGATGCTGTTCGGAATCTTGTAGAGGTTGACCAGCTCATCAATCATGATGATGAGCCCGGCATACCCCGCCTGACGCAGAAACCACGCATAAAGTTTCATGTAGTCGTACCAGTCGTCGTCCGTGATCACCACGTTGACGCCGAGCTCCCGCCGCGCGTCGGTTTTTGTCGCATACTCGCCGCGGAACCACTTGAGCACATTCGCCCTCAGCTCATCATCGCCGGCGACGCTGCCTTCGTAGTACATCGTCAGCAGCCTCGCAAAATCAAACCCGTGCACCAGATCGTTCATGGACGAGATGACCGCAAAAATCTTCTTCTCCACCGTCTTCCCGAAAGCGGGATCGTCCGGCGAAAGGCCCTCCTGCGCGACAGATGCCTGGACACCCTGAATCCACCGGTCCAGAATCAGCGGAAGCGCGCGGCCCTCAGGACGCGTTTTTGTCGAGAGATTCTCCACAAGCTCCCGGTACGTGGCGAGTCCCTGACCGCTGTTGCCGCAGAGCCTGCGCTCCGGCGAGAGGTCCGCGTCCGCCACGGCAAAGCCCCGGTCCATCGCATAGCTGCGCATGGTCTGGAGAAGAAAACTCTTTCCGCTCCCGTATTTTCCGACAATGAAACGAAAAGAAGCTCCGCCGTCCGCGATAATGTCAATATCACGCAGCAGAGAATCAATTTCATTCTTTCTGCCGACCGCAATATACGGCAGACCCGTCCGCGGCACCACGCCGCCCTTCAGGGACTGGACGATGGTATTGGCGATCCGTTTTGGAATTTTTCGCTGCTCAGTCAATCAGAGAACCTCCTCGAGGCAGGTTTCTTTTTCCACCATGCCCATGCGCTCATAGAATGTTCTGGCGCTGTCATTGCCCCGCCACACGTGGAGCGTCACCTCATAGCAGCCGTGATCCCGTGCAAAATCCTTCACATAGCGGTACAGCGCGCTGCCTACATGCATGCCTCTGGCGCTTTCGTCCACGCAGAGGTCGTCGATGTACAGAATCCTCCGGTCGATCATGTTCGGCCGGTGCGCCGGCTCCTGAAACTGGCAGAAGCAGTGGCCGACCGCTTCATTCTTATCGTTGGCGGCAACAAAAACCGGCGTCGCCTCGTCGGCAAAAATCGCCAGAAGCTCCTCATCCGTGTATTTGGTTGTACCGGAAATAAAGAGATCCGGGCGGATGGAGGCGTGCACCTCCAGCACCTCACGGAGAAGTTTATGAACCATCGGCAGGTCCTTCTTTTCGGCCCTGCGTATCCTGATCTGTTCAGCTGCCATGTTTATTCATCCTTTCTGACGATCCGCTGTGTCATCTTCTGAACTTTTTCTTCTGAACTTTTTCTTCGCTGATAATATTTTCATTTTACAGCACGATGAATATCTGTCAAACTGATATGTAAGATGATGCATGTGAAAAAAATCACAGATGCATCACAAAAAAATCCGGCAGAAGCGTATAATAGAAATGATGACAAAAAACCGTATTTGTTAAATCTGAAGCCGGCATCTGAAGACAGCATCCGGAGAAGGAGAGGAGGGAGGATTTTTTCATGGACGAAGAAGAAAAATTTGCAGCGTGCAGCTGTGAGGATTTTACGAAGAAGCTTGCAGCGAAAACCCCTGTGCCGGGCGGCGGAGGTGCGGCGGCGCTGGCGGGCGCACTGGCCGTATCCCTCTGTTCCATGACAGCCGGCTTTACGAAGGGCAAGAAGAAATACGCCCGTTATGAGGCGGATATCGAGCGTATCCTGATCGAGACCGACAACATCCGCCGGCAGCTCCTGAAGCTGATCGACGAAGACGCGGAATCGTTTAAGCCCCTGTCCCAGGCCTATGCCATGCCGAAGGATGATCCCGACCGGGCGAAGGTGATTGAGGAGGCTTCCCTGAAGGCCTGCGAAGCGCCGCTTGCCATGATGGCCGAGATCTGCCACGCCATCTCACTGACAGCGGAAGCGGCGGAGAAGGGCAGCACGCTGATGATCTCCGACACCGCCTGTGCGGCTTATCTCGGCGCGGCGGCACTTCAGGCCGCGTCGCTCAACGTGTTCATCAATACAAGGGAGCTCGGCAGCAGCAGCCAGGCGCGGGAAATCGAGGAAAAAGCGCATCAGATGCTCGATGAATTTCTTCCTCTCGCGACGAAGACGGCACAGGAAGCCGCGGAGAAGGTCATGGGAGAGGAGAAGTGATATGGAAGAAAGAAAAGCCAGATTACTGAAAGGTGCGCCGGCAGCGGCTGCGCTGACGGAGAGAACAAAAAAGAAGGCGGAAGCCCTGAAGGCAGAGGGTATCCTGCCGACGCTGGCTATAGTGAGAGTCGGCGAGCGGCCCGATGACCTCTCCTATGAGCGGGGCGCCCTGAAGAGAGCGGAAAAGACAGGCATCACGGTGCGTCAGGTCCACCTGCCGTCCGACTGCAGCCAGGAAGCGCTGATGAAGGTGATCAGAGAGCTGAACGAAGACGACACCGTACACGGCGTGCTGATTTTCCGGCCGCTTCCGAAGATACTGAATGAGCAGGAAGTCTGCGATGCGCTCCGTCCCGAAAAAGACGTGGACGGCATCACCGCAGGTTCCATGGCACACGTTTATTCCGGCAGGGGCGCGGGTTTTGCGCCGTGCACGGCGCAGAGCGTCATGGAGATCCTGCATTATTACGGCATTTCCCCGGAGGGGAAGAAGGCAGCGGTCATCGGCAGAAGTCTCGTGATCGGAAGGCCGGCTGCCATGCTGCTCATGCAGGCGAACGCGACCGTGACCATCTGTCACACGAGGACGAAGGATCTCGCCCGGGCGGCGCGGCAGGCCGATCTGATCGTGGCGGCCGTCGGCCATGCGGAATCCATCGGAAAAGACTGCTTCCGCGAAGGACAGACGGTGATCGATGTCGGCATTAACTGGTCGGAGGAGAAGCAGAAATTCGTCGGAGACATCTGCAGCGAAGAGGCGCTGCCGGTGGTGGCTGACCTGACACCCGTGCCGGGAGGCGTCGGCAGTGTCACTACGGCGGTCCTGTGCAGCCATGTCACAGAAGCGGCGGAGGCGGCCCGGCAGAAGGTGCCCGGGTAACGGTCGGGTTAACAATTTCAAGAAATACTATATACCATGTATACAGGCTGTATATTACCCGTATAATTTGTAGATTGCAGGTCACCCCTTCCGCAGATTCATGAATAAATTTTTTTCAAAAATAGGCAAATATACAGTTTCAACCTTTTGTTATAAATGATACAATACATCTTGGACTTAACTTATAAGACGGAGGGATGTCATGGCAGAAGATACAGAGAAAACCAGTGCTGCAGCTGACAGCTTCTATGGTTTTGAAAATTTCGGAGAGAAAATCAAGCAGCTCAGGCTGCAGAAGGAACTGACACAACAGGAAGTGGCGAACGCGCTTCACGTGACGCCGGGCTACGTCAGCAACGTGGAGAATAACCGTACGGCGATGTCGCTTCGCATGCTGATCAGCTTTGCCAGACTCATGGATATGACACTGGACGAGCTGGTCGGAGATGTCACACCGCAGTACAGGGACACTGCCGTCAGTCATCAGCTCGCCGGCGAGATTGCAAAGCTTTCGCCTGAACAGCAGGAAAAGCTTGTCAGAACGCTTCGCATCTGGAATAAGGACTGAGTATCCGCAGGATTCTGAAAGAAGGATAACGCTGTCAGGAATGGCAGCGTTTTTTCTTTGTCAGGATATAGAAAAAATCAATAACTGTTATTGAATATATATATTATGATAAAAAATCATATTAAGTTAATATGAAACTAATTTTCTTTAACAGATCTTTAACTGAAAGAAGGGGGCAGATCCATGAAAGAAGTATCAGAAACAAACAGGCCCGAAGCTGCCGGCCGCACAGCGGCACAGACAGCCGTAACCGATTCAGGAAAGGAAATGGAAACAGGGGGAAAGAAGAAGAAAACGTTCAACTTTACCCTCTGGATTGCGGTCGGACTTGCCGCAGGCATCGTGGTCGGTCTTGTCATGCCGGCCTGGCTGTACACGCCGCTTTCCGTCGTTTCCAACATCTACATGAACGCACTGAAGATGATGATCTATCCTCTCGTCTTCTGCAGCCTTGTGGTCGGCATCACCGGCATCAGCAGTGTCACCAGAACCGGCAAAATCGGTCTCTACTCGATTCTCTGGTTCGTCGGCACCACTGCGCTTGCCTCAGCCATCGGCCTTTTCCTGCCGCGGCTGCTCAACCTCGGCGTCGGCGCATCCATCACGGCGACCGATACAACGGTCGAGGCGGCGGAATTCTCCGGCCTTCTCGATACGCTTGAGAACCTGATCCCGTCGAACCCGCTGGAATCCTTCGTCAACGGCAACATGCTCCAGATTCTGGTCTTCGCCGTCATCATCGGCATTACCTGTCAGTCGCTCGGCGAGAAGGCAAAGCCCGTCGTTGATGTGATCACATCCCTCAACGAGATCTGCACGCTGATCATCAGCAAAATCATGTATGTCACGCCCATCGGCGTCTTCGCCTGCATCGCGACTGTCATGTATACCAACGGCGTGGATACCATGGTCGATCTGGGTCAGGTCATGCTCATCATGTACATCACCTTCTTCCTCTACGCGGTCATTGTCTACGGACTCATCGTACGGCTTTTCGGTCATTACAGCCCGGTGAAGTTCTTTAAGGACATCGCTCCGGCGGCGCTGAATGCCTTCGGCACCTGCTCGTCCAACGCGACCCTGCCGCTGTCCATGCGCTGCGCGGAGGAAAATATCGGTGTGCCCGAGGAAATTGCCTCGCTGACACTGCCGCTCGGCGCCACCGTGAACATGGACGCGGTATCGATCCTGATGTCATTCATGATCACCTTCTTCGCCAATGCGACGGGCACACCGCTTTCCATCGGCACCATGGTGACCGTGCTTGCCTGCAACGTGCTGCTGTCGATCGGCACACCCGGCGTACCCGGCGGTGCGATTGCGGCCTTTGCAGCCCTTGCGCCGATCGCCGGCCTTCCGGTGAACACGATCCTTGGCGTATACATCTCCATCAACACCCTCTCCGACATGGGCGCCACCTGCGTCAACGTCATCGGAGACCTCACGGTTGCCACCGCGCTCAAGCATCAGCTCTTCGAGAAAAAATCAGGCAGGCAGCCGGAAGCAGCAGCCATGGCTGAACCTGCGGTGAATGCTGCAGAGAAAGCGGCCCGGGATTAAACACTTGAAGAACAGGTGACGCATTCCCTGTCGGAGCCACTTCTTTGTGACAGCGGCTCCGACCGTGTCCGGACGGTATCGGGCATAAAGGTTGCCGCGCGGAACGAATCCCCGTATAATCGGAGTAACAAAGTGGTGATACAGCTGAGTGACTTTGATGCGGGAGGATGCTATGTCCGGTTTTATTGAATTTACGGATGTGAAAAAAGTTTACGGTACCGGCGAGGCGGCGGTTCACGCCCTCGACGGTATTTCTTTCAGTGTGGACAGGGGCGAGTTTGTCGTCATTCTCGGCGCTTCCGGCGCAGGCAAAACGACGCTCCTGAACATGCTCGGCGGCATGGATACCGTCACTTCCGGCAGAATCATGTTCGACGGCCGCGAGGTCTCTGCCATGAGCAGGAAAGAGCTCGTGAAATACCGCCGCTTTGACGTCGGCTTCGTCTTCCAGTTCTATAATCTGATCCCTTCCCTTACCGCATTTGAAAACGTGGAAATCGCAGCCATGCTCTGCAGGGACCCCATCCCGCCGGAAAAGGCGCTGGACATGGTGGGCCTTTCCGGCCGCGCCCGGAATTTCCCGGCGCAGCTTTCGGGCGGCGAGCAGCAGCGTGTCGCCATCGCCCGCGCCCTCGCGAAAAATCCAAGCATGCTTCTCTGTGACGAACCGACCGGTGCGCTCGACGACGACACCGGCAAGATGGTTCTGAAAATCCTCCACGATCTCGGCCGCGAGAGGCACACCACCGTGCTTCTGATCACGCACAACCAGGCCATCGCACCCATGGCGGACCGGATCATCCGGATCCGCAGCGGCAGAATCGTCTCCAATGAGATCAATCAGCATGTCATCCCGGTAGAACAGATCGAGTGGTAGGGAGGAAATGGTGAAAAATACGGCTCTGAAACTCAGTATGAGAAGTGTCGGCACCTCCTTCAGGAGATGGGTGGCACTGTTTCTGATCGTGATGCTGTCGGTCGGATTTTACGCCGGCTTAAAGCTCTGCCGTCCCGCGTTCTGGCAGGCCTGCAGGAGTTATGTGACGGATCAGCATCTGTACGATTATCAGCTGCTTTCCAGCATCGGATTTGACGAGGACGATGTGAAAAGCATCGCCGCCGCAGACGGCGTGGAAAAGGCCGAAGGCGGTTTCACGCAGGATATGCTCGTCACCATCGACAGCACCGACGGCGCGTATAAATTTCTGTCGCTTCCGGGTGGAGATGAGTCGCTGAATATGCCGACGGTCGTGGCCGGCCGCATGCCGGAATCCTCCGGCGAGTGCCTTGTCGCTCACCGCGCCTTCGACGAATCGGCGATCGGCAGCACCGTCACGCTCTCTGACCATAACGACAGCGACAGCCTGGACAGAATGAAGCGCCGCACCTTCACCATCGTCGGCACCGCGAACTCCCCTCTGTATCTCAGCGACAGCCTCGGCGCGACGACCCTCGGCAGCGGCTCGCTCGACGGTTACATCTATATCCCCGAAGAAGATTTTGACATGGACCGTGACACGGAAATCAGCGTGGCCATGAAGGAATCCGCTTCTTTCGAAATTTATTCAGACGATTACGACAATTTCATCGACGATCATAAGGATGCGGTGCAGACAGCGGCAGAGAAAGCCGTGGATGCCGACTACGAAAAAATCCTCTCCGACATCATGGACGAGGCGAATGACCGGATCGACAGGCAGGCGGCCCAGTTAAATCTGACGATTCCGCACATGACGCGGGATGAGGCCGTGAAAGAGGCGTCCGATCAGGGCGTGGACGAGCCGGACATCTATGTGCTGACAAGAAGCGAGAATGCCGGCTATGAAAGTTTCCGGTCGGATACGTCGATCATCAACGCCATCGCCAATGTGTTCCCGATTTTCTTTATCCTGATCGCCCTCCTCGTCTGCGTCACGACGATGACCCGCATGGTCAGCGAGGAAAGAACGCAGATCGGAACCCTGAAGGCGCTGGGCTATTCGGACTTTTCCATCACCATGAAATATATGCTCTACGCCTGCTCCGCGACAGTACTCGGATGGGCGGCGGGCTATGCGGGAGGCACCGTTTTCCTTCCGCAGATCTTCTGGTCCGCGTACCACACGCTCTACGATTTCACGGCGCTGCCATATGTCTTTGACGGCGTCATGGCAGCTGTCACACTTGCCGTGTCACTTGCCGCGATCATCGCGAGCGTCTGGCTTTCCTGCCGGAGCGAACTTCTCTCTCAGCCGGCGGTGCTCATTCGCCCGAGGGCGGCAAAGCCCGGCCGGAGAATTCTTCTCGAGCATTTCCGGCATCTCTGGCGGCACCTGTCCTTTCTCCGCAAGGCGACTTTCCGCAACATGGCCCGCTACAAGGTCCGCATGCTCATGATGGTCATCGGTATCGGATGCTGTACGGCGCTGATCGTGACCGCCTTCGGCGTCAGGGATTCCATGATCGACGTCGGAACGATGCAGTTCGACAGCATCCAGACGTATCAGATGACCGCCTCCGCGGACAAAGGAGACGCCGGCGCGGCGCAGGACGCCCTTGACAGAACCGAAGGCATCGCGGAAACCCTTCCGGCCATCTCCACCCTCGTCGATACCCGGGCGGGAAGCAGCACGCGCAGTAACGCAGCAGCGGCATCGTCCGGAGAAGAGGCTGCCGCAGACAGCAGCACGCGCAGTAACGCAGCAGCGGCATCGTCCGGAAAAGAGGCTGCCGCAGATAACAGCACAGCAACAGGCAACGATGACGGCAGCGCCGGCAGCACGGCCCGCATGAGCTCCGTGACGATGTACTGCTTTGAGAACGACGCAGATGCGGACGGCTTCTGGCATTTCGAGAGCTGGGACGGACAGACGCCTCTGTCTTATCCCGGCAGCGGCGAGGTTCTGATCAGCCGCAGGATGGCGCAGAAGCTCGGTGTCTCGGCAGGAGACAAAGTCGTGATCGAAGATACCGGAGGCGATGTGCCGGTGACGGCTGAGCTGACCGTGTCCGGCGTGTTCAGGAATTATATAGCCAATTACGCATTTATCAGCTGCGACACGTGGCAGAAATACTTTTCGGATGACGCCTCCTCCTTTATGGATCAGGCCAACACGATCCTTCTGAAGACCGCCGGTGACACGGCGGTGACGGACAGCCTGCTTCACAGGGTGAACCAGACGGAGGGCGTGACCAGCGTCACAAGTCTTCAGGACACGCTGGATCAGGTCAACGAATCCTTAAGCGTACTTGACTATATCATCTGGCTCATCATCGGCCTTGCCGGCGCACTCGCGTTTGTCGTTATCTTTAACCTGACGAACATCAACATTGCGGAGCGGAGCCGCGAGATCGCCACGGTTCAGGTGCTGGGCTTCTATCCCCGTGAGACCCGCTCCTACGTGCTCTGGGAGAACCTTGTGCTCTCGGTTCTGGCCAGCATCATCGGCCTTCCGACGGGGTACCTGTTCTGCAGCTTCGTGATCAGCAGAATACTGATCGACGGCATGACCTTCCCGGTCATCATCCACCCGGAAAGCTACGTATATTCACTCGCGCTGTCCGTTCTGTTCGCCGTCATCGTCAATTTCTTCATGAGGAGACAGATCAGCCGGATCAACATGGCGGAATCCCTGAAGGCTGTGGAATAACCGGCGTAACCAGCACAACCGGCATAACCGGCACAATCAGCATAATCGGAACTGAGCAGATTTCCTTTGTAATTCCGTACCCTCTGTGATAGAATAAGTCGTATTGTTTAACAAGTTAAAGCGTAACAGTTTAAAGCGTAACGGTTTAAACTGCGAGCGCAGACACGACAACACGACATTCTTATTTCTGTCCGGAGGGTATGATCATGTTCATCAAACTGCTTCTTCTCATCATTTTCTTCGCTGTGATGCTGGGCGTGGGATTCTATGTCCGCCATCAGGCGTCCAGCGTCGACGGCTTCGTTCTCGGCGGCAGGACGGTGGGCCCGTGGCTCACGGCCTTCGCCTTCGGCACCTCCTATTTCTCGGCCGTTGTCTTCGTCGGCTATGCCGGTCAGTTTGGCTGGAAATACGGCCTTGCCTCGACCTGGATCGGCCTCGGGAACGCCATGATCGGAAGCCTTCTGGCGTGGGTCATCCTCGGCCGCCGCACGCGTATCATGACGCAGCATCTTGACTCCAGAACCATGCCCGATTTCTTCGGTCTCCGGTATGACAGCAAAGCCCTCCGGATCGTCGCGTCGCTCATCGTCTTCATTTTCCTGATCCCGTATACGGCTTCACTGTACAACGGCCTTTCCCGCCTCTTCGAGATGGCATTTTCCATCCCGTATCAGGTCTGCGTCATCGTTATGGCTGCCCTCACGGCGGTCTATGTCATCATCGGCGGCTACATGGCAACCGCGCTCAACGACTTCATCCAGGGCATCATCATGCTGTTCGGCATCGTCGCCGTCGTGGTGGCCGTGCTGGAAGGACAGGGCGGCTTCATGAACGCTGTCCGTGAACTGGCGGAGATTCCGTCCGATGTGGCGGCGACAGAAGGACAGCCGGGCGCCTTCACCTCATTCTTCGGAACGGATCCGGCCAATCTCTTCGGTGTCGTCGTCCTCACGTCACTCGGCACCTGGGGGCTGCCCCAGATGATCGGAAAGTTCTATGCGATCCGGGATGAAAAATCTGTCAACACGGGAACGATTATTTCGACGGTTTTTGCCATCGTCGTCTCGGGAGGCTGCTACTTTCTCGGCGGCTTCGGACGCCTGTTCGACAATCCGTCCCTGTACGGTGCCGACGGCAGCGTCATCTATGACAGCATCGTGCCGTACATGCTCTCGACCCTGCCTGATGTGCTCATCGGCATCGTCATTGTGCTGGTGCTTTCGGCATCCATGTCCACGCTGTCGTCGCTGGTCCTGACGTCAAGTTCCACCATGACGCTCGACCTGATCAAAGACAACCTGGTCCATGATATGGACGAAAAGAAACAGCTTGGCTGCATGAGGATCCTGATCGTCTTCTTCGTCTTCATCTCGGTCATCATCGCCCTTGATCCGCCGACCTTCATCGCACAGCTCATGGGCATCTCGTGGGGAGCCCTCGCGGGCGCCTTCCTTGCCCCGTTCCTGTACGGCCTGTACTGGAAGGGCGTCACAAAGGCTGCGGTATGGGCCAGCTTCGCAGCCGGCATCGGCATCACCGTCTCCAACATGTTCCTGAAATACATCGCGTCACCGATCAACGCGGGTGCCATCGCCATGGCGGCAGGTCTTGTGATCGTTCCCGTGGTCAGCCTGATCACGCCGAAGATGGACAGAAGCAAGATCGACAGCATCTTCGAATGCTACGAGGAAGAAGTCCTCATCAAGAAGAAATATTCACTGAAGGAAGAGGAGGAATCCTGATCTGCCTGCTGTCCAGGAGACATTTCAGTGCATTTCACGGCATCAGTTCACAGAGTCTTCACAGGATTGACGAAATGTGAACACATTTTGCCTGTAGGATACAAAGCATAGAAACGAACTGCAATCGTTTCGATGATTCATTTTACGGGGCTGTGACAGCAGCCCGGTAATTCTCCTTCCCCTTTCTTAATACAGGACGGCCCGCGATGGCCGTCCGTATTATTCTTCTTAACCGGGCGGTCAGCAATGACCGCCCGTATTTTATATTCCGTTCTTTTATATTCCGTTCCGTGCGGTTTCACATCACAAAGTGCGCTTCTCTGGCGCCACGGCTCAGTATTTTTATATGTGGTTCCGTGCGTGTTCACATTGCCGGTGGAATCTGGCAGGCAATCTATGTATAATGCTTTCAGTTTCGGATGGTTCTGATCCTGTTCCGGGATCGGAGAAAGGAAGGAAAATGTCAGATTCAGCAAAGCATTCATCAGGCAGGATATGGATCGGCGTGGCACTCATGTTCGTCTGCGCCGCCTGCCTGTGCGCGGGTCAGCTCATATGGAAAATGTATGACGGCTTCGGCCCCCTTGTGGCCGGCTTTCTTCTGTATCTCGTCGGTTCGGCAGCCATGATCTGCGCCTATCATTTCGGCAGTGTCTCCATACTGCAGCCGATCAACAGCGTGAGCTACATCTTCTCAACGATTCTCGGCGCCGTCATACTGCACGAGTCCGTCACCCCGCTGAAAATCGCCGCCGTTTTCACCATCCTTGTGGGCGTGTTCATCCTGGCGGCCGGCGGCAGCAAAGACGGAGCTGCCGGCGGTGAATCCAACGGTGAAGCCGGCAGTGAATCAGGCAGTGAATCAGGCAACGGCAGGACAACTGCGGAGAAGGGAGGCCGCCATGATCGTTAACATTCTCATCACCATCGTCATGGGGTGGATCGCCTCCAGCGCCAGCATCTGCCTGAAACTTGCAACCTCCGGCGAGAAGCTCTCCATTGCGGGACTTCTCAGAAACAAATGGCTCTATTTCGGCGGCATGCTCTATGTGATCGCAGCACTGCTGAACATCTATCTGCTGAAGAAGCTTCCGTATTCCGTCGTCGTGCCGCTCGGCGCCCTGACCTATGTATGGACCATGTTTCTTTCGAGAAAAGTGCTCGGCGAGCCCGTCACCCGGAGCAAAGTCCTCGGCATCAGCATCATCCTCATCGGCGTGATCATGCTCGTCATCTCCAACATCTGATTCTGCCTGTCACCTCCGGTGCTGTATCTGGTTCTGTCTGTCACCTCCGGTACTGTATCTGATTCTGCCTGTTACCTCCGGTATTTCCGGTACGGTATCTGATTCTGCCTGTTATCTCCGGTACTGTCCCGGCGTCACACCCTTATACTTGCGGAACGTCTTGATGAAGTAGCTCAGGTCGTTGAATCCGCAGGCATAGGCAACCTCGGTGACCGTCAGATCGCCTGTAGAGAGCGCGTAGCAGGCGTGCTCGATCCTCTGGTAGTTCAGATAATTCATCGGCGTCCGGTGCGTCATCTGACTGAAAAACCGGCAGAAATACTTGGGCGACATGGAAGCGGCGTCCGCCAGCTGCTCCAGCGTGATCGGCTGCGAGTAATTCTTATCAATGAAATCCAGCACCTTTCTCAGCTGTCTGATCTTCCGGTATCCGTGTCTCGACTGCGGCTCGTTCTCCGTGAACAGCTGGTTCCGGTAGATCGCCTCAAAGAGCAGATACATCCTGCCGAAGACCACAAGCTCGTAGCCTTCCTTCTCCTCCCGGATCGCGTCAAAAATCTCCGACGCCGTGCCTCTGATTTCCGCAGAAGCTTCCGGGGAGACCGGATCTTCCGGTCTGTCCTCAGCCGAAGCGCCGTCCTGCGCAGAAGACTCCATAAAAAACGCGGTATCCCCGGTACCGGTCTTCTCCAGATGCCGGACGGCCTCTTCCTCGACCTTCATTCCCACGGTTTTCGCCGTTCCGGCTCCGGCTTCCGTATCTCCGGATACCGCCGTTCCGGCTCCGGCTTCTGTATCTCCGGATACCGCCGTTCCGGTTTTGACGTCTGCTCCCTCGTATACTGCAGATCCTGTCCCGGCTTCCGCTTCAGTTTCAACCGTTCCGGTTTCCGCGGGGTAGAAATCCCTCACGATGACCTGCCGGTCCAGAATCTTCTGGAAATAGGGCGCACAGGCTGCGTTGTGCCTGGTAAACGCATTCAGATCAAAGACGAGACACTCATAGACACAGTCCTTCGGTTCGCCCGAATGCAGAACACCGGCGCTCACCAGAACCAGATCTCCCTGTCGCACCTTCTGATGGCGCTCATCCAGCGTCATATCAAGCTCACCCTCAAGAACGCGGATCAGCTCATACTCGGGATGCCAGTGATAATTCATCTGGTAGCGGGGATGCTCCCTGTTCAGGTGATAGAAAGCAAAAGGAAAATCCGAAGTTCCGTGCTGGCGGGCTTCGTTCAGGTCCATATACTGCATAACCGGCCTCCTTATGACCAAAAAACGTGCAAAATACCCAATACACTCAGTATCAGCTTGTATACTATTGACGAATCGCACGAAAAAGTGAATATTATTATAAGCGAAACGATTATAACACGAGTCGGGTCAAGTGAAAAGTGGTAAGATTACAACATCGAAACTCGTTAGTGTCTGGCGCAGGACTCTGCGGACGCATCAGAAGGGCGCCGCGGAGCAGCGCAAAATCGGAGGTGAACAGTAATTATGGGAGATACAAGAAAACTTGTTGGCGGACATCCCGTCATTGGTATCAGACCGATCATCGATGGCAGAAAAGGACCGCTTGACGTCAGAGGATCACTCGAAGAGCAGACCATGAGCATGGCAAAGAGAGCCAAGGCACTCTTCGAAGAGAACATCAAGTATGCAGATGGCACGCCGGTAAAGGTAGTCATCTCCAACTGGACCATCGGACGTGTACGTGAGAGTGCACTCTGCGCAGAACAGTTCAAGAAAGAGGGCGTAGACATCACTCTTTCCGTAACCCCCTGCTGGTGCTACGGATCAGAGACCATGGATATGGACCCGACAACCATCAAGGGTGTCTGGGGATTGAACGCAACCGAGCGTCCCGGTGCCGTATATCTGGCATCCGTTCTGGCTACCCACGCACAGAAGGGTATCCCGGCATTCGGCATGTACGGCCGTGATGTGCAGGAAGCAGACGATGAGACCATCCCGGCTGATGTAACGGAGATGCTTCTCCGCTTCGCACGTGCAGCTGTAGCAGCTGCATCACTTCGCGGCATGAGCTATCTGCAGATCGGTTCCGTTACCATGGGTATCGGCGGATCCATCATGGATCAGGATTTCATGGAATCCTATCTCGGCATGCGCGTAGAGTCTGTCGACGAGGTTGAAGTGCTTCGCCGTATGGAAGAGGGCATCTACGACAAGGCAGAGTATGAGAGAGCACTGAAGTGGACCAAAGAGCACTGCAAAGAAGGATTCGATAAGAACCCTGACTGGATCCAGAAGGATCGCAAGACCAAGGATGAGCAGTGGGAGTTCACTGTCAAGATGTATGTCATCATCAAGGATCTCATGCGCGGCAACGAGAAGCTTGCTGATGAGAAGGTTACCGCAGGCGGAAAGAAGTTCGAGGAAGAGGCTCTTGGCCACAACGCCATCGCCGGTGGTTTCCAGGGCCAGAGACAGTGGACCGATCACTGGCCGAACTGCGACTATCCGGAAGCATTCCTTTCCACTTCGTTCGATTACGACGGTGCCCGCGAGCCGTACGTTCTTGCAACCGAGAACGACTGCCTCAATGGTCTGTGCATGCTGTTTGAGAAGCAGCTGACCGGCCGTTCAGCACTGTTCTCCGATGTACGTACCTACTGGAGCGGCGAGTCCGTAAAGAGAGTTACCGGATACGAGATCGAAGGCCATGCAAAGGATGCCGACGGTTTCCTTCATCTGATCAACTCAGGTGCTTCCGCACTGGAGTACTCCGGAGCATGCAAAGACAAAGACGGCAATCCGACCATCAAGCCGTGGTGGGAGCTTACCCAGGAAGATATGGACGCTATGTGCAAGGCAACCGAGTGGTGGCCGGCAGATAACGGATACTTCAGAGGCGGCGGATATTCATCCAGATTCCTTACCGATGCAGAGATGCCTGTGACCATGGTTCGTCTGAACCTTGTCAAAGGCCTCGGACCGTTCCTGCAGATCGCTGAAGGCTGGACCGTAAAGCTTCCGGCTGAGGTTACAGACAAACTCTGGAAGAGAACAGACTACAGCTGGCCTTGCACCTGGTTCACACCTCGCGTAGACCACAAGCCGGGTTCTGCTTTCTGCACAGCATACGATGTCATGAGAAACTGGGGCGCAAACCATGGCGCAACCGTATATGGCCATGTAGGCGCAGATCTCATCACCTTCGCATCCATGCTCCGCATTCCGGTAGCTATGCACAATGTGCCTGAAGAGAAGATCTATCGTCCGGCTGCATGGAATGCATTCGGCACCGTAGACAAAGAGGGCGCAGATTACAGAGCATGCCAGGCATTCGGACCGCTGTACAAGAAATATAAATAATATGCATGTCATATGATCCTCTGGAGGGGGCCGTGCAGAAGCTGCACGGCCCCTGTTTTGAGTCACAGCCCTGAAATTATATCTTGAAAAAACACCATGAGCAGGCGATAATATGGAAGACTATTTCATCTGTAAAGTTTTTAACTATCATGTCAGGAAGTGATCTTATGCAGCATATCTGGGATATGCACTGCCATATTGTCCCCGGAGTGGACGACGGGGCTCATACGATGGATACGTCCCTTGAGATTCTGAGAGATGGATATAAGAAAGGAATCGACCACATCATCCTTACGCCTCACTACAGGCTCGGCATGTTCGAGACACCGCGTGATACCGTAGAACAGCAGTATAAGCTCCTCGCCGAGCGTGTCGCGGCAGAACTGCCTGATCTGAAACTCTTTCTGGGCTGTGAGTTCCATGTCTTCACGGACATGACCGACACCATCAACGGAGATCCGCGCTACCGCCTTGCGGGAACGCAGTATGTCCTTCTCGAATTCTCCGAGGATCATCCGGCAAAGTTCATAGAGGAGCGCTGCCGTTCGGCGAGGAATGCCGGCCTGCTGCCGATCATTGCCCACGGGGAGAGATACGACGCCATCCGCAAACACATCGAATTCGTCGATGAACTGCATGAAGCCGGCGCGTATCTCCAGATCAACGCAAACAGCATCATCGGCGAAGACGGGTGGTCCATGAAGCATTTCTGCGGCAAATTGCTGAAATCCGAGCGGGTAGACTTCGTCGGCTCCGATGTGCACAACATGAAAGACAGACGCTCCCATCTCGCGGAGGCATGCGAATACATCAGCTCCCATTACGGTACTGAGGCGGCACAGACGCTTTTCGTCCGGAATCCGGAGCATATCACAGCCAATGAGGAACTGTAATAATTGCACCTGAATTTAAGTATATTTAATAAGGATACAAAACTTATTCTGAATATTTGAATCGGGTTGCATTCTGACAGCGAAAATAATACAATCATATAGTTACAGAAAATTAAATGGGATAACTGGGTGAAATGGAAGAACATAATACAGTCAGGAAAGAAGCAGATAACGAAGAGGTAGAAATTGACCTTGGCCGCCTGATGGCAGCGATCGGCAAGCATATCGGCGTCGTCATCGTACTTGCGCTGGTCTGTGCCATCGTCACGGCCGCGGTAAATTTCTTTGTCATTGAACCGACCTACCGGTCTTCCTTCACGGCCTACGTCAATAACCACAGCCGGGAAGGCGATGCCACGACACTGACCAGCGGAGATACAAGCGCGGCACAGTCCCTTGCGTATACCTATGCGGCCATCATGAGCAGCCGGTCTGTTCTTGTGGACGCGGCGAAAGACGCCGGACTCGACTATGAATACGACGATCTGAAAGACTTCGTGACGACAGAAGTTCAGAATGACACGCAGCTGGTCAACGTGTACGTAACAATGAAGGATCCAAAGGAGTCCTATGCGATGGCCAAAGCCATTGAAGAGGTTGCTCCCGATTATGTATCGGATATCGTAGACGGAAGTTCCATGAAAATCGTCACGGAGGCACAGCTTCCGGATGAACATTACACGCCGCATCGCGGAAGAAACACCGCAATCGGTGGCATTCTCGGTGCACTCGTTGCGATCATCATCGTCGTTGTGATGGAACTCTCCGATACCCGTGTAAAGAGCGAGGATCAGCTTGAAGAGCAGTTCGGCATTTCCATCGTCGGAACGATTCCGGATTTTGCGGAAGCGGCGGATGGTGATGCCCATGGCTACGGTTATTACGGACACAGTTCGAAGAAAAAGGGAGGAAAAAGCTGATGGCGTTCGGCAGAAAAAATAAGCACAGAGCTGTCGTCTCGGAGACAAAACAGATTCTGACCGACAAATCTCCCTGGGGCATTCAGGAAGCCTACAAGACCCTGAGAACCAACGTCCTTTTCTCCCTGACGGGAAGCGGATGCAAGGTCATCGGCATGACAAGTTCCCTGCCGAGCGACGGTAAAAGTATTAATTCTGTCAATCTGGCGTTATCCTTCGGTCAGCTTGGCAAGAGGGTCCTGCTGATCGACTGCGACCTCAGAAAACCGACAGTCGCTTCCAAACTCAGAATCAAGGGTACACCGGGACTGTCCGATGTGCTGGTCGGCCAGGCAAAAATCGGCGACTGCATGCACCGGCTTTCCGAGTACGGTATCGATGTCCTTCCGTCCGGACGTATTCCGCCGGATTCCACCTGGCTTCTGCAGTCGCAGCGTCTGGAGGTACTGATCGAGGAGCTGAAGAAGGTCTACGAATACATCATCATCGACCTGCCTCCGGTGACAACGGTTGCCGATGCTTCCATCATGTCAAAGTACTGCAACGGCTTTATCGTTGTCGTCAGACATAATTCAACGGATATCCGGGCCGTCGGCAGCACACTGGATCAGCTCCAGAGAGCCAAGGCCAGAGTCATCGGTTTCATCTACAACGATGCACCGACAGGACATGGCGGTTATTATCGCTATTCGTATAAATACAAGTATAAATATACTCAGAATGAGTAAACCGGCAGTGTATCACTCGCATTTACAGACGGTTATTATACATTGCTCATCAATTAGTTATAACTGCGCGGCTGGAAGAGGAATGAGCGGCTTCAGCCGCGCATTTTCAATACAGCAGGTCATAATAAATAAACAGAGCGCAGATATCAGGGGAGATTAGAAATGGCAGAAAATATCTACCATTATGACGGGTCAACCACAAAAGATATATATGGACGGAACAGAACGGAACACCGGGCGGTTCAACGCTTTGTTAAGCTGCTTGATGTAATTGCTGTGGGTATACCTTTTGTCTTTTTCTGGATTCATTATTATGCTCCCCAGATGAAAGTGCCATACTATCGTATGGGTAATTTTCTTGTCATTGCATTGTATTATATTCTGTATTATCTGACGGCTCATCTTTACTCCGGCTTCTCTATACATGTAAAAAGAATCTCGGAAATTATCTATTCACAGACACTGGCAGTAATCATTTCAAATTTTCTTATTTACATTATAATGTGGCTGCTGCTCTTTCATCTTCCGGACATTTCGAGAATGCTTCTGATGCTTGCCATACAGATCGGAATCATCGTTGTCTGGGCCAAATACAGCCATAAATGGTATTTTCATAAGTATCCTGCAACACCTTCTGTCATTGTTTACGATGAAATGTCAGATATGCAGCGTCTGATCAGTCAGTACGGTCTTGAATCGCATTTCAATATTACACATGTTTATTCAGTCAGTGAGATCCTTGGAGAAGATGTAGATCCGGCAGATAAAAATGCGGAGCAGGATCGCATCCGTAAGGCTTTGAAAAATACAAATGTTGTTTTTCTGTGTGGTCTCCACAGCCACGCAAGAAATCAGATCGTCAAATACTGCGCCGCTTATGATGTGGTTGCCTATGTCATACCACGTATCGGAGACGTGATTATGTCCGGGGCAGAAAGAATGCCTCTTTTCCACGAGCCGATGCTGCGAATCGGAAGATATAATCCAACGCCTGAATATTTATTTTTTAAACGTTTCTTTGATATTCTGTTCAGCGGTCTGTTATTGGTTATCCTCAGCCCTCTGATGCTCGTGCTGGCAATTATTATACGATCGGATGGAGGAACGGCTTTTTACAAACAGAAGCGGCTTACCATGAACGGCAAAGTTTTTGAAGTACTTAAGTTTCGTTCCATGAAAATGGATGCTGAGAAAGACGGGGTAGCCAGGCTTTCTACAGGTGAGAATGATCCACGTGTAACCAAAGTGGGCAGATTTATACGTTCATGCAGGTTAGATGAATTACCTCAGCTGATCAATATTTTGAAAGGCGATATGTCGATTGTGGGTCCCAGACCGGAGAGACCTGAAATTGCAGCCCAATATAAGAAAAATCTTCCTGAATTCGACCTGAGATTGCAGTGCAAGTGCGGCCTTACGGGATATGCACAGGTTTACGGACAGTACAACACGACACCATACGACAAACTTTTGATGGATCTGCAGTACATATCCAAACCGAGTCTCGCAGAAGATTTCAAAATATGCTTGGCGACGGTAAAAATCCTGTTTATGAAGGAGTGCACTATCCATAAAAACACATTGGCCTTTCTTTGTATTTCTTTCTCAGAGAATTAGCAGAGTCGATAAAAAATCGAA